>JAITOV010000154.1 GCA_031289735.1 Peptococcaceae bacterium
ATACCTAAAAATGCCTTCTGGTGCTTTGACCGCGCTTCTTTTTTCATATAACAAACGAACCAATGGTATAATGAAAACGGACAAAATAAGATACAAGGGAGAACATGATGGACATTATACATACACTCGCTCTGGAGTTTGCCCTGGCTGAGTGGCAGATTGAAAACGTAGCCGCACTGTTGGACGAGGGAAATACGCTGCCGTTTATCGCGCGCTATCGCAAAGAAAAGCATGGTTCGATTGATGACCAGATGTTGCGTAAAATCTCTGATCGCCTGGCCGCCCTGCGCGCACTGGAAAAACGCAGAGCGGAGATACTCGCTTCCTTGGAGACGCTCGCGGTGCTGACAGACGAATTGCAACAAACGCTGGACAAGGCCGTGAGCCAGAGTGAACTGGAGGATATCTATCGGCCGTATCGTCCGAAACGGCGCACAAGGGCGTCCGCCGCTAAAGAAAAAGGGTTAGAAGCGCTGGCGGTAGAGCTGTTCGCGCAAAGCCAGGATGCTCCTGCGCCGGAAGTGCTGGCGGCGCGGTTTGTCAATGCGGACAAGGGGGTTCCGGATTTTGAATCCGCTCTGGCTGGGGCGCGTGACATTATCGCTGAGTGGGTCAGCGACGACGCGGAACTGCGCGGTAAACTGCGTAGACTGATCCAAGCGCACGGACGCCTGACCTCCAGTGCGACGACAGAGGAAGACACGGTGTATCGGTTGTATTATGATTTTGACCAGGCGCTGAACCGGCTCGCCTCACACCGCGTCTTAGCCATCAATCGCGGCGAAGCGGAAGGGGTGCTGAAAGTAAAGATCACTTGTCCCGAATCTGCCGCGGTACAAATCTGTGAGCGACAGTTCGTCAAGCTCCAGCGTGAAAACGCTCAGGTGCGCTTCGCCGTCGTTGACGCCTATAACCGGCTGCTGTTTCCTTCGCTGGAAAACGAAACGCGGCGAGAACTTACGGAGCAGGCGTCAAGTGCCGCTATCAGTCTGTTTGGGGAGAATTTGCGTAATTTGTTAATGCAGCAGCCGCTGCGCGGGCAGATCGTGCTGGCGCTCGATCCGGGTATTCGCACGGGGTGCAAGCTTGCGGTCGTGGATGCAACATCTCGGGTGCTCGGCTACGGCGTGATTTATCCGCTGCCGCAACACGGCAAAGTCGATGAAGCCAAGCGTAAACTGCAACACCTGATTAACAAGTTCGGCGTGAGCGTCATCGCCATCGGTAACGGTACCGCTTCGCGTGAAACAGAACGCTTCGTCGCTGACGCCATCAACGGACTCAGTGACCAGCCCGGCTACACCGTCGTTAACGAAGCCGGCGCCTCGGTCTACTCAGCCTCAGCGTTGGCGGCGGAAGAAATGCCGGATTTAGACGTGTCGATTCGTGGGGCTGTGTCGCTGGCTCGGCGGTTGCAAGATCCGCTCGCCGAACTCGTTAAGATTGATCCGAAAGCGATCGGTGTCGGGCAATATCAACATGATATGGAGGGGCGCGCCCTGGATGAGCGATTGGACGGGGTCGTCGAGGATTGTGTGAACGCGGTTGGCGTGGATGTGAACACGGCTAGTCCGGCGTTGCTCAAGCGGGTGGCGGGCATTGGGCCGGTACTTGCCAAAAACATCGTCGCTTATCGCAACGAAAACGGGGCTTTCCCAGATCGGGCGCATCTGAAAAAGGTGAGTAAACTCGGTCCCAAAGCGTTTGAACAATGCGCGGGTTTCCTGCGTGTCCCGGGCGGCCAGAATCCGTTGGACGCTTCGGCGGTTCACCCGGAATCCTACGCTGCCGCGCGGAAACTCCTGACGCTGCTCGGTTATCCGGCCTTGACGCCGGCTAAACTGACCGGTTTGCGCGAGAAGGCAGAGGAGTATTCGTTCAAGCAACTCTGCAACGCATTGGCTATCGGCGCGCCGACGCTGAGCGATATTATCTCAGAACTGTTGCGTCCCGGACGTGATCCGCGAGATGATGTGCCGCCGGTGACCTTGCGCTCCGACGTACTGACGATAGATGACCTGCGCCCAGGCATGGAACTCAGCGGAACCGTGCGCAATGTGGTGGATTTCGGCGCGTTTGTCGATATCGGCGTACACCGTGACGGCCTGGTGCATATCTCGCGTATGTCGCAGCAACGCATCGAACATCCAGCGCGGATGCTCAAGGTCGGTGATGTGCTGACAGTATATGTCGTAGAGGTGAATAAGGAGAAGAATCAGATAGCGCTCAGTTTGCTGAAAGACTGAGCGGCAGTGGAGATGAACGATTTCATCGATATGTGCAGGTATTTCATGGGATCCGTTGTTCTTTTAAATAACGGTGGTTCTCAATTTGGTCTTGCCCAAGCACTTTGACCCTTTGAATCTGGAAAAGCCATTAGAGCCGATGGAAGAATGCGAAATCTGAAGTATGTGCAGCCTAATCAGGACTCTGCAAATGACGATTTAATGTTAGCTGATTCTCTTTGAGATAACGATAAATGGTGCTGCGGGCTACGCCCAACTTGCGGGCAGCCAGGGTTACATTGCCGTCATGCACAGCCAGAGTCTGCGCGATGCGATCTCCGTTAAAGAGATCCTGCTGTGGGCTCTCTGTCTTAGCGGCAACGGCGGTTGTGCGTGATTGTACATATTCCAGGAAGACGGCGTCTATATCTGGCCCCAATACGGTGCTTCTTTCGACTACATTCATCAGTTCGCGTACATTTCCCGGCCAGGCATAGGATTGTAGCGCGTGTAGTGTTTCTTCCTGGATGCTGAGGTTGGGACAGCCGAAAGTATTGAGAAAATGCATGATTAGATAGGGGAGATCTTCAGGACGTTCACGCAATGAGGGGATTTTAATTTCAATAATATTTAAGCGGTAATAGAGATCTTCGCGGAAATATCCTTCAGCGACACATTGTGCTAGATTGCGCTGGGTCGCTGAGACTAGGCGGATATTGACGGGAGTTGGTTGATGAGAGCCTAGGCGGATGACCTCCCGTTCTTGCAGCACTCTGAGTAAATAGGTTTGCATCTCTAAGGGTAATTCGCTGACCTCATCCAGAAAGAGTGTGCCACCGTTCGCGGCTTCAAATTTGCCGCTGTGCCCTTGCTGGGAAGCGCCGGTAAATGCGCCGGGGGCATAGCCAAACAGCTCGCTGGCGATGAGTTCTTTGGGGATTGCGCCACAATTCACGGCTACAAATGGTCCGTACTGCTGCGAACTGGCGTGATGAATCGCGCGGGCAAAACCTTCTTTGCCGGCGCCGGTCTCTCCTTCCAGGAGAATGACCGCATTGGACGTGGCTGCGCGTAACGCCAGATTAAGCGCGTGTTGAAAGGCCGGCGCGGATCCGACTAAGGCGTGCGCCGGGGGCATGTTCCCGGCAGGATGCTGGTTGCTGAGCGGTTTGCCTAGGGATGTGCTGACAGAACGCTGATTCGATCGGTGATCGCTGGACGAATGAGCAAATAATAGCAGACCATAAAAGGTCGAGTTTTTAATGATGGAACGGTAGGTGAGCTGATATTTTCTCTTGACCAGCGGCGCTTCGACTCGGTCCATCTGGCTACGCGCTAAATCGGGATTGTTCAGCAAGCGTTGTATGCCTACTTGAACCTCTGGGATCATGGACAGGCTAGCCTGATGTTCGAGTAACAGTGGGTGATGATACGTAGAAGCTTCCAGCACGTTGCCATAATGATCCGTGGCTACGATTAAATCTGCCCGCATGCGCAGGCTGCTTTCTGTATAGGCCAGGAGCACCTCGCTGCGGTATTGCCAATATTGTTGTAACAGGCGTTCTTCGATCACGCGCGCTGCTGAAAGGATGAGTCCGGGACTGTGATTGTGGGGAATCATATAGCGGCCGGCGAGGGTCAGGGTTCCTTGCAACGTCTGGCCGACTGCCGGTAAAATTGGCGCTGAAGTACAGGACCACTTCTTGGGCGCTTCACAGTAGTGCTCAGCGGCAAACACAGTGAAAGGCCGATGTTCCAACGTCGCCAAGCCCGGCGCGGTTGTTCCCCTGGAAGCTTCGCTGATATTGCTGCCTGGTTTCAGATTAAGCTCGGTAGCGCGTTTGAATCCCAGTGAGTCAGCCCGCATCTCAATGATGGTCGTTCGGGCGTTGGTCAATAAGAGGACTTGCCCCGAACCGTGCAGGAGTTGAGCGAGGTCGTCTAATATGGGGATAGCGGCGGCGATCAGGTGCGTATTCGCTTGGCGTTCTTGTTCCAGCTGATCCGGACTCAATTCGGTGGGCGCTTCTAAACGTAGGTGCGCGACCCCATTTTGATAAGATCGTTGCCAGGATTGCAGAATATCCGGGCGAACATCAATCCCTTCGGAACTCCCGGAGGAAACGAATTTATCCCAATAGGAATTGATCTTTTTTATGTAAGATAATTGACTAGGCCATCCCATGAAGAACCCTCCTCACGTTTGACGTAAAGGCTGATCGGTAGAAGCGATAAAGTATAAAATGGTCTAATTCACACTGCCATTATATTAAATCGTGGGATCGTGCGCAAGGGAAACGCTACAAATGTAGCGGAGCAAGATACATTTGTAGCGCAAAAATTCACTCCTTTTAAAATAATCGTGAAATAATGGCGGTAATACCGCACCGAAAAGTCAAGGTTGACGTGGATAGTTGGCACGTTCATTGCGTATATATTTGCTCAGAACAAAAAATTCAGTGAAAACAAAGGAGGAATGATCATGTCACAGGTCAGGACGTTCGCCGCATGGCCAAACAGAATCGTCATCGGTCAGGGATCAGCGCAGCAATTGCCGGATGAGATCCGTTTACTGAAAGGGACAAAGGCGTTCTTTATCACGGACGAGTTCTTACGCCGCACGGATCTCGTCGCCGGGTTGGTGCAAAAGGTTGAAGAGGCTGGGATTGCCGTCCAAGTATTTAGTGAAATCAGCCCCAATCCCTTAGATGTTGAGGTGGAAAAAGCGGCGGCCGCTATCAATGACTTTCATCCGGATGTGCTGGTCGCTGTGGGCGGCGGAAGTCCGATTGACGCGGCGAAGGCGGCCAACGTCGTGGCTACGCATGGCGGCGTGGCCAAAGATTATTGGGTTCTGGCAGGAGGCTCGGCAAAAATTACCGGTCCGCTCTTGCCTTTGATTGCCATACCGACGACTTCCGGGACCGGTTCAGAGGTATCATCCGGATCTTTGGTTACGGATTCTAAACTACACATTAAGATGTCGATCAATGTTTGGAGATTGGTTCCGGCTGTGTCGATCATTGATCCGCTGATGACGGTTTCTATGCCGCCGAAGCTGACGGCTTTCACCGGGATGGATGCGTTAACCCATGCCATTGAAGCCTATGTGTCGAATGTCTTTTTCGTACCGTCGCGCGGCTTGGCCCTGGAAGCGATCCGGGTCATTTCCCGCTCGCTGCGCAAGGCTGTGTACGACGGAAACAATTTGCAAGCGCGCGAGGATATGGCCGTGGGTTCGATGACCGCCGGTTTAGGCTTTGTTCATACCCTCTTAGGACTGGTACATGGGATGGCGCATCAATTGAGCACGATCTGTAACTTCCCCCATGGTTTAGCTAACGGCATGGTTTTGCCGGTTGTCATGAAGTACAATATGGAAATCGATCCGCAGCCCTATGCCGATATCGCCGCGGCGATGGGCGTGAACGTGCATGGCTTGACTCCTCGGGAAGCCGCCCTGCGCGGCATTGAAGAAGTGATTGGTTTATCCAAAGACGTAGGATTGCCGCAACGGCTTTCCGAAGCCGGGGTGAAAGAAGAAGACATTCAGCCGATGGTGGAAAGAGCGCTGAAGGATTCGATCACCAACTTTAACCCACGCCGGTCAACTGCCGAAGATGTGGAAAGACTGTATCGGAGTATTTTCTAGAACAGATAGCAAAGTCAGGTGATTATTGAATGGGAGGTTAGATGCATGCCGCGAATTAATATTCAACAGACCATTGATCAAGGCAAGCTCAATAAGTTCTTTTCCCTCGTGTATATCATTTGTATCTTCATCGTTATTTTCGACGGCTATGATATGAATATCTTTGGCCCGATCACTCCTTTGCTAATGGAAGATTTACATTTGAACGCCGCTCAAACGGGTTTACTGGCTAGTTACGCACTCTATGGCATGTTGGTCGGTTCGATCGTCTTTGGCGTTTTTGCCGATAAAATCGGGCAAAAGAAAGCCATCATGATTGGCATTGTCGTGTATGGATTGTTCACTGGGCTGACTGGACACGCCAATACACCAACTATGTTAGGGATCTGTCGTTTTATCGCTGGATTCGGCATTGGCGGCGTGGTGCCCAATGTTATCGCGTATGTCACTGAATTTACGCCAAAAGCCAATCGGGGAACGATGACTTCCTGGGTGAGTATCGGCATTAATTTCGGGGCGATTCTGGCGGCAGGTCTGTCGATCCTATTCCTGCAGAAATTTGGTTGGAGATTCATGTTCTGGATCGCGTATCTCCCGATCATCATTGTGCTGCTGATTCATTTTTTCCTGCCGGAAACCATGATATCCTATTATCGCAAGGGCAACAAAGCCAAGATTCAAGAAACATTGCAGCGGGCGAACGCGGACTATATTCCCAGCGCGGACGACGAGTTTGTTTTAGACCATGCCGAAGTCAGTAAAGTGCCACTGGTGAGCTTATTTAAGGATGGGTTTGCGCGCAACACGATCCTGGTTTGGATCTGCTACTTTATGAATCTATACATGACGTTTGGCATCAATACCTGGCTGCCAAAACTGATGATGGCGAAGGGATATCCGTTAGGCAACAGTCTCTGGCTGCTGTTGATATTCAATACGGGGACCATTATCGGAACGACATTTGGAGCTTGGGCCGCGCCTAAATACGGGTATAAGAAGATCATCATCGCTTACTATGCGGTTGGCGCAATCTTGATTTGCTTGCTCAGCATCAAATTCAGCTTTGCGATGCTTGGAGTCATCCTATTCATTATTGGCGCGATTGTACTCGGGATTAACTCCATGTTCAATTCTTATGTCTCATTATGCTATCCGGTCACTTTCCGTTCGACGGCGTTAGGCTGCGGGTTGGGAATTGGCAGATTGGGAGGCGCTGCCGGTCCGATCATCGGCGGATTTCTCTTAGTAGCCAATGTTCCCATGTTTTTTAACTTCCTGGCTTTTGCGATTCCGGCGGTGCTTGGCGCGATTGCCATTTTCGCGACCATTGACTATACGAAGACTTTGACGGCGAAAAGCGCGGCCACGGATCAGGATTTAAAGGCGGCAGGTCATTGAATATGGTATGATGTGAAAAAAACTTAAAAAGAGAGGGATTAACGTGAAAACATACACAGAGCAGTTTATTGGCGGGATATGGCGTGAAGGGAGCGGCGACAGTGTACTGGAGAACCGCAATCCCTATACGGACGAACTGCTGTATACCTATCGTTCCGCATCCCGCGCCGATATCGATGACGCTTACAGCGCGGCAATAGCGGCCCAGCGCGAGTGGGCGCGTGTCCTCCCCGCGGCGAAAGCTACGCTATTTGAGCGGCTGCGCGAGACCATTGTGGCATTCGCGCCGGTGATTGACGAGTGCCTGATCATGGAATGCGGCTCGCCAAAGTCGAAACGTGAGATGGAAAAGGCCGGCAGCGTCGGACTAGCACGGATGTGCGTGCGGTTCCCGTATCAAATGGAAGGGAAGATTCAGCCGTCCGATACACCGGGACAGGAGAACTACATCTACCGGACGCCCAAAGGCGTCGTGTGCGTCATCGCGCCGTGGAATGTGCCGTTCGTCCTCGCGCTACGCTCTGTGATTCCGGCGATTGCTTGCGGTAATGCGGTGGTGCTCAAGTCTTCGTCCGACACGCCTGCGTCGTCGTTCGTTATTGCGGAGATGTTTGAACAAGCTGGCTTCCCCAAAGGCGTCTTGAACGTCGTCGCGGGCGCCGGACGCGAGATCGGAGACTACATCGTCACGCATCCGAGTGCGTCAAGCATATCGTTTACCGGTTCGACAGAAGTCGGGCGGCGTATCGGGCGGCTCGCGGGGGAGAGCATCAAAGACGTCTCGCTGGAGCTCGGCGGTAACAACCCGTTCATCGTCCTCGGCGACGCGGACGTTGGGATGGCGGTCGCAGCCGGAATTCCCGGTGCATTCTTCAATCAGGGGCAGATCTGTATGGCGACGAACCGGATTATCGTCGTTCGTGAGCGGTACGACGCATTCTGCACCGCGTTTGCGGGCGCCGTGAGCGACTTGAAATCCGGTGACCCAGCAGATGACGCTGTGTTTGTGGGGCCACTGATCAATAAAAAACAGGTTGACGACGTGCTCGCGCTCGTCGAGGCGACAGAGAACGCCGGAGCGCGCGTACTGGTACGCGGCGAGTTGCGCGGCAACCTTATGACGCCGTGGTTGTTTGCGGATGTGACAAACGACATGCCGGCGGCTGCGAACGAGACGTTTGGCCCGGTATGCAGTATCCTGCGCGCAGAGGACGAGGACGACGCCGTGCGCATTGCGAATGAGACGGAGTACGGGCTGTCGTCGAGCGTTATCACGAACGATCGCTGGCGCGGCCTCCAGGTCGCGCGGAGGATTGAGAGTGGGATGACGCATGTCAACGATAGCTCGATTGGCACCGAGCCGCACGTCATGTTCGGCGGCGAGAAAGCCAGCGGCCTTGGCCGCTT
>JAITOV010000067.1 GCA_031289735.1 Peptococcaceae bacterium
GCAAACGACGGAATTTTAGTCACGAACAACACGCAAGAATTTTCGCGTGTGCCGGGACTTACCCTTGAAGATTGGACTACCAGCTAAATGCGGTTTTGCCGTTTTCAAGGCACGGCGGAATCCTCGCCATTATTGTATCGCCGTTGACACTCTATAACGGCAGAAGAGTGCAGAAACGGTTGGGCTACATCTCTCCGAGGGAATACTTTAAGAGATTGCAAAATAGTGAAATATTGCAAGGATATTCCCATGCAGCTCATCCTTGGAAGCATGGACGTGGATCTGCACCTGATTTTATGTGTCTGCAAAAAAATACAGAGATCCTACAGTGTTTGCGGCTTTGTAGGATCTCTGTATCATCAGCGGTTTCATTTCGTCACGCTACATATCAGTTCAGCGCGTCCGCCTTTTTGATGGTGGAATCCACTAAAAAGCGATAACTGGCTTCCGTGGACTGATGCACTCCGCCGGAGGGATTCGCCTGCACGCGCAGGACAATCTGATGCTGTCCGGTGGCCGCATCCTTCCCTAACGCGTCCCCGAAGGCTTTGATGCCGTGGAATGTCACCCGCGCGGTAGCGCCCGGATCAATGGACTTTAACATACCTGATTTGGTTGTTTTCTGGGTTTCATTGCCCACCAGTGAGACCGTTAATTCGATGGGAATATCCGTCATTTTTTGAGCGCTGTCGTTTTGTAAGGTCGCTGTTAGATTAAAGGTTTGCGCCGGAATGATTTGTACCCCTTTCAGGGTCACGTCTCCATAGATCATGTCCCTGGTTTGACTGGCCGGATCCAGTGTAATACTGAGCATCTGTAGTTCCGGAGTTCCGCTGCTGTGCTGGGCGCTGATGGACCGTTGGTGTAGGCCTGTCACCGTATAAGCGACGGCTAAGACGGCGACAACGCCCGCCAGCCATTGCACATAGCGGCGATTGATCAAGATAAAACGCGCCATTTCAGATTCCCCCATTTCCCAAAATTACTTTTAAAAAATAGTATGCCAGTAATTCTGGGACATGCATAGAATCCGCTAATTTTATGAGCTGATCATTTCTTGGCGCGGCGCTGGTATTTTTGTAAGCGAATGTCGCGATCACAGGAAAGCTGATATCCTTGCGTCATTTCCACGACGCGCGATGTCGTCCGATCCCCGAGAAACTCCCCCATCTCCCTGACGGATAGATTCGTGGTGATAATCGTGGGTAATTTCTCGTTCAAGCGATAATTGAGGATGGTATAAATCTTATTGATCGTCCAATCTGTATAATTGTGCGCGCCCAGATCGTCCAGAATCAAGACTTGAACGGTCCGCGCCGTTTCAATGAGATCATACTCAGATATTTCGGAATGTTGATCATAGGTCGATTTTATTTCGTCCAACAAATCCGGTACCACCACGAATAGAATCTGGACGCCTTGCCGAAGCAAATCGTTGGCCATAGCAGCCGCTAAGAAGGTTTTTCCCGAACCTACCGGCCCGGTGAAGAATAACCCTAAGCCATCCGGATGCTGGGCGCAGGATGCGCAAAAATCCACCGCTGCCCGCAAGGCTGTCCTGGCGTTTTTCTCATGCGTCCTATCTCTATCCTCAGAGGATTCATAATAGGATAGATCGAAGCGCGCAAAACTGCACGCCTGCAACTGTTGCGAGATGCGCGCGTGACGAAAACGGTGATAGAGATTTTTTTGCCGCATACACGAACAGGGACGCGCTAGGTCTTGTGTCGCGTCGTAGATAATGCCTTGATCGGCGCATAGCGGGCATACAGGCTCTTGCCCTACGCGCCCTGTAGGTTCCGGCAGCACAGATGGTTTGCCGGACAGTTGTGCAATCTCTTGCTTAATCAAGCCCTTTAACTCATTCATCGGTATGCTCTAATCTCCCCTCACGCGTCTGGCTGCCGCCTGTCTATAGATCAAAGTTATCATATTTTGAGGATGCGACACGTTTGCGTTTGCCGCCTGCCGTACGCACTTTCTTTTCTTGCCGTTCTTGGAAGGAGGCGTCTTCCGCTTCGATTTCCGGTAAGGTGCGCAAACCCTTCTTTTCCCATTCCCGAATAATCGAATCTAAGTAGCGAAAATTCCTGATTCCCGCCCCTACGCCCCGGCGCAAAGCTTCGACGATGAGATCATGCGCAAATCCCGACGCCAGCCAACGCTCAATAAACTCACATTCCATACCGGTGAGTGGGCGTCCTAGTTCATTTTCATAGATTTTTACCAGCTGGCGCATCTGCGGGTGAACATCCACCGGTTTTTCCTGTTCCGCTCGCCCTACCTGCGACTGAATCCGCTCATTCTCAAGTTGCCTGAAGCTCTCAATCGCCCAGCGTTCCGCAAGTTCATTAATCAGGCCTAAGATGCTGTAAGCGCTGCCCCAACGCTTCGTCTGGTTATTCCAACGTTTTTCAATCGATAAGTATTTACGCTCCAGTAGATTTGCCAAAGAGGTTTCTGCTTCTGACACAGGTATCTGCATACGCTCAGAGAGCTCTTGCGCCGTGGGATAGGCGTTCTCATCGATCGAGTTCAGTAGATGTAAGATGAGCACAAATTCCTGAGAACTGAGTCCCAGTTCAGCGTAGTTGGCCAATAAATACTTAGGCACGGATAAGGCCCCGGAAAACAAAAGAGTCTGCGTAAAGCTTTCATACACATTGATTTTATCCATTCAACCACTCCGTAGATTTATTCGTTATTTGTAAGATCCCATACAGCATGTTCGCTATTTGGCAAATGAAGGGTGATTATTACGATAAGAAGCCACGCCCTGACAGGAGGGTTTTGATTTCCTGCAGCGAATACTCTATATAAATATTCCAATATTTACCACATTATAGCCTGCTGCCCAGGACTTGTAAAGGAGGGTACCGAACCGATGACTTCCCTGGAAGAGATTCAGAGATTTGTAGAATACGCCGATGTTCATCCCGCTTTAGGAATGCGTCACAGCCAACGGGTCTATCGCATGGCTAAGGAATTATCTCAGCACCTGGACCTGGATCACGAAGTGTTATTTGTCGCCGCCACTCTGCATGATGTAGGAAAATTCCCATGCTATGCTCTGCCCAATATCGACCATCCTCTACGCTCTAAAGGAGTTGCGTCTGCGCTGCTGCAAAAAATCAAATTCCCAGCGCATAAGATTCCCACGATTCTGGAAGCGATTGAAACACATATGTATTACTCTGATCCGGGCAAGACGGATGAGGCTGTCTATTTGCGCGATGCTGACATACTCGATAATATCGGCCATATCGGTATCGCCCGATTATTCAGTATGGTTGGCCAGGACGAGCTAATCCAAACGCCGGAAGACGCTGTCAACCGGGCCGGCACTTTGGCCGACGCCCTACCGAATAAAACCGTTACCCAGACGGGCCGGCGACTGGCGATCAAACGCCGGGAAGAGGTTTTGCGTTTCTTGTCCGGGCTCAAGCGGCAGACAGCCGAATACGCGTATTTATGAGTGTTCGTCCAGCCAAGCCGAGATTTGTTCCATCGTCGCCAGTGTTTTACCAAAATCATCAGCGTTATAACCGGATCCCACCATGTTTTCCAAGCGGCGGGAAAGCTTTTCATACGCGCGGCGGACTTGAGATTTGGTCGCTTTTTTCGCCGGGCTGGCGTTGCCGCTCGTTTGTGCGGGAACCGCTGGCATCTGCGTCAACCTTGAGTGTTCCGGAACATAACGCAACACTTGATCCTCGGTGAACACGAATCTTTCATCGATCTCGGGTATGAACGCGGTTTTACCGTAACGTTCGGCAATCCGCTCGGCAAAAGCTTTTTGTTTTTGCAGTTCGCCATGCACCAAAATGATTTGTTTCACTGCCGGAGCCAAAGAATCCAGCCAATACAGTAATTCTTCTTGATCCGCGTGGGCTGAAAATCCGTCGATCTGAGCGACATGAGCGCGCACCGCGATGTGCTGTCCATGGATCCGCACTTCCTCCGCGCCTTCTAACAAGGCTCTGCCTACGGTCCCTTCCGCCTGGTATCCTACGAATAAGATAGTCGCTTCAGATTTCCATAGATTGTTTTTCAGATGATACTTAATCCGGCCTGCGTCAGCCATCCCACTGGCGGAAATAATAATCGACTGCTCCGTTAACTCATTTAGAGCTTTTGAGTCTTCCGCGCTTTGACTATAATGCAAATTCGGCAGCTCAAAAGGGTTTTCGCCACGTTGAATTAACTCGCGCGCCTCCTCGTCGAAGTGTTCCGTATTTTCGGCAAATATCTTCGTGGCCGCAATCGCCATCGGACTGTCAATATAAATAGGCAAAACAGGAATTTGTCCCTTTGCCTGTAAGTGTCGAATATAGTACAACAGATCCTGTGTGCGTTCAACCGCGAAAGCGGGTATCACCAGATGCCCGCCAGCTTGATAGGCTTGATTGATGATTTCCGCCAGCTTGGCTACGCGATCGTTCTTATGCTGATGCAAGACGCCGCCATATGTCGATTCAACGAGTACGACATCGCCTTCGGTCAAGCGGCACGGATCTTCTACGAACGGTTGATCCAATGAACCGACATCACCGGCAAAAATATATTGCTTCACGATTCCTTTTTCCCGTACGGCAAGAATGATGCTGGCTGATCCTAAGATGTGTCCGGCATCACAGAATTCAAAAGAGATATGATCGGTCAAACGGATGGCTTGCCGGTAATTGACCGCTTGAAAACTAGACATAGCGCGCAACGCATCCTCTGCGGTATAAATCGCTTCCAGCAGCGGCGTGTCTTTCTCCCGGATAAATTTGCGATTCTTGCGTTCAACTTCCATTTCTTGAATGTGTCCGCTGTCCGGAAGCATGATCTCGCACAGTTTTACCGTTTCATGCGTAGCCCATACTTTGCCTTTAAACCCTTGTTTGATCAGTTTAGGCAATAAACCGGAGTGATCAATATGCGCGTGGGTTAAGAGAACCGCATCAATAGACGCGGGTTGAAATGGCATTGGGCCGTAATTCAAATCTTTTAAAGTTTTAGATCCTTGAAACATTCCGCAATCAACTAATAACCGATAGCCGTCTGATTCGACTAAATAGCACGAACCTGTAACAACCTGAGCTGCTCCACAAAAGGTGATTTGCATGAACGCCTCCTTATATACGCCTTATTCCAAGGCCACTAATTCTAATTTTACTGCTTTTAAAGCTGCTTGGGTACGGTCTTCGACTAGCAATTTACGGAAAATGCTTGATAGGTGATTTTTCACTGTTTTTTCGCTGATAAACAGTGAATGTCCGATCTCTTTATTCGATGACCCTTTCACTACGCAACCGAGAATCTCCAGTTCCCGATCACTCAAACCAAAGGTCTGTTTTTTGTGCAACGGCAGATCGGTCGTTTCGCCATGGGCACTCGTCAGCATCGCCGAAGACACCAATGGTGAGCAGGCATAGACTTTGCGGATCGAATCGATCAACATCTTAGAATCTACATCTTTCAAGAGATAGCTGGCTACGCCAAGTTGCAATACGCGGAACACTTTATCCTCGGAATCATCAACCGTTAAGATGATAATCCCCACATTAGGCTTCTCACGCCGAATCACGCGGCACGCTTCTAAACCGCTGACAATCGGCATATTTAAATCAATCAGCAAAACATCCAAATCCAGGCGTCTGGCCAGATTAATGGCTCCTTGACCATCACCGACTTCTCCGATAACCTCAATATCGTCTTCAAACTCCAGGATCCTGCACAATCCTTCACGAAGCAGCGTATGATCATCCGCAATAACTATTCTAATACTCATTTTACCCCATCTCCTTTAAAGTAGAAAGAGTGAATTCTATTAAGGTACCTTGATTTTTTGAAGACTTAATAGAAAACTGTCCCCCTAACAAGCGAACGCGTTCGCTCATACCAATTAAACCATAATGATCCTTCGAATCACTGATTGCGTTTTTCGCATTAAAACCCTTGCCATAGTCCTGTACCTGTGTGGTCAGCTCATTTTCGTCAAAGCGCATGACGATGAACGCTTTATTGGCATCCGTATGTTTGGCAATGTTATTCAGGCTTTCTTGAATAACCCGCAGGACGACGGTTTCTGTCGCCGCATCCAGTTTCTGTTCCGGTCCTTCCACCTGTAGCGAACAGGTAAGCCCATAGTTCTTTTTGTATATCTGCAAGTAGTTCTGAACGGACAAAACCACATTACCTGTTTCCAAGACGACGGGCCGCAACTGGAAGATCATACGCCGCATATCGCGAATACTGGATTGCAGTATGCTCTGTAGATCGGCGATTTCATTTTGCGCCATTTGCAGATCTTTATCGATCAGCTTGCTGACAATTCCCAAGCGCACCTTGATGTTGGCTATGGATTGAGCAGGTCCGTCATGAATATCGCGGGCAATCTTGACCCGTTCGTCTTCTTGCGCTTGAATAATCTGCATCGCATTCGTGTCGTATTCATCCGGAGCGCGCACCAAGGCTTGTCCTGAAAATTGGTTTTGCAGTAGATTAGCCACGGTATTCAGTAAAGAAATTGCTTTTACCGCCTGGGAATCGGTCATACGCGCCTGAACCAGCGCTCTTTCCAACACTTCACGCTGTAAGGCGTAGCTTTCCAACTGAGCCTGCAAAACCTGTAATTTCAGCCGAGCTTCACGCGACTTCATCTCGGCCTTCATACAGGCTAAATCAGTTGACGGCAAAGCATTACACATCTCCCCAGTGATCTCGCCGGCACGTGATTTGATGTTCCCCTGTCGTTCAATTTTTTGTTGTAGTATGGCCGCGTCAATCTTCAAGCGATCCAAGGCGTTGATCAGTCTTTCTTTATCATGGTAAATACTATCTACGATATAGAAAATCTTTTCCTTACTGCCTTCAATCGCTGCAAAGACTTCATCATATACTTCTGTGATTGGTTGTGCTGTTTTAATCAATCGTGCAGAACTCCTTTTTTGGGAGACCTATGCCGGTTTAATTCGACATATAGGCTGTTTTTCCTACCGCGGCGTGCAATTTAAATTTACATTTTTATGGCCTGTTTAAAGCATACCCTGTTGTCTCAGTAACCTGCGCACCCTTCTGAGAAAGCCTAGATCCTCCTCGGATAAGAAGATGATTTTCCAGGCGGGATCGCCTTCCTCGTTCCCTGAAAATCCTTCTTTACTACCGGTATAAAACAAAAATTCTTTGACCTGAGCAATAAACGCCTGTCCAAAAAATATTTGATCCAACTGAATCTCTGCGTGCAGAAAAAACCTATTTTCTCTGATGAGCAGCCAACATGCGTTGCAAATTTTCCTGCAAGCCAGGAAACTGTTCACGGACTCGCTGCTCCGGCAATCTCTGTTCCAGAATCTGAACCATCATTTCCGACAACTGATCTTCCGATCCAGGAAACTCGCGCCGCAAGACCTCAATCATCTTCCGCATCAACGCGCTGACCTGACGAAACTCTCGATCCGCCTCCGCTCCGCTCACATAGCAAGCAACAATCAATCTTTCAATCACCTGATCAGCTAGCTTTAAGCTTTGACTATTTGGGATAAATATCGATTCCATCGCACACACGGCCCCCATCTCTTTTTATTGGATTGTTATGCGTTGAGGGGCAAGCATATGAATGGTATTGACACTTTAAGGGCAGTCTGATATAATAACAAACGGTCTTTAACAGCGGGGCGTAGCGCAGTTTGGTAGCGCGCTTGGTTCGGGACTAAGAGGTCGCAGGTTCAAATCCTGTCGCCCCGACCAGAATATTTTAGGATTCCTCATCAGGGATCCTTTTTATTTGGTCAATGCGCCCTACAATCATAATTTCGGCGTTTTTGTCCTAGGTCTTTAATCAAAGTTAAAAATAAAAATTTGACCGATTCATATAAAAACAATATAATTTATGTATCATCTTGGTTTACGCACAATTGCATAGGATTCCTCTGGGGGTGGGTGAAATTCCTTACCGGCGGTATAGCCCGCGAGCCGAAAGGTTGATCTGGTGAAATTCCGGAGCCGACAGTAAAGTCTGGATGGGAAGAGGATGTCATAGGGAGCAGATCATCTGTTCCGGTAGCATGTATGTCTTGCTGTCAACAAAACCCCAGAGCTTTCTGCGGGTTTTCCTTTTTGCTCCAATACTGCCACGCCATAAAACACTTTGCGAACCTAAAGAAGGTGATTTTACGCCAGAAACACACTATACACGAGACGAGCGATTTATGCGCCGAGCGCTGGATTTAGCATTGCAAGCGCGCGGCCGCACCAGTCCAAATCCTATGGTCGGCTGTGTCATCGTCAAGGAAGGGAGAATCATCGGAGAAGGATTTCATCCTTACGCCGGCGCAGCGCACGCTGAGGTACATGCGTTGCAAGCCGCTGGAGAATCAGCCGCAGGGGCGGAATTATTTGTCACACTTGAGCCGTGTAACCATACCGGACGCACGCCGCCTTGTACGGAAGCTATTATCCGGGCCAAGATCCGGAGAGTAGTCGCAGCCATCGAAGATCCGAATCCACTCGTTTCCGGACAAGGCGCCGAACGCTTGCGTCAAGCCGGAATTCGAGTCGATGTCGGCGTTTTAGCCAAAGAAGCCTGGCAAACGAATGAAGCCTTTATCAAAGTCATGACCCGCGGCTTGCCTTGGGTCGTGTATAAATCCGCTTTGACTTTAGACGGCAAGATCGCTACGGAGAACGGAGATTCTCAATGGGTCAGCAGTGACGCCTCCCGGCAAGCCGTGCAACAAATGCGCAACATTTGTGATGTGATCATGGTCGGCAGCGAGACCGTCCTGCACGATGACCCGGCCTTAACTTGCCGTCTTCCCGGCGGCAAAGATCCGGTGCGTGTCGTCATAGACGGTTCTCTGCGCATTCAGACGGATAACCGTGTTCTGACCTATTCCGCTCAAGCCCCTTGCATTATCGCCACAACGCAAGCCTCACCTCCGATTAGGCGCGCGCTGTTAAATACTCTGCCCAATGTTGAGGTCTGGCTGTATGACACAGAGCGTTACGTGCCCCTGAAAAAATTGATGCAAGATCTGGTGGCGCGGGGTTGGCACAATGTGCTTCTGGAAGGCGGAGGAAGATTAGCCGGTCAGATGTTGGCGGAGGATTTAATTGATCAAGTGGATTTTTTTGTGGCCCCTAAACTCATCGGCGGACAGGGTCCTTCTCCCCTATCCGGTTTCGAGGTTCGTAGAATGTCCGAAGCGCGTCCCTTATATCATTGGCAGATAGATACCAGCACCGGCGATTTGCATATCCACGCCTATCTGCATATTCCGCATTGGGTGAACAGAAGCGAGGTGAATTAATATATTTACCGGAATTATCGAAGAATTAGGCACTGTCAAGCAACTGCATACTTCTAACCATTCCGCTGTGTTGACCATCCAGGCTGACAAGGTCTTAACGGATACTCAAATCGGAGATAGCCTGTCGGTGAATGGCGTTTGCTTAACGATCACTACGCTCGGCGTCAGAGAGTTCACGGTCGACGTGATGGCGGAAACCTTGCGCAATACCAGTTTAGTGCGTTTAAAAACCGGTTCCAAAGTGAATCTGGAACGCGCCCTGCAATTGCAGACGCGCCTGGGAGGGCATATCGTCAGCGGGCATGTGGATGCGACGGGGGTGATCAAGCAGATCAGCCGTGAAGGTATTGCGCAAATCTTTGAAATCAGTTTACCCGCAGAACTCCAGCCCTTGATTCTGCCGAAGGGATCCATCGCTATCGACGGAATTTCCCTCACTGTCGCGCGGGTCTTAACGCAGTCGTTTACCATCTCTTTGATCCCGCATACTGCCGCAGAGACGACGCTGGGTTTTAAAACAGCCGGTCATATCGTCAATCTGGAGACGGATCTCATCGGCAAGTACGTTGCCAATCTGTTAAAACACCCGCCGCCAGCCAGCAGCCTTACCTGGGAGTTTTTAGGGCAAAACGGGTATATTTAAGCAGGGATATTTTTTAAACGAAAGAAGAGGCGGCAGATATGGACTATCTATTCAATCGTGTAGAGGATGTTTTGGCGGACATTCAGGCAGGAAAAATGGTCGTCGTCGTGGATGATGAAGACCGGGAAAATGAAGGCGATCTGATTATGGCCGCAGAGAAGGTCACTCCGGAAGCGATCAACTTCATGGTCACCTACGCGCGCGGACTGATCTGCGTCCCGATCACATCCGAGCGCATGCAATTCCTGGGCTTAAAGCCCATGACGAATTACAATCGCGACCCGCACGGGACAGCGTTCACCGTCAGCGTAGACGCAGCCAGCTGTACGACCGGAATCTCCGCTTTCGAACGCGCGGCCACTGTGCAAGCGATCGTCTCTCCGGACGCCCAGCCGGATGACTTACGCTACCCGGGTCATATTTTCCCTTTGCAGGCCAGAGAAGGCGGTGTGCTTGTACGCACCGGACACACGGAAGGCGCTGTCGATTTGGCGCGTTTAGCCGGTTTGCAGCCTGCCGGAACGATCTGTGAAATCTTGAATGACGACGGAACGATGGCGCGCGTTCCTGATCTCTTCAAATTTATCGAAAAACATCACTTAAAGATCGTTACGATCAAAGATATCATCAAATACCGGCGTAAAAATGAAAAAATGGTTCAGCGCATCGTCAGTACCCATCTCCCGACCGATCTGGGCGATTTCACGGCTGTCGGATATGAAAGCCTGTTAGACCGTCAGGAACACCTCGCTCTGATTAAAGGAGATTTAAGCGCTGAGGCTCCGGTTTTGGTGCGCGTACATTCGGAATGCATGACCGGAGATGTATTTCACTCACGGCGCTGCGACTGCGGTGAACAACTCGACGCCGCTCTGCGCCAGATCGAGGCGGAAGGTCGGGGCGTCCTCCTCTATATGCGCCAAGAGGGCAGAGGGATCGGCCTCTTGAATAAGCTGAAAGCTTATAAGCTTCAGGAAGAAGGGAAGGACACGGTCGAAGCGAACCTAGCCTTAGGCTTCCCGGCTGATTTGCGCGATTATGGCGTGGGCGCTCAGATCTTAGCTGATTTAGGTATCAGCAAGATCCGTTTAATGACCAACAATCCTAAAAAAATCATCGGTCTGGAAGGGTATGGATTGCAAGTCGTTGAACGCGTCGCTATTGAAGTTCCCACGAAACCGGAAAACTCCGATTACTTATCCACGAAGAAAACGAAAATGGGACATTATTTATCGATCGGGTGATCAATTTTAGGTTATTAAAGAAAGGATGGCTCCACATGAAACATTATGAAGGTAAGCTCATTGCGGATGGGTTGCGCTTCGGGATCGTAGCCGCCCGTTTTAACGAATTCATCACGAGCAAATTAGTCGGCGGGGCTTTGGACGCCTTGCAGCGTCACGGCGTCTCCGACGATGATATCGATATTCTCTGGGCGCCCGGCGCTTTCGAAATCCCTTTGGCCGCCAAAAAAATGGCGCAAACCCAACGATATGACGCCATTATTTGTTTGGGCGCCGTGATTCGCGGCGCGACGCCGCATTTTGACTATGTGGCCAGCGAAGTCTCCAAGGGCATTGCCAATATCAGTTTAGATCTGGGCATTCCGATCGCGTTCGGTGTATTAACCACAGATTCGATCGAACAAGCCATTGAGCGCTCTGGATCCAAAGCCGGTAACAAAGGTTTTGACGCCGCCATGACCGCCATTGAAACCGTGAACGTCTTCCAACAGCTCTAGCTCACAATTTTATACCGTATTCCGCCCAACGCTGATCCACGCATTGCACCGTCCGCGCATCCGGCTCCACTGTCCCGGGATACATCGGCTTCATTCTGGCGTCGATCAGGATGCGTCCAGCGGAAACGCTCAGGTCATATGCGGCGTCAAAGCGGGTAAATACTTGCCACAGGAATCCTGATACTTCCCGGCAAGGCTCCAGGTCATCGGTCAGGATCAATAACGGCCAGGCCAGCAACGCTTCGTTGGTCTGCCGCGCAATTCGTTCCGCCAGCTTAGGCTCCTGTTCATACGTCTTGCCCGTCAGTAAGAGACAACCCGGACAGAACGGCATGACCGCGTCGATGCCCGGCGGCGGATCAGCGTGGAATTCTTGCGGCAAGACACGTTTGGCTTCCCCGATGCCCAGCATAACCGCTTTACTACCGTGGTTCAGGCGGCGTCCGGTATAATCTAGCGTATCCATCGCTGTTTGACGCAGGATGATCAGGTCGTCCACTGGATTCATCCGTTCTAGGATCACTTGTAACAGCGCTTTAAATTCCCGCGGCGCGACGTTTTGATCCGTGACCAACAAGAATTTAGTCAATGACAGTTGTCCTTCGCCTAAGATGCGCAACGCATGAACCACGGCTTCCCGATGATATCTTTCCTGCACGACCGCTCCGGTCAAGGCATGGAAGCCCGTCTCACCGTACGTCCAGAGAGATTTGACTCCCGGCATGACGACCGGAAAGAGCGGCGCTAGCAACTCTTGCAGGTAATCCCCTATGTAATAGTCTTCCTGACGCGGTTTACCGACGACAGTCGCCGGGTAAATCGCGTCTTTGCGCCTGTACATCGACTGGATATTAAACACCGGAAAATCATGTTGCAGAGAATAATATCCGTAATGATCTCCGAAGGGTCCCTCCGCTTTGCGGATCTTAGGCGGGACAGAACCGCAGAAGGCAAATTCCGCTTCAGCGACCAAGGCGTGCCGGAGATCCGCCTGGCGCGTCATAGCCAGTTTCTCACCCATGAGAAACGAAGTAAAGATCAATTCCGGCAGCATCTCCGGCAACGGCGCAATAGCGGAGAGAATCAAGGCCGGCGGCCCGCCGATAAATAACGTGACCGGCAGTTCTTCGCCGCGCTGTTCCGCTTGATCATAGTGAAACCCGCCGCCTTTATGAATCTGCCAGTGGATCCCCGTCTGTTGCGCGGAGTGTAATTGTATACGGTACATCCCCAAGTTATGCTGATGGGTTAGCGGATCCTCCGTATAGACCAGCGGCAACGTGATGAAAGCTCCCCCATCTTCGGGCCAGGACGTCAAGGCCGGCAGTTTGCGCAGATCGACTTCTGCTTCATGAATCTCCAAGACCGGCGCCTGGCTCGGCTTGACTTGACTCAAGCCTATTTTGGTCAAGGGTTTGAGCGTATCGCGCAGCTGCCACAAATCCTGTAAGCGTGGCGGCAGCAGACTCGGCAGCGCGGCCACCAGCGTCTGTACGATCTTCTCCGGCTGCGCGCCTACGGACAGTTCTACCCGCCGGCGCGTGCCGAAGAGATTCGTGACCACCGGAAAATCGCTGCCTTTAACGTTGTTAAATAAGAGCGCCGGGCCGTCCGCGGCGATCACCCGGCGATGAATCTCGGCTAGTTCCAGATAAGGATCGACCGCGACTCCAATTTCTACCAGTTCCTGTTCACGCTTGAGCTGCGCTAAGAAGCTTCTCAAATTGCGATGCATTTTTTCTTCATCACTCCGACTTCTCCTGTGTTCAACTTTCGTTCACGCGAAAAACATACTTTCCGTCCGTACTCGTTTCAACCCAAAGGTGTTGTCCGTCTTTCATATCCCCTGCTAATAATTTCAGGGCAATCGGGTTCTGTAGACGCTGCTGAATGACTCGTTTCAGCGGTCTGGCGCCATACACGGGATCATATCCTTCTTTACTTAGGGACTCCAGCGCCGCCGCGCTGAATTCCAATGATATCTTACGTTCTTCCAGGCGTTTCTGCAAGAGCGCCAGCTGAATCTTGACAATCTCCTGGATATATTCCAGTTCCAATGGGTGGAAGACGATGATCTCGTCCAAGCGATTCAAAAACTCCGGCCGGAAATGATTCTTCAGGTCTCCCATGACCACAGAACGGATCTCTTCCTGCTCACGATGGTCTTTAGTGTACTCTTGAATGTATTGGCTGGCGATATTGCTCGTTAGAATGACGACGGTGTTTTTAAAGTTTACCACGCGTCCCTGACTATCCGTCAAGCGGCCGTCGTCCAAGAGTTGCAGCAAGATATTGAACACATCACGATGCGCCTTTTCCACTTCGTCAAACAGGATGACCGCATAGGGATGACGGCGCACTGCCTCCGTCAATTGACCGCCTTCTTCATACCCCACATAACCGGGAGGCGCGCCGACCAGACGGGCAACACTGTGCTTTTCCATATACTCCGACATATCCAGACGGATCATCGCCCGTTCATCATCGAAGAGAAATTCAGCTAAAGCGCGCGCTAACTCCGTTTTGCCGACTCCGGTCGGGCCCAGAAACATGAACGATCCCAACGGACGGCTCGGATCCTGTAAACCAGCTCTGGCACGGCGCATAGCGTCAGCAACCGCCTTGACCGCTTCCTCTTGCCCGATGACCCGCTGGTGAATCCGCTCTTCCATATGGACCAGTTTGGCTATTTCCCCTTCCAGGAGCTTACTGACCGGCACATGCGTCCATTTCGCCACGACTTCAGCGACATCCTGCTCCGTGACTTCCTGTTTGAGCAAGCTCGTCTGGTTCTCTTGAAGTTTCTCTTCCGTTGCGCGCAATTTCCGCTCCAGATCCGGCAGTACGCCATATTGCAATTCCGCCGCTTGATTATAATCCAGGCGTTGTTGCGCGTCTTCCAGTTGATTGCGCACCCCGTCAATTTTTTCTTTCAAATGCTGGATATTCTGCATGATTTGGCGCTCACCTTGCAGCTGCGCCTCTAGCGCGTCCTTCTCTTCGCGCAGATTGGCTACATCCTCTTCAATCTTGTATAAACGCTCCTTGCTCGCCTCGTCCGTTTCCCGTTTCAAAGCCTCTCGTTCGATTTCCAGCTGCATGACCCTGCGTTTGATTTGGTCCAGTTCCGCCGGGTCGCTGGTAATCTCCATGCGCATGCGCGCGGCTGCTTCATCGATCAGATCGATCGCCTTATCCGGTAAGAAACGTTCACTGATATAACGGTCGGAGAGAACAGCGGCGCTGATGATCGCGCCATCCGTGATCCTCACGCCATGGTGTGTCTCATAACGTTCTTTTAAACCGCGCAATATCGAGATCGTATCATCCACACTGGGCGGCTCGACGATAATCGGCTGAAAACGCCGTTCCAAGGCCGCGTCTTTCTCGATATGCTTGCGGTATTCAGCCAAGGTCGTCGCCCCGACCAAACGCAGTTCGCCGCGCGCCAGCAGTGGTTTCAGCATATTACCTGCGTCCATCGCCCCTTCCGCCGCACCGGCGCCGACGACCGTATGCAGTTCATCGATAAACAGGATGATATCTTCGCGGCTTTGAATCTCTTTGAGCACGGATTTTAATCGTTCCTCGAACTCGCCGCGGTATTTAGCCCCGGCAATCAAAGCGCCCAGATCCAGGGAGATCACTTGCTTATCACGCAGGGATTCCGGAACGTCTCCGCGCACGATACGCTGAGCCAGCCCTTCGACAATCGCCGTTTTCCCTACACCGGGCTCGCCGATCAATACCGGGTTATTCTTCGTACGGCGCGAAAGGATTTGAATTACGCGCCGGATCTCTTCATCCCGTCCAATCACCGGATCGAGTTTACCGCGCTGTGCTCGTTCGACGAGATTGCCGCCGTATTGCTGCAAGGCGTCGTACGTGCCCTCCGGGTTTTGCGTGGAAACGCGCTGGCTGCCGCGAATGCCACGCAGTGCCTGGAGTAAACTTTCCCTGGTCACACCCGCTTCTTGCAATAGTTGCCCGGCAACGCCGCCCGCTTGATCTTGCATAGCTAACAACAAATGTTCCGTGCTGACATAGTCGTCGCCGAATTGGGTCATTTCATCGTGGGCGGCGACCAGCACAGTGCGCAAGCGAGCTGAAATCCCTATCTGCATGTTCCCGCCATGCATCTGCGGCAAACGCTCTACTGCTTCCCGCGTCTTTTGCAGCAAGGCAGGCACAGGC
>JAITOV010000105.1 GCA_031289735.1 Peptococcaceae bacterium
CGCCGTGTCGTTAAATATCTGTCCCGTCGCATAATGCTGGCCGAAAGCGTCGTTGCTAAACAATATAGCGTCTCCGCTCAGATAGGAAAACATACTATCCGGCCAGTGCAGCATCGGAGATTCAATGAAGACAAATTCCTGTGAACCGATATTTAAACGGTCTCCGGTCTTAACCACTTGGAAATTCCAATCCTCATGATACTGCCCTTGGAGCGATTTCACTCCGTTGGCCGTACAATAAACCGGGGTTCCCGGTATGAGCCGCAACAGTTCGGATAAACTACCGCTATGATCCGTCTCTCCATGCTGAGAGATGATGTAGTCTATCTTCTTGATATCTACCAGCCTGCTCAGCTCCTGGATAAACTCCTGAGCGAAAGGCCCCCAGACCGTATCAATCAATACCGTTTTTTCGTCTTGCACTAAAAAAGCATTGTACGTCGAGCCGCGATGGGTAGATAGCGACTCTCCGTGAAATTTACGCAGTTCCCAGTCCACTTTACCAATCCAGGTAACGCTGTCATTTAACTTGCTATGCATGCATTGATCCTCTCCTTTAAATGATTGACTTATTTAAAGTAAATACTAATTCGTATTTTTTATTAATTTACTATGATATTCGCAACAAAAATATTTTTTCCTGCTTTAGAAACATTTATTTACGATTTTACGTATTCTCTAGTAGTCACTATTGCAAATCTCATAAGGAGGAGACCTCATTGCGCAAACTATATCGTTCCCGTTATCAAAAAATTTTTGGCGGAGTCTGCGGCGGATTGGCAGAGTACTTTGATATCGACCCCACGATCATCCGTCTGGCTACCGCGGTCACCATGTTCGTCTTTGGCAGCGGCCTGCTCATCTATATCATTGCCTGGATCATTATTCCACTGGATCCCGCTTGGCGCTAAAAAATCCCCTTCAGCCAGCGAACTTGCGGATGCTGTTGTTCCGTCCAGCGCAAAGCAATCAGGTCAAATCTCAGTTCGGGCCAATCCGTGTAACCCTGACTGAGTACATAATATTGGGCTACGGTCTGCATTTTGCGCATTTTTTGCCGGGTTAGGCTTTCTTCTCCCCAGCCTGCATACTCCGAGGTTCTCGTTCTGACTTCGACGAACACCAGTATATGCTGTCCATCCCGGGCAATGATATCGATCTCGCCTTGTTTACAGCGATAGTTTCGGGCAAGGATACGCAATTCCGCCTGAACCAGCAGCTGCGCGGCATACGCTTCTCCCGCCCGTCCTAAAGCGGTTCTTTGATCACTCATTCCTTGTATCCTTGGCGCAGCAGAGCTTCACGTACCGGCGCGTAAGAGCGGCGATGTTCCGGGCACGGTCCAAACTGTCTCAGAGCTTGCTGATGTTCTCGCGTCGGATATCCCTTATGCCGGTCGAATCCGTATTGCGGATAACGTGTATGTAATTCGAGCATCCAGTGGTCTCTGCTGACTTTCGCCAGAATCGAAGCCGCCGCGATGCTGACGCTCAAGCCATCCCCACCGATCAGCGCTGTCTGTGGCAGATCTACCTCCGGTAAACGCACGGCATCCAACAACAGATAGTCCGGCCGATCGGACATCGCTGCCAACGCTCTTTGCATGGCTAGCTTCGTCGCCTGTAAGATGTTGATTTGATCGATTTCCGCCGCTTCCGCGCGTCCGACGCCATAGAAGAGCGCCTGCTCGGGAATCTCAGCAAACAGACTTTCGCGACGACGTGCGCTGACCTTCTTCGAATCATTTAATCCCGGCAGATGAAACTCACGCGGCAAGACACACGCCGCGGCATACACCGGCCCGGCCAGCGGCCCGCGCCCCGCCTCATCTATCCCGGCAACCCAGAGGAACCCTTGCTCCCACAGTTTTCGTTCCTCGCTCAGCATCTTCTCGATGCGTTCCCGATCTCGCTGTTCTCTAACCCCCATGATCTCCTCCTACTGTTAGTGAAAGCCTTTTCAAAACCGATCCAGCGTCACTCTGCCCACGTTCCCTTGCCGGAATTCCTTCAGCAGAATCTGCGCCGCCTTCAACGTATCGATGCGCCCGCCGCGCAGTAAACAGCCCCGCCGCCGGCCAAACGCCTCCAGCATGTCCCCATCTTCACGAATCTGGCGTTCAGCTAGCAATTGCGGTTCACGCGTTTGCAGCCAAACTAACAGCCAAGCGGCTAATTCTTCAATATCGAATACTTCATCACGGATCGCCCCGGTCACTGCTAAGCGCTTGCCAACTTCCGGATCCTCGAATTTCGGCCAGAGAATCCCCGGCGTATCCATTAACTCCAGCTTCTCATGAATACGGATCCATTGCTTACCGCGCGTCACCCCGGGTTTATTCCCGGTCTTAGCCTGACCACCGCCCGTTAAACGATTGATTAAAGAGGATTTGCCGATATTGGGAATACCCGCCGCCATCACGCGGATCGGACGCACGCGCATTCCCTTCGCTTGCAAAGCTGCCAGCTTATCTGCGGCCAGCTCTTCCAGCAGAGGGATGAGGCGTCCCATCCCCGCTCCGGTCGCCACGCTGACCGCCAAAGCCGGATGCTTACGGCGTAGTGCTTGCAGCCATTGTTCCGTCCATTGCGGATCAGCCAGGTCGGCTTTATTTAACAGCATCAACCTAGCTTTATTTTCCAGTAATTCCTGGAGCAATGGATTCTGACTGCTCAGCGGTACGCGCGCGTCTACCAGTTCGACGACCACATCGACCCATTTTAACTGTTCAATTAATAGCCGCTTGGTTTTAGCCATGTGGCCGGGAAACCATTGAATCTGGTTCATTGCGATATCCCCCAACGACTGAATGGATAATAGGTCAAAGCGTATTTCCCCAGGATATGATCCCGCGGCAGCAAGCCCCATTCCCGTGAATCACTGCTTTCCTGGCGATTATCCCCTAAAACAAAGACTTTGTCCTCGGGTACGGTTTCCGGGGGGAACGGCGGATAATCACCGGGCTTTAAATACGGCTCTTGCAACACCCGGCCGTTAATCAAGGCTTGATTATCGCGCAGTTCCACGCTCTCACCCGGCAGAGCGATCACCCGCTTGACAAAAGTGTGCCGCGGATCCAACGGATAGGCGAACACCACGATATCCCCACGGGACGGCGCCCAGAAACGCATCGTAAACTGATTGATCAGGACTCTGTCGCCGGACAATAAGGCCGGCTCCATCGACGTAGACGATATTTGATAGGGCTGCCAGACGAACCAGCGCAGCAATCCCGCTAAGACGATGACGCCTGCCAAGACCCCGATCCATACTTTTGACCGGGCGCTCTTTAAACGCATTTTTTCTTCACACTCCTACTCAGTAGATTTAGGTCCTCTACCTTAGTATGAGCAATGAGCGAAAAGACATACAACCCAGGGGAACGATTGGCGAAATATAACAGAAGGGCTGCTGCGAGCGAACCGTTCTGGTTCGGTGTGCAACAGCCCTGATAACAGACTAACGACGATCTCTAATTCTAGCTGCTTTACCTGACAAGCCGCGCAAATAATAGAGTTTCGCACGACGCACTCGGCCACGACGCATCACGTCAATTTTCTCGATACGCGGGGAATGTAACGGAAAGATACGTTCAACACCTACACCATACGTGACCCGGCGTACTGTAAACGTCTCGCGCAAACCATCATTCTTCATTCTGATGACCACGCCTTCAAAGGCTTGGGTACGTTCACGCGTACCTTCTACAACCTTCACATACACCCGGACCGTATCTCCAGGCCGGAAGTCAGGAAGTTCTTTCTTCAGCTGTTCTTCTTCGATCATACGAATATAATCCATCAGGATCCCTCCTTCCTTGCTCAAGCGTTCATAATCGATATCCGATCAGATTAGCGGACCGCCCTTTTTTCACACTATTACATAATAGCATAATTCACCAGTTCAGCGCAAGCTCCACGACACTGTTGACATATGTTCATGTGTTAACTGTACACGCCGCGCAGACGATCCAGAATAATCGAAACTGCCGAGCGCACGGATAAGTGATTATACTCCGCCGGGCCGCAGATCGGCGCCAGGATATAGTCCATTTTTTTCATATCCTCTTGCAACAAACCCCAGCCGGTGCCGAACAACAGCAGGTACACGCCGTCGCCTTCCAATAAGGCGCGCATTCTGGCATAATGCACCGCGTTGGGATAGTATCCGGCATCCGTCCCTATGGTGAGGGGCTCGGTTGCTGTCTCGGAACGGATGTCCGTCAACGCTTCTTCCAGAGTGGAGACCAACCGCACCAGATCAAACGCTTCGCGCCGGTCCGGATTATACGTACCACCAAATCCCTGCTGCCAAAAAGACATGATCCGCCGCGCCAGATCCCGCTGCGCTTTGGCTGGATGCACGATATAATAACCACGCACTCCGTAAGTCGTACAAGCTCGGGCGATATCATGCAAATCCAGATTCGTTAGCGAGGTGGTGACAATTTCATGATTTTTATTGTATACAGGCGCGTGAATCAAACCCACATAGATCTTCGCCACGATCGTTTCTCCCTCATCCGTTTCTTCATTCCGCGTCGTCTGTTTGTGGCTGCGCCGCCAGCTGTTGGCTCACACGATCACGATGCGCGCGCCTCTTTTTCGGCGGCCCGGCGGCAAACTGCCAGCGTTCCCGCCATGGAGCCAAGTTCGGCAGCTCTGCTCGTAGTTCTTCTAAGAGCAGATAGTCTGTACTGTCCACTTGGCCTTGCTCTAATAAACGGGCAAAAATGTCCGGCCGGCGCTGAAATGTCCGCCGCCAGGACTCCTTGCGCCGCCAACGCGCGATATGCGCATGATGGCCGGACAGGAGGATTTCCGGGACGCATTCACCCGCGAATTCCGGAGGACGCGTGTATTGCGGGTATTCCAACAAGCCTTTCGTATAGGATTCTTCGGCAAGCGAATGCCCCTGCCCTAAGACGCCCGGCCATAAGCGGGCTACGGCGTCAATCATCAGCATCGCCGGTAATTCTCCGCCCGTCCCAACAAAGTCGCCCAGCGATATTTCTTCATCCGCCCAAGCGCGGATACGCTCGTCATATCCCTCATAATGCCCGCAGATAAAGACCAGTTCTTCATATGTACTGAGCTCGGCAGCCAGGGTTTGATTAAAGATGCGTCCCTGCGGCGTCGTTAAGACAACGCGGCGTTGTCCCACGCCCACGGACGGCGGTAACGCTTGCAGCG
>JAITOV010000115.1 GCA_031289735.1 Peptococcaceae bacterium
CTTCAGATTCCACCTCGCGATGGACACCCTTGCTGTTCAGCTATACCCTTCCCACTACCGGGCGGGTTCGGGACTTTCACCCGTTAGATTGCGCCCATGCCGGGCGCACAAGTGAAAAACGGGCTCATCACCCGTTTTCTAGTTTGAGTAAATTCGTCTGCAACGGATCTGCTTCTATTTTACCACATTCACGCCAATCGGCCGCTCTTCGGCTTCACTGTCCGCCGGAGTCACCGCATAGCCAATGGCGGCTGCCGAAACAGGAACCAATCCATCGGGCAGATGCAATTCGGCTATGATGTCCTTCTGATCTTTGGTTACATGAATCGCTCCCCAAATGTAACAGCTGCCTAAGCCCAAATCTGTGGCCGCAATCAACATATTTTCCACGATACAGGCGGCATTGCCGATTTCCAGGCCACCCAACGGCTTCCCGGAAACAATAATGAGTGTAGACGCGCCGTAGTTCGGCGACAGATCATTGCCAGTCGCCTGCTTAGCGGCCGCGGCAATCTTATCGATCAGAGATGCTTTTTGTACTACTGTGATATGCACGTTGTCATATAAACCCCTGCCGATCGGCGCCATTTTCGCCGCGCGCAGTATGGTTTGCAGATCGCTGTCCTTGATGGGGTCCGGCTTAAAGGCGCGGATGGACCTGCGTGTGGCAATCGCTTTAGTAGTCTCCATACGATCATCTCCTTATTCGTCATCGTCTTCTAAACTGTTCCAAGCGTCGGCTACTTTCTCCCACTCTTCATCGTCTTCGATATCCAGCAACATCTCACTGCCTGCTTCATCGAATCCCAATTTGAGAATAATCGCTTCGTCTTCTTCCAGATCGTCGTCCGCGACCGAGATCAGTACAAAATATGTACCGCCATCCACTTCCAAAGTGTCTAAATGGAGAAACTCATGTTCTTCTCCGTCCTCATCCGTAAGCGTAATCGTATCAAACTCTTCGCATTCTTCACATACTTCACCATCGTGATGAAGATGATCATGTTTATCTGCCATATAACTCACCTCGCTTTCTTTATTCTACCTCTGAGCCTGTTGCTTGTCAAACATTGCAGCGGCGCTTTTCCAGAAACCCCTGCAAAATCAACACCGCCGCCAACTTATCAATCACTTGTTTACGTTTCTTCCGCGAAACATCGCCTTCCAGCAGAGAGCGTTCCGCCGCGACCGTCGTCAAACGTTCGTCCCACAAATGCACCGGCAACTGAAAAGCCGACTTCAACCGCTCGGCAAACTCTTGCGTCTTCTGGGCCCGCGGCCCATAGCTGCCGTTCATATTGCGCGGATAACCCAGCACAATCTCGGAGATCTCATACTCCCGAACAAGCTGCTCTAACGCCCGCCATTCATCTGCTGAACGGCGGATCGTCGTCACGCCTTGCGCTGTCAGATATAACGCGTCACTGACCGCCACGCCGATCGTGCGGTCCCCATAGTCTAAACCCATAATACGCATCAATCGTCTTGCTCCAGATAACTTCTGACCAACTCCGCGAGTAAATCATGTCGTTCCAGCTTGCGAATCAATGACCTGGCTTGCTGATAACTCGTGATATAGACAGGGTCCCCAGACATCAGATACCCCACCAACTGATTGATCGGATCATGCCCTCTCTCCTGTAAGGAGGCATATACAGACTTCATAATTTCGCGGGCCGGTACCTTTTCACTCTGGGCTTTAAACATCATGGTGTCATCCATTTTGTCCATGTGTCTCCCCCCTTTACATAAGAAATATTCTCCATCCGCCAGGTGATTCCTCTATGCTTTCGCGTCATTCAGGATCATTTTGCGATCATTTTTTCCACGATTTTACTCACTTGCGCGACGGCTTCCGTGATCTTGCCGGGGGCCTTGCCGCCTGCTTGAGCCATTTCCGGTTTGCCGCCTCCGCTGCCACCGGTAATCTGAGCCACTTCTTTGATAATCTTCCCAGCATGCAGCCCGCTTAAACCCGGCGGAGTTACCGCCGTAACCCAGAAGACCTTCCCTTCATGCACCGCGCCAAGCACGAGAACGCCTTCTTTTAATTTATCCCGCAGCATATCCGTCATATTACGCAGGCTTTCCATATCCGCCGCTTGCACTTGAGCCGCCAGAACCTTGATCCCGGCCACCTCACGCACTTGATTCAGCAGATCGCCCGTTTCCGTCTTAGCCAATTCCACTTGCAAGCGCTGGATCTCTCGCTCCGCTTCTTTCAGCTGATTGAGGTTGAACGTGACGCGTTTCGCTAAATCCGCTGGCTGCGCCTTCAGTAACCCGGCCGCAGAGAACATTTGCTCTTCCAAATCACGCCAAACGCATAGCGCTTCCGCTCCCGCCACCGCTTCAATCCGGCGCAGTCCGGCGCCAATGCCGCTTTCACTCAAAATCTTCACCAAGCCGATTTCTCCGGACGCTCTGACGTGCGTACCCCCGCAGAGTTCCTGACTCTGCGTTCCGATCCGCACCACCCGAACCAGATCGGCGTATTTCTCGCCGAATAAAGCCGTCGCTCCGCTGGCTTTGGCTTGCTCCAACGGCATTTCCTCTGTGCTCACCGTGTGATTCGCCCAGACAACCTCATTCAGGTGATCCTCCACTTGTTGCATCTCCTGGGACGTCAAAGCGGCAAAATGCGTGAAATCAAAGCGCAGCCGTTCCGGCGTGACCAGCGAACCCGCTTGCTGGACATGTTCCCCTAACACCGCGCGCAGCGCCTCATGCAGCAGATGCGTAGCGCTGTGATGGCGGCAAATTGCCGTACGCCACTCACTCTGTACCTGCGCTTGCACCATCTCGCCTACCCGCAGAACACCGCGTATGACCCGTACACGATGCACAATCGTACCCGTCAATTCTTTACGCACTTCCGTGATTTCCGCTTGCGCTTGCGCAGTATTTAACCAACCCAGATCAGCGATCTGCCCGCCGCTTGCCGCGTAGAATGGAGATTGGTCTAAGAAACAATACGCTTCTTGCTCTGCCGCAACCTCTGTTAACGCCGCATCCGCCCAGAAAAGCCCTGTCACCCGGGCTTCCACACAGAGAGATTCATACCCACAGAACTCCGTCTGGCCCGCTTGCTTGATCTGTTCCGTCCATTGCGGACTCACTTGCACGGCGCGCATCGATTTGGAATGTTCCTTCGCTTGAGCGCGATGCTCTTCCTGGGCTTGGACAAACCCCGCCATATCCACCGTGATCTCTTGCTCCTCCAACATCTCGATGGTCAATTCTACCGGAAACCCGTAGGTTTCATACAGCCAAAAAGCATCCGCGCCCGCCAGAATCGGCTGACCCTTGCTCTGTAAATCCCGCGCCTTTTCCTGCAAGATCAACGTACCGGCATCCAACGTCGCCTGGAACCCGGCCTCTTCTATCTGTAAATGATTCAGGATAAAAGCTTCATTGTCACGCAATTCCGGATAGTGATGCGCGTAATCCTGCTGAATCACGCGGAACACCTGTTCCAGAAACGGCTTTTGAATGCCTAATAAACGCGCGTAACGGATCGCCCGGCGTAAAATCCGGCGCAGCACATAACCGCGGCCTTCGTTGCCTGGCCGTATCCCGTCCGCGAGCATAAAACTCACAGCCCTAGAATGATCGGCAATAATCTTCAGCGCCAGATCGTTCTTCGCGTCGTCGCCATAGCGAATGCCCGCAATCTCCGCCGCTTGGTTCATCAGAGGTGTAAACAGGTCCGTATCAAAATTCGATGGGACTTTCTGCATCACCGAAGCAATGCGCTCTAACCCCATGCCGGTGTCGATGTTTTGTTGCGGCAAGGGCGTCATTTGTCCTTGCTCATCCCGGTTATACTGCATAAACACCAGATTCCAGATCTCTAGGAAGCGACCGCAATCACAGGCAATCGAACAGTCCTGACTGCCGCAACCGCGCGATTCTCCTAAGTCCACATAGATCTCTGAGCACGGCCCGCACGGCCCCACCGGTCCGGCCGCCCATAGGTTCGTTGCATCCGCATAGATACGCTCCGGCGCCACACCGGCCTTTTCCTGCCACAGGCGGCGCGCTTCATCGTCATCCGGATGCACCGACACCCACAAAACATCCTTAGACAATTGCAACTCTTGCGTGATAAATTCCCAAGCCCAGGTAATCGCTTCTTCTTTAAAATAGTCGCCAAAAGAAAAGTTCCCCAGCATCTCAAAAAAAGTATGATGGCGGGCTGTCTTCCCCACCACCTCTAAATCCGGCGTACGCACACATTTCTGCGCTGTCGTCGCGCGTGGAAACGGCGGTTCAACCCGGCGCAGAAAATACGGTTTAAACGGGACCATCCCCGCTACGGTTAACAATAATGTAGGATCGTCTCTCGGAATCAGCGAAGCGCTCGGCAATCTCCTATGACCTTTGGCTTCGAAAAACTTCAAAAACAGCTCCCGCAATTGATTCCCGGAATACATCTATGTCGCCCCCTATTGCGCTTTAACACGCATCTTTACACTATATTCCCAAATTATCATTGGTAAGTATATCTGAAACGGCGCGCGCTTGTCAAATTTGTTGTAATTTGGGATGCTGCGGCGGCGTCTTTGCCGGGATCATCATCAAAAATTTTTCACTTTCCACTTGGGCTGTAGCTAATCCCATTGTTCCTGATCGTTACCGTTTTGGTTCGACCGGCGGAGTGAATAGCTTACTCGCTTACGTATGATTTTGAACACCATACGCATAAAGTTACCCTTCGCTTGGAGGATTGGCGTTGAGGCGTTCACTCAAAAGGTGAGCGCCTTTTTTGCGTTCAAATATCTCGCTTCGCTTCCCCTCACTTTACCCGCCGAAGCCGTATCCCTTGGTTGCGGCGCTGATGTCGCCGAAATCCGCGCCCGTGGGGTCATTGCTGGGGTCCGCGAAAGGCGGACGGTTCCGCTTTTCGTTTGGCTTTGAGCTCTAAGACATTTGTATGTCTGGTTTGTCAACACACCTTCAACTGGCCTTCAATTGACCCGAAGCCGTTTCAAACATGAAGTTGATTTTCAAGTGAAACGGCATATACTACGAGTAAGAAATTCTTAAATTCTCACTCGCATAAAGGAGGCGCTTACCATGTTAGCCGGACTGCGCCAAAAGTCGCAAATCACAATACCGAAAGAGATTGTCGCCAAACTGGGGCTTCACGAGGGCGATAAACTGGAATTTACCGAACGGGACGGAGTAATCTTGCTTATGCCTGTGGTGGTCTATCCTAAAAAATATGTGCCTGAACTGCGCGGTGAGATTGAGGACGCGAAAGCAAAAATCGCGTCTGGTGAACAACTTGTTTTCGAGAGTGTGGACGCTCTGTTCGCAAAATTAGAGGAGAATGAATGGCCTGTCAGTTTACCTTTACGGAGCGGTTTCAGAAGCATTATAAGACGCTGACACCAAACGAGAAAAAACATGTGCATTATCAACACGATGCACATGTTTTTATGTTTAAATCTAGTAGGAGGCTACCCATTAGTTGAGTAGCCGACCTCTCACACCACCGTGCG
>JAITOV010000005.1 GCA_031289735.1 Peptococcaceae bacterium
TTCAATCTCTGCGGTGTAAAAAAGATAAAATCAAAACATCGCTGAGTCGAATACCGCTGTAGTAGAGAGGTTCAAGCCGTGAATTTCTCTACTATTCTGATTTTATTTATGTTATGATAATATGGGTTTTTGAGTATATAATCCGGCTTCGTCTTCGGTTCAAGCAACTGTATTTCGTTACTCACGCTGTCACGCTCGCTCTTTTGCGTGGCGAGAAGCCGCTCATAAAAGAACGAATTGATTTGCCGCTCTAACTGCCGAACACTCCAAGCTGCGTCAACGCATTCCCGCACATAGAACTCACGGCGGTCGGCATAGTCTATTTTCATGAGCAGACGATAGTGCGACCAACTCAATTCGGCGCGGTCACCGACAGCATCCTCAATTTACCGCCCTATATCCCAATATGCCTCAACTATAACGGAATTGACTGTAGCATAGACTTTTGTCCGCGCTCGCGTGAGAGTATCATGAATACTCTGATACACGTTCACGTCTAACTCACCGGACGCTATCGGCTGTAATGCGCTGTCAAACTCGTCCACTATGATCGTCCTCCCGTTTTTCAGGTGTAGTTGTGTTCCTGTCAACTTCCATTATATCGGCAAAATCGCAGTCGAGAGCGTAGCAAATTCGGAGCAAGCTGTCTGTATTGACGCATTGACCTTTGCCCATTTTGGCAATCACAGACGGACTTATCTGAGTGATTCGTCTCAACTCTTGCTTTGTCATTTTCTTGTCAATAAGTAGCTTCCACAGCCTATTGTAGCTAACAGTCATTGTTGACGCCTCGTTCTTTACCGCGCGCCAAAATCAGCTACCGTATAAAAAAGCCCACGGAACCTCATACTAACCTTACCATGCCCAGCCGCGATCCAGCGAATGACGCGGCGGAAAGCGAGTATTCATGACAACAGTGCTGCATACATCCCCCTGCCCCAACTGCGGTCACCGTACATTTCATCTGCTGGACGACAGCGAACACGCCTTCATTATCGCCGCCAACAAGGAAGATCAGGACGAACTAAAAACACAGGCGGTAGCGGAGATCAGCGATATGCCAATCACCTGCGATTACTGCGGCTACATCAAGCAACACGATTAGACCCGCTCAACTGCCGGGCTGCAACCCTGGCCATTCTTCCCGCAATAAACCGTATAGATACATATCATATCTTTTGCCGTCCCGGCGGATGAACGCTCGATACGTCCCTTCACGGCGGAAGCCCTGACCCTCATATAACCGGATTGCCGCCGTATTATAGGCAATCACATCCAATTGCAGGCGGTAAAAGTTTAATTCATGAAACCCCAGCGCTACAAGCTGTCCCAGCGCCTCTTTGGCCAGGCCTTGCCTGCGGGACGCCGGATCACCGATCCCGATATAACAGGTCGCCACCCCATTGTTCCACAAGATCTCATCAAATCCAGCCAAACCGATCAATTTCCCGTCCGTCCGTTCGCGAATCCCCAGGATCATCCGATCCGGCGCTGTATGTATTTCCGCCAGCATGTCCCGCAGTTCCCGGCGTGATTGCGGAATCGCCGGAACCATATCATAGAAGCGCAAGAAACTCCCATCATTAAACCAGGGCTCCAGCAGCGTAGCATCCTCTTCATCCAGCGCACTCAACCGGATCCGCTCAGCGCACAGCAAATCTTTCATCTCGTATCTCCCTTAGTATCAGCGGATATTCACCCGGTATTTCTTTTCTAAACGCAAAGGTTCGTAGGCTTGTTTGGCTTTTCTCAGCCGGGCCACACCCAGATCTTCCTCGCGGTTCACCCAGGGCACATCATACAGATAGCGTTCGGCGAAGGTCTTATTTAAAAAAGCATAGATCCCGCGATACGCCGTATCCCCTTTTTCCACGTGAATGATCGCCATTTGCCGGTTGATCTTCTCCCCGAAGGTAAACCCGGCGATTTGATCGCGTACATACACGGCCATGCCTACGACATGCAACGCCTCTATGCGCGCAAAGACATCCCGGATCCCGGCTGCCTCACAGATCAACTCACGGCCCGGATTCTTCTGACTCGCCAGCCATTCCTGAGAAAAACGCAGACAATCTTCCTTGACTTCCGGCGTATGAATGTCTTTCACTTCATAATCATAATCCCGGATAAACTGATGCACTTGATTCTTACGCTTACCCAGTTTGTCTCCCACTAAGTGAATTAATTTCTCTGTCTCATAGATATAATCGAAAAATTTAACGTCTTCTTCGGCAGACACCCGAGGGCCATAGCTAGCCTGCAATTCCCGCAGGAAAGGTTCTTCAATGTCACGGAATAAATAACGGAAGTCCGCATCCCCCTGTCGCAGTTCCAGCAACGTATCGATGATCCCCGGCAGGTTCTGCGCCGTATATCCGATAGGCTGCATAAAATAGGTTCCCTTATGGTCTTCCGTCTTCCTGATGATCAGCGCGTCATCCAGCACGCCGATGCGCACCCGCGCATACTCTTTCCACAGATACAGAGACAAAAAGGAATATTCATACGTTTGGAAAGGGTAAGAACCCAGAAGATTATGCAACCGCTCCTGATCCTCCAGGGTCAAAGGAGCCAATGTCGTCATGCCTGAATCACCTGCAATATCACTTCACTCTCTGTAATGATGTCTGTCATTATGGACATAGCGCACCCGTCGTGCCATGAATCTCCTCGTTAGCGACCGCGACCGGAATGTTCCGATCATCCACAAACACCACTTGCGGGCGGTGTTCACGCGCTTCCGCTTCCGTAAACAAACCGTAGGCAATGATAATGACGATATCCCCCGGCTGAACGAGACGGGCTGCCGCGCCATTCAGACAGATCACGCCGGAGCCGCGCGGTCCCGGAATCGCATACGTCTCCAAGCGGGCGCCGTTGTTGTTATTGACGATCTGTACCTTTTCGTTTTCATAGATTCCGGCGGCATCCAACAGGTCCGCATCGATCGTGACGCTGCCCACATAGTTTAGGTTAGCTTCGCTCACGGCCGCCCGATGGATTTTTGATTTCATCATTGTTAAGAACATCTCTACTTTTCCTCCGTCAGTAAGCAGTTATCAATGAGACGTGTCCGGCCGAAACGCACCGCCAGGGCTAATAAGGCTTGATGGTCTATCTGTTCCACCGGCTGCAGCGTTTGCGTAGCGCAAATCTCGATATAATCGATCTGAGTCCCCGGTATCTGTTCAATCAGCTCTTTGATTCTCGCTTGAAAAACCCTGCTCTCCCGCTCTCCCGCCGCAAAAGCTTGTTCGCTTTCCCGCAGCGCCCGGAACAAGACCCTCGCCTGAGAGCGTTCTTCCGGGGATAAATAGCTGTTGCGCGAACTCATCGCCAGCCCATCCGGCTCCCGACAGATCGGTACCGGTACGATCTGAACCGGAAAGTTCAAATCCTCGGCCATGCGTTGAATGATCGCCAATTGCTGCGCGTCTTTTCGCCCGAAATAAGCCCGCTCCGGCTGCACGATATGCAAGAGTTTACTAACCACCGTACAGACTCCGCGAAAATGTCCGGGCCGTGACCGGCCACAGAGCTCATCCCCCAGCACGGCGATCTCCACATAAGTCAATGATGCCTGCGGATACATCTCCTCCACTTCCGGCGCGAAGACGATATCTGCTCCGGCGCTCTCGGCCAGAGAACAATCACGCGGCAAATCCCGCGGGTAAGCGGCATAATCCTCTTGCGGTCCGAATTGCAGTGGATTGACAAAGATACTGACCACGACCAGAGAATTTTCCTCCGCCGCCCGGCGGATCAGACTCAAATGCCCGTCATGCAAAAATCCCATCGTTGGCACAAGCCCGATTTGCCTGCCCTCGCTTCTGACTGCCGCCAGGGTTTGACGCAATTCCATGATCGTCCGGATCATCTTCAACGCAGGTCTCCTCCTATCATGCACCGGCTGCGGCTATGAATAACTCTGCTCCGCGCCCGGGAATGTACTCTCTTCTACTTCTTTTTTATACGCCGCAAAAGCTTGCAGCATCGGATCGCGCAATTGCCCGAATTTCTTGACAAACTTCGGCGCTTTCTCGAAGATCCCCAGCATATCGTGCGTGACCAGCACCTGTCCGTCACATTCTGCGCCTCCGCCAATCCCGATCGTCGGAATGTGCAAATCCCGGGTAATCCTGGCCGCCAGCTCTGACGGAACGCATTCCAAGACGATGCCAAACGCGCCGGCTTCTTCCAGCGCCATAGCGTCCCGATACAGTTTCTCAGCCGCCGCATCCGTGCGCCCCTGCACCTTATAACCACCCAGCTGATTGACGCTCTGCGGCGTCAAACCCAGATGCCCCATGACCGGGATACCAGCCTGCACCATCGCCCGGACGGTTTCCGCCCGTTCCTGGCCGCCTTCGATTTTCACTGCCTGGGCACCGGCTTCCTGCAAGAAACGGGCTGCATTGCGCAACGCTTCCGGAATTCCCGTATGATAGGTCAAAAAAGGCATATCTCCAACGATCAGCGCCCGATGACAGCCGCGCGCTACAGCTTTCGTATGATGCAACATCACCTCCAGGGTCACCGGCACGGTCGTATCATAACCCAAAATCACATTCCCCAAAGAATCGCCCACCAGAACCGCTTCGATCCCGGCTTCATCCAGCAGCGCGCCGGTAAAATAATCATAAGCGGTCAGCATGGCGATCTTTTGCCCGCTTTGCTTCTTGGCGATAAAATCTGTCACGCTAAATCTTTTCACTTCGACTTCCTCCTTCATTGCTCTGGTTCAACCAATATCTCGCGCAGTTGACGCCTCGCCTCTTCTCCGATGGTTTTCTTCTCTACACCCAGTTCCACCGCATATACACCCAACTGCCGGTAAAGCGGCAGATACTCGGGCGGCATAGCGCGCAGATGCGCGGCCACGATATCCGCGTCTCCCCGCGGGATCGGTCCGGTCAAAGCCTGCGGCAATCCGGCGCCCGCCAGATTATCCAGGGATCCCTGCATCAGCGGCAGCAACGCCGCCAAGCCTTCTTCCCGCTCAAAGCCACTATACGTTAACAGATCCGCGGCAATCGCCGCCAGGACGACCAGATAATTCGCGGCGACGCAAGCGGCGGCATGATACAGCGTCTTCTGATCCGCACGAATCACCCGCGCCGTCCCTCCCAGTTCGCGCACCCACTGGCAGGCCCACTCCTGAGCTTCTCCCTCAACCGTAAAATACGCGCCAGCCAAGGCCTGCGCAGCGATTTCCACGCTGGCAAACGGCTGTAAAGGATGGACGGAAACCGTCAAGGCGCCGTTCCGGCGCACAGGTTCCAGGATATCTGCTTTCAAAGACCCGCTACAATGTACTACGATCTGTCCCGCATGACAATCCGCCGCAATCTCCTGAGCGACCGCAGCGATGACTCGATCCGGCGTCGTGATCAGGATCAGTTCGCACGTTTGGGCGATTGCCTGATTCGTTCCCACGACGGCGCCCACGCGAGAGGCTAAAGATTCAGCTTTATCCCGCGAGCGATTCGCAATCATGCGTACCGCATATCCCGGTTGCCGCTGGAGTTTCAAGGCCAGCGCTGATCCCACCAGCCCGGCTCCGATGATTCCGACATCCACATCCACCTACCATAACACCCGCCTTTGGCAAAATAAAAGCCTTCTGCGGGCAGCAGAAGGCGCACAAGCACAGTCCAGGCCTAATCCTTACCCATCTCGGTCGTAATGATCCAAGCGGTTTAAGTTTTCAAAGCCACGTTTTACAGATTCAAACGAATCTAACAACACAAAAAAACAAGTCATCCAGATGCGGTGTAGTTTCATGCAGAATGCTACCCACACACATGTTAACAGACCTGCTGTCTAAAAACAAGCTTTTCTGATTGACACAATATGTTTTTCTTTTTTTATTTTGCAGATTCACTTTCTCCCAGCAGCGGTTCATACATCATCACCGCGTGATTCTCGACGATCCATTCATCGCCCGTCTGCCGCTCCTCCATGAATACCCGGCGCCGAATCTCATTATGCCGCATATAACCGCCCCACCATTCCTGCGTGATCCGGTGCGCGCTTTCATAGACCTCATATTTTTGTGACGGCGGCTGTTCCGCCCGCCATTCCCCTTTTAACTCCGTATCGTCCACTTGCGCGAGCAATTGGTATTCCTGCGCCGTTTCATTTTTTATTTG
>JAITOV010000015.1 GCA_031289735.1 Peptococcaceae bacterium
TATGACTGACTATTATCTCAAATGTTGTGTAAACTAAGGAACCGCCGTGTACCGAACGGTACGCACGGTGGTGTGAGAGGTCGGCTACTCAACTAATGGGTAGCCTCCTACTCGATTTAAATGATTGTCGTCCATCCGAAGGGATCGGGCAGCTTGCCGTATTGGATACCGGTAAGCGTATCATAGAGTTTTTGGGCGAGGGCGCCGATCTCTCCTTGGTTGATTTGGATGGTTTCATCTTTATAAGTCAGGCTGCCGATCGGAGAGATCACGGCTGCCGTGCCCGAGGCGAAGGATTCTTCAAGGCGCCGTTGCCGCGCGGTGTCAATGATTTCAGTGATCGTGACCGGTCGCTCCTCTACCGGCGCGTGCCAATAGCGTAGTAATTCCAGGACGGACATGCGGGTAATCCCGGGCAGGATCGAGCCGTTGAGCGGCGGGGTGACGACGGTTCCGGAAATTTTAAAAAAAGCGTTCGATGTGCCGATTTCTTCTACATACTTTTGTTCCAGGGCATCCAGCCAGAGAACCTGGGTAAAACCCTTGTGTTTGGCTTTGTCTTGTGCCCGGATGGTAGCGGCGTAGTTGGCGCCTGTCTTGGCAAAGCCGAGTCCCCCGCGTACCGCGCGGACATCTTCATCCTCGACGAGCATACTGGTCGGGCTCATGCCGTTGGGATAATAAGCGCCTACAGGGGAAAGAATAATAATAAATAGATATGTATCGGATGGACGTACGCCCAGGAACGGGTCTGTAGCGATCAGAAACGGACGGATATACAACGTCGTATCCGGGTTGCTCGGTATCCAATCGGTTTCCAAGTTTACGAGTTTTACCAGCGCTTCCAAAACATCATCTTCATTCATGCGTGGAACGCATAAACGTTCGTTGCTGCGGTTGAGCCGGCGCACGTTTTCAATCGCGCGGAACAGACGAATCTTGCCGTCCACGCCCCGGTAAGCCTTGAGACCTTCGAAGATTTCCTGCGCATAGTGCAAGGTCATCGTCGCGGGATCTAATTCCAGCGGGCCATAAGGAACGATGCGTGGATTATGCCAGCCCTGAGCAGGGCTATAATTCAGCAAAAACATATGGTCGGTAAAATGCTGTCCGAATCCCAAATGGGATTCATCCGGGTGTTCCTTGGGGTGTTTGGTATACGTGACCGGGATATGCATGGCGCTGCTCCTCTCTGCGGTTTTCTTGTAGTATGGTTTGGGTCTATAGGATATGCGTAGCTATTTTTAGACATAAGTCAAAAAATAGCTGGTTTTTCAGCAGAAATATGCCTGTAAAATTATTATAGCACGCGAACGGAAAAAGTACCAAAGAGAAGCCCAAGTTGGGCATTTGTTGCATATGTGCTAGAATATGATGAGAACGGAGGATAAAGCGATGAAACATCTTAACATACTTGTATTCTCTGCGTCTTTTGGAGCGGGACATGTGCGGGCGGCGCAAGCATTGATAGAGGAATTGCATAGACAAGACGCCCAGACCAAGATCAATCATGTGGATTTTGGAGCCTTCCTGAGCCGCACCTTCAATGTGTTTCTCAAGAGCACGTACATTGAGGTGATCAAACATACCCCGAAACTGTGGGGGAAATTCTATTACCGGACGGCTAAGATCCCGCCGCATTCGGTGTTTCAGCGCTTTCTAAGCGGCTTAGGCCGCAGAGAATTGCTCAAATATATCCACGCTGGGCAACCACCGGACTTAATCATCTGCACATATCCCACGGTGGCGATCGTTTTGGCGGAATTACGCCAGCAACATACCTTGGCTACGCCGCTGGTCACGGTCATTACCGATTATGGACTGCATAATCACTGGGTTCATCCTGGGGTGGATCTCTATATTGTGGGGTGCGATCGTGTATGTGAGGGCTTATTGCGGCATGGTATCAGCAAAGACAAGATCAAGGTGACGGGGATACCGGTTAGTCCCCGGTTTGAAAATCCGCTGAGCCGTAAAAAAATCGCGTTGCGCCTGGGAATTCATCCGGCGCGTCTGACATTATTGGTGATGGGCGGAGCGTATGGCGTGCTGGACAATGCGAAATACCTGCTCAAGTACCTAGACGCGCTGCCCGATACGTTACAGATCTTGATGGTTTGCGGGAAAGACGAACGGCTGTATCGCTCTTTGGATGAAACCATTCAGGAAGCGCGGCATCAGATCTTGAGATTCGGCTTTGTGAATAATGTAGAAGAACTGATGACGGTTTCTGATTTGATCATTACCAAAGCGGGCGGTCTGACGGTATCGGAAGCTTTGACCAGGAAATTGCCGGTACTGATTTATAAACCGATACCGGGTCAGGAAGAAGAGAACGCTGCGTTTCTGCAGACGATTGGCGCCGGACGGGTGGCCTATGACGATGACGAGCTGGCGCGCATCGTGGAGGAATTGGTGACGCAGCCGGAAAAACTATTGCTCTTGCGCCAGGCGGCCGAACGCGCCCTGCCTGGTAGATCTGCCGAACGGGCGGTCAAACATATGCTGGATGTATGGCGCCGGGAATCGACAGGAGTCAGCTAACGGACGCGCGGGGTGAATCGTTTTACACTTGCGTTATGGGAGCGACTTTGCTATAATTTCAAAAGAACTCAAAGCGATATTAGGAAGAACTAATGAGTTCTTCCTTTTTTTAAAATAACGAGTGTAATCAATGACCAGAATTCAACAGAACAGTTGATCGAGAGCGAAAGGGGATTTTTTGCGTGCAGGTCAAATCCGAAAAGACAGAAAATAATTTGGTGGAGCTGGAAGTATCGATAGATGCGGAGCGGTTTTCAGCCGCGGTGACGCAATCAGCGAAACGGTTGGCACAGAAAGTGAATATTCCGGGATTTCGTAAGGGAAAAGCGCCCCGGCGTCTGGTAGAATCCGCTGTTGGAACGGAAACTTTGTATAATGAGGCTGTGGATAGTCTCTTAGGGAATGCTTATTATGACGCGGTGCGGGAAAGCGGCATCGAACCGGTCG
>JAITOV010000019.1 GCA_031289735.1 Peptococcaceae bacterium
AAACTCGAAGCGACTCTCCTCTGCCGCTAACTCACCCCAAACCACCCCGTACGAACCAAGGGCGCCGGAATCACGTGGGGTGAGCATGCCGCAATCTGCCCAAAAAGTACGTTCGGAGCGCCGAATGGCGCCACTCCAATGATCCTCGATCCCCAAGGCTGCATAATGCAAACCACTATCGCGCATGACGGATTCCGGCAAGCTGACCGGCAACAGCATGATCTGCGCTCGGTCTGTTTCCGCCGTGATGTGAAACTCCCGCAGAAAACCCCAATCGTGTTGCTGATACGCCGCCCAGGCGCAACCATATACCCGTGCTTTCCCAGCCAGACATTCGATCCCGGCGATTGCGGAAGAAAAAATATGTACATTGTCCGGCCACTCAACTAAACGATAAACCGATGTTTGCACCAGCGGATCCCTGTCCGCCGGGGTCACAAAGACGCTGGTTCCCGGCAAGCTGCCCAACGACCGCGCTACCCGTTCAACATCCTCCTGGCTGACCCACTCCTGCTCAAACAAATTTCCGGCGATCAACAGCAACTCGGCGCCTTTCGCGCGGCACAAAGAGAGCAGCGCCTCAAAAGTTTCCCATGTATCCGGTTCGGGAAACTCCGGCGCGCCGAGACGCAGTCCCGCGCAATGCAGCATACTTATATTCGGCAGCATTCGATCATCATCCTTACTTTTTCCAGGATACTAGGACAACAGCCTTAACACTTTATAAAATGCGGTCGGTACCGGCAAATTCTTAATCTCTGTACTCGATATCCAATACAGTCCCGCCGGGAAAGACTGGCTCGGCTCCAATGAAAATTCTAGCACTTCCATCTCCCACATTTGATGCGTAAAGATATGCAGAATCCTCCCTATCTTGTTACCGCCGCTTAATTCCAAACGATATTTTTCCTGAAACAACTGACGCACATGCAAGATTTCCTCACTTGGCGATTTGCTTGCGCGCTTCTCGATCTTCACCATCGGAAATCCCCACATCTTGCCCAGAAGCGTCTCATCCTGGCGGAATTCCATCAATAATTGATCATCCTTCCGCACCACAACGACCCCATAAGGCAACGGTTCCGGTTTTTTTACCGCTTTTCTCTTCAACGGCAGCTCATTCTGACGATCGCTGGCAAACGCCTCACAGCTTGGTTGCAGCGGACATGAGGCGCAAGATGGTTCGCCCGGTATACAGACCGTCGCTCCCAAATCCATGACCGCTTGATTAAAGTCTCCCGCCCGACCCTCCGGCATCATGGAAAGCATCAGGACTCCGATCTTCTTCTTTAATTTATCTTTTGAAGGATCTTCCGCAAGCCCTTCCCAGCGGCTGATCACGCGAATCGCATTGCCATCCACAGCCGGATAAGACTGGTTATAAGCAATACTGACGATCGCTCCAGCCGTATACTCACCAATGCCGGGGAAAGAGGAAATCACCTTAAAACTGCTGGGAAAAACCCGGTCATATTTTTCTACCACGATCTGCGCGGCACGATAAATATTCCGTGCCCGCGGATAATAGCCCAGCCCTTGCCACATGGCCAGGATGTCACTTTCGTCCGCCTGAGCTAAACTGAATATATCAGGGAAACGCTCCAGAAACCGCTCATAATACGCTATGACCGTATCCACCCTGGTTTGTTGCAGCATGATTTCGGATATCCAGATCGCATACGAATCATGCCTTTTGCGCCACGGAAGATCCCTGCCGAACTCTTCGTACCAGCGGCAGAGAATTTCTCCTGCTTCTTTGAATCTATCCATTATCTATGCCCCCTGCTGCGCACACCCATAAGCGAACGGATCATTAATAATAATATCGTCGAAATCTATAAAAAGTTTAAGCAACAAGACATGACTAAGCAAAAGCGCCCTTACCTCCGCGCCTCGAATGGCCTGGAAAAATTAAAACGGCTGCCCGACCGGCAACCGCAGTAAGTCCAACACATGATGTTTATTCAGCCGGAAGTTGGAACACCTCTAAGGATTCCAGCGCTTTTAAATCAGCCAAATTGTAGACATCTTCCCGGCGATGCTCCCATACCGGCAGAGACTGCCGCGCCACTTTGATCTCATCTAACTCAGCGTCTACGATCAACAAGCCTTCTTCTTCTCCCAGTTCGCCGATCACCTGGCCCCAAGGATTCACCGCTATGGAATGCCCATAGACGACATAGGGAGCATTCGGGTCTCTAGCCGGCGAACAGCCCAGCACAAAGAGCAGATTATCTACAGCCCGGCCTCTGAAGAGAACCTCCCAATGGGATACGCCGGTATTCTTCGTGAACGCCGCCGGAGCAATAATCATCTTAGCTCCCGCCATCGCCATAAGACGCGTCAATTCCGGGAAACGCAGGTCATAACAGACCAGAACGCCGATTTTCCCCCACGGCGAATCCACCACCATGATCTGATCCCCCGCCGACATCGTCGCGGACTCATGATACTGAAAGCCATTTTTTAATCTTACATCAAACAGATGGAGTTTGCGATATTTAGCGACCAATTCCCCACGGTCATTAATAATCAGCGCCGTATTGTAAATCTTATCTTCTTCTCCCCGTTCGGGAATCGAACCGCCGACCAAAAACACCTTTTCCCGGCGCGCGGCTTCCGCTAACAACCGCACCGTCTCCCCGCCCGGAATCTCTTCGGCGAACTCCTTATAATACTTATGCACCAACGGACAATTAAACATCTCCGGAAGCACCACGATCTGCGCAGCCTTCTGTTTGGCCTTAGCGATCATTTCCAAGGCCTTCGCCTGATTTTCTGTTTTGCTGGTTTTGACCATCATCTGACACAAAGCAATTTTTACTTTACTCAAGACCTCTCCTCCGTTCTCCAGCAGATCCAGCTATTGTGTATACAGTATTCTTACTCTATTTTAACATTCTTTCACCAACTTTACAGTCATAGATCCATGATTTCATCATTCCCACACATTTAATCTATTATTCTGTATATTCATACGGGAACGAACGCTAGCACCCTTCGGGATGTTGCGCAAACCAAGCGATCATCTGTCCGGCAATGCTCATACGTTTCGGTGTCACCGGTAATTGGTCCGCGCTAAACCAAGCGGCATCCAGAACTTCGCTCCCGTCCACCTGGATTTCCCCGCCGGCATATTCGGCGACAAAACCCAGCATCAGAGAATTGGGAAACGGCCAGGGCTGACTGCCAATATAGCGGATATTTTTGACCTGGATTTTTACTTCCTCCCAGAGTTCTCGCTCCACACATTCTTCTAGAGTCTCTCCCGGTTCGACAAAACCCGCGATGATGCTGTAAACATCCGGAGCGAAATTGACATTATGCGCCATCAAGAGGCGTTGATCTTTAAACACCGCCACAATGATCGCCGGTGACAACTGCGGATAGCGTAATTGTCCGCAGTTCGGGCATTTTTTGGCTCGTTCTGTTGTTTGCGCAGCCATGAGGGTTCCACACCCGCCGCAATACTGATTGCTCAGATCCCATTGCACGATCTGTACCGCTCGCCCGGCCAGCAGGAACAAGCTCGCATCGACGCCGTCAAACACCCGGCGCAGATCCATAAAACGCAGTCCCTCCGGCGCCACAGCGTCCGCCGCCGCCTCCACGGAATAACAGGGCTTCGCTCTAAACGTCCCCAAGTATTGCTGCCTGACCCAGGTGATGGGGATCTCCTCCAGCGTCCGGGTCAAAGGAACAGCCAGGCGTTCATCCGCAAGGATACAAACCAAGAGCCTATTCCCCAAAAATATAAACCAATACGTCTCCTCCTTCCCCTGTTCAGGAGGTGTCAAAGACGGCGCATAGTCGCGAAATATTCCTCCATTCAGACACATCTCCATATCATTTCTCTCCTTTCATCTGCCTACATTTCCTTACAGCAGCGGCGCGAAGAGTCTGGCGATCGATTCTCTGGTCCGTTCCCATAAGCTGCGCTGCCCAAAAACCTCCGGCAAAACCTCTTCGCTATCGCGCAGGTCTTGAACGAAATCCCGTTCCAAGCGTTGCGCAAAAGCAGTCTCGTAGATCAACGCTGTCACTTCAAAATCCAGGCGAAAACTACGTTCGTCAAAATTCGTCGTTCCGACCGAACCGATCTCGCCGTCGATAATCAGAATCTTCGCGTGCAGGATGCCTTTCTGATAATAATATATCCTGACCCCCGCCTCCAGCAAGGCGGCAAAGAAAGAACGCGCCGCCCAATACGTAATCTGATATTCCGGCACCCCTTGCACAATAATCCGCACATCCACACCGCTCAAGGCCGCTGTCTTCAAAGCCATCATCGAACTCTCGTCCGGGATAAAGTAGGGCGTCTCCAAATAAATACTCTTTTCCGCATTGGTCAAGGCGATAAAAAACACTTGCAGAATAGCTTCCTGGCGGCTGTCCGGGCCACAGGATACGATCTGCACGCGTCCTTGTCCTAGAGCGGGCAGGACTGGAAAATACTCCGGCGCCTCCAGTCTTTCTTTCGTCGCTTCATACCAATCATGCAGAAACACCGTCTGCAAATAACCCACAGCTTCCCCTTCCAGTTTGACAAACGTATCCCGCCAAAACCCCAGTTCCTGACTGCGCGAGAGATACTCATCCCCAACGTTTAGCCCCCCGGTAAAGCCGATCTTGCCATCCACCACCACAATCTTGCGGTGATTCCGGTAGTTGAGCTTGCGGGTCAGGAAGGGAAAACGGATCGGGTAAAACTCCGCGGCTTCAATACCCTCCTTCTTGAGGAAGCGAAAACTGCGCATGAATTCCCAGCTGCCCAGTCCATCCACCAGAATGCGCACTTTCACCCCATGATCCGCCTTATCTCTGAGAATCCGGATGATATCCCCGCCGATCATATCATGCTGAAAGATATAGTATTCCAGATGGATATGCTCCTTAGCCTCATAGAGTGATTGAATCAGCGCCTGGAAAGTTTCATCCCCATTGGTCAGTACCTCCCAGCGGTTATTATAGGTTAGCCGCGAGGTCACATCTAAACCGAGCAGGTGTTCCAATTTCCGGTTCACCGGACGTTTACCCGCTAGATCCGGGAGCTTATCCGCTTCCACTCTGCTGTCGAAATCTAAATCCCCAAGAACGACTTCTTCGCGTTTCGATAAACGATACCGGCGCACGAAACGTCCAAACACCACAAACAGCAAGGCCCCCAACACGGGCAGCGTTCCCAGCACAAACAGCCAGACGATCGTTCTGGCCGAATCCCGGCCTTCTAAAACAATCACCGTTCCCAAAACGAGCAGCTGTATCAAGATGATACCCACAATAATCAGATAACCGTCGATCGTCCATCACCTGCGTTTATAAATTGTGCAATCTCCGCCAGAAATCGCTCCCCGTAACGTTCCAGTTTGACTTCGCCTACGCCGTTCACGCGCAAAAATTCCTCCGGCCGCACCGGACATTGTTCCGCCATCTCGCGCAGGGACCGGTCAGAAAAGACGATGTACGGCGGTACCCGCTCCTGCATGGCTAATTCAAAACGCAACGCCCGCAGACGTTCAAACAAACTGGCGCTGTCGATCCGCACATCCTGCACCGGTTGGGGCAGCGTCTTGCGCGTTACCGGCTCCTGCCCCCTGAGGACCGCCGCCGCCCTTGGAGTTAATTGCAGCGTCGGATACTGGTCGCCGGTCATGCGGACATATTCTTCGGCGATGAGATAATTGATCTGATCCTTAATCTCCTGCAACGTCTTGTCCCGCATGATTCCATAGGTCGATAGCTGGTCAAAGCCAAATTCGCGAATTTTTTTTGTCGCCGAACCTCTCAGCACTTCCGCCGTCAGCGCCGCGCCAAAGCGTTGGCGCATACGGTAGATACAAGAAAATATCTTCTGCGCTTCCACTGTGATATCCTGCAATTCCCATTCAGTACGGCAATTACTGCAATGATCACAGCGCTCCGGCAGGTTCTCCTCGTCAAAATAACGCAAAATCTCCTGCCGCAAACAGCGGTCGGTATGACAATAATCTACCATAAATTGCAGTTTTTGAAACTCATGATGTTTACGCTCCGGGTTTTGCACGCTCGCTTCAATCAATTGCCGCTGGGTTTGCACGTCGCCCGCCCCGAAGAGCAGCAAGCATTCCGCCGGATCACCGTCCCGGCCCGCCCGTCCTGCTTCCTGATAATAACTCTCCATACTCTTCGGCATGTTATAGTGCAGTACATAACGCACGTTGGATTTATCAATCCCCATACCAAAGGCATTCGTCGCTACCATCAGCGTTTTGCGGTCATAGAGGAAATCTTCCTGGTTCGCATTGCGGGCTTGATCCGGCATGCCCGCATGGTATTTCACGACACGAATCCCTTGCGCCGCCAACAGATCGGTTAGTTTATCCACTTCCTTACGGGTCGCCGCATAGATAATCCCGGCTTCTTCCCGTTTCGCGCGTACATAGGAGAGCACAAATTGCTGTTTATTCTCGCCGCGCAGCACGAAAAAATTCAGATTCGGCCGGTCAAAGCCAGTCACCAATACCTGCGGCGCGCGCAAACCCAGGAGATGGACGACGTCTTGTTTCACTTCTTCCGTCGCCGTGGCCGTAAAGGCCCCAATCAGAGGGCGGCGTGGCAGCATCTGAATAAACGGCCCAATCTCCCGATAGCTGGGGCGAAAATCATGTCCCCATTGGGAGACGCAGTGAGCCTCATCGACGGCCACCAGCGCAATGGGCAACTCCAGCAAGCCCTCCCGCACATGTTCGATGCCTAAGCGTTCCGGCGCCAGATAGAGCAGCTTCACGGATCCCTGCCGTACTTGGCGCATCCGCTCTTGCACCTGACGTCCGGCCAGGGAACTATTGATAAAGACTGCCGGAACACCCATTTGTTCCAGCACGTCCACTTGATCTTTCATCAGGGAAATCAACGGAGATATCACCAGGGTCAGCCCTTCCAGTAATAGCGCGGGGATTTGGTAGGTCAGGGATTTCCCTGCCCCGGTCGGCATAATCGTCATCGTATCCCGGCCTTGCAGCAGTGAGGCAATCACTTGCTCCTGTCCGGTACGAAAAGAGGGATATCCATAATGACGGCGCAATAATTCCAACGCCCTATTCATGTCATTATTCATGCTATTTCTCCTTGACGCAACTTCAGCCATATAATACAATTCCCCTCAGAGGCTCGATACGCAAAAGGCTCTGAGGAGGATCATTGGCCATGCTCTCATTTCTCGTAGACTTTATCTTGCATGTGGACGTCCATCTGGCAGAACTCATTCAACAATACGGACTCTGGACCTATCTGATATTATTTCTGGTCATCTTTTGCGAGACGGGGCTCGTCTTTACCCCTTTTCTCCCCGGCGATTCCCTGTTGTTTGTCATCGGCGCTCTGACCGCTTCCGGATCCTTTGATCTGAAAACCATTACGCTTCTGCTGATCATCGCGGCCGTCGGAGGGAATACCTCCAACTATTTCATCGGACGCTTCGTCGGACAGAAGATCTTGCGCAGCCGGTCCCGCTTCATAAAAACCATCATCAAGGATGAATATCTGGCGAAGACGCAAGCCTTTTACGAACGGCACGGCGGCAAAGCCGTCTTTCTCTCGCGCTTCATGCCGATCATCCGCACCTTCGCCCCGTTTATCGCCGGTATCGGCCGGATGCACCTGGCGAAGTTCAGCTTGTTCAATCTATTGGGTGGAACTTCCTGGAGTCTCATTTTTATCCTCGGCGGGTATTTCTTCGGCAATATCCCAGTGGTTGAGAAAAACTTCACGCTCGTCATCCTCGGGATCATCGTGATTTCCCTCCTGCCGGCTGTGATCGCCGCCTTGCGAGAACGCTATCGCTAACCGCATCATACCACAAAGCGGAACTCCTGAAAATGGGGTTCCGCTGATATTATACCCGAAAACGATACCCCGCGCCCCAGACTGTCTCGATATACTGTGGATTGGCCGAAGCGATCTCGATCTTCTCCCGAATACGCGCGATATGTACCGTAACCGTAGCGGAATCGCCCAGCGCTTCCAAGCCCCATACCCGCTCGAACAGGTCTTCACGGCCAAATACCCGGTTAGGGTTTTGCGCCAGATAGAGCAACAACGCGTACTCTTTCTGAGCTAGATTGACCTCCTGCCCCCGGACAAAGACGCGGTGTGAATCCATATGGATCGTCAATCCGCGAATGGTCAGGGATTGCTCCTGCTGCACGCCCTCACTGAAACGCTGTTTCAGCCGTTCATAATTCTCCAGGTGCGCTTTGACCCGCGCCACCAGTTCGCCGGGGCTGAAGGGTTTGGTTATGTAATCGTCGGCGCCGAGGCTCAATCCTTTGATTTTATCGATTTCCTCTTTTTTGGCCGATACCAACAGGATGGGGATTGCCTTATCCTCCTGCGTACTGCGCAGGATTTCCCAGCCGTCCAGTCCGGGCAACATGATATCCAGAATCAGCAGATCCGGTTTTTCCTCGCGTAGCGCCCGCAAGCCATCCAAACCATTAGCGCAAGCGCATACGGCAAAACCGGCCACTTCCAGATAGTCTTTTTGCAGTTCGACGATGCTTGGATCGTCTTCGATAATCAGAATTTTCTTCATCATGACTCCCATGTTCATCTCTACGCCTTTCTCAGCGCAATGAGAATACTCGCTCCTTCGCTCGGATGGCTGAGCGCCCAGATTCTGCCCTGATGGCCTTCGACGATGGTCTTCGCGATGGCCAGCCCTAAGCCGTTACCTTGGGTGCGGGCCGTGTCGTTGCGGTAGAAGCGGTCAAAAATTCGCGGCAAATCCTGCGCTGGGATACCCGGACCGTTGTCGTGCAATTCCATGATGAAACTCGTTGGCGTAGCGCGCAGGGAGATCTGAATCTCGCCCGGACAGCCCTCCAAGTATTTGCGAGAATTATCCAGGATATTCATCACGACCCGCTGCATTCTGGCCCGATCTAAGTAAACAGGCGCTCTCTCCACTGGCTCAGCGCCGGATACGTTGGAGCCAAAAGTCAGCTGAATCCCGGCGCGCGCCAGTTCCGGCGCGTTGTCCGCCACGCACTGGCCTGCATACTCCACCAGGTCCGTCATTTCAAAATCAAAGGGGATTTGCTTTAAGTCCAGTTTAGCATACAGGAGTAAATCGTCAATCATCTGATCGATTTGCCGTACCTTCAAGCCGATCGTCTGCAAATAACTGGCGATTTTTTCCGGAGTATGAGCGACTCCGTCCATAATCCCTTCGACATGACCCCGGATCGAGGTGATCGGCGTCTTCAGATCGTGCGAGATACTGGTAATCAACACTTTACGGTTATCCTCAAAGCGCAATTGCGTATAAACGGATTCCTTGAGTTTCAAACGCATGCGCTCCAGGTCGCGGCATAAGGCGCGGATCTCTTCGTCCCCTGCTTCCACAATCGGTTGGTCCAGGTTTCCCCGGCTGATCTCCCCGGCTGCCTGTTGCAACGCTTGCAGCGGCTGAATCATGCGCCGCGATAATTGATACGAGACCAGGAAATTCGTCAGCGCCAAAACACCCAGGAACACGCCGCCCAGGACGCATACCAAGCCGGTCAGGGAAGCGGCGTCCAGTTTATCCGGCAGCAGCAGAAACATACCGCCCGGCGAACCGTCCTTCACCGTCAGGGAAATGCCGTTGCCTAACAGGCGCAACACAACCAAAGCGACGACAGCCGCCACCAACGTAATACCCAGCGGGATGGCGATAATGGCGGCGTTGGCCAGCAACAAACGTTTCTTCAGGTTCATCGTTTATTCATTCCCTAAAATTCCTTTTTATCGAACAGATAAAACCCCACGATGAATAACATCGCTCCCCAGCCGGTCATCAGCAAAATCTGGCGCAGAATTCTCGCCAGCGGCCATTGATCGATCAAAAACAGATTATACCAGTCTAACTGGCTCGTCAGGAATAACGCCGTGTAATGCGGAAAAAACAGGGCCAGCATTTTCAGCGCGATAAAGAGCAGGACCGCCAGGAAGAACACCGAGATGCCGTTCTTCAGCGCGTTGGCCAACAGGACGATGCCCGCCGCCAAGCCCATCAGGGGCGGCAGGCTGATCAGATAGGCGATGACGGTTCTGCTGACGGAAGCCGCCGTCGCCGAATGATCGTTAAAGATAAAACCGGCCAACAGGGAGAATACCAGCAGCAGCAGCAGCATAGCCAGGATGAACGCCGCGATGGCGGCCAGCTTGGCGCTGAAGAGCTTGATCCGGCTGACCGGCCGGGTCAGCGTGACGCGCATACTGTTTTGGGCATATTCACCGGAAAAACTGTCGATCGCTACCAGCGCGGTAAAGAGCGGTAAGATCGTGTTGATGACTGCCGAGAGAATCAGAATGGGAAAATCGGCGCTGCCCGCCCCACGGATGCCCAAACCATAGCGCACGCCGCTGATCAGCAATTGTCCGGCCACAATGACCAGCAAAGAAATTATGACAGCGGCGATGGCTTTCTTCTTTTTATAGAGTTTGATAATTTCATTGCGAAATGTTGCCCGGAACGCGTCCATTGCTCTCTACCTCGCTTACAAAATAATTCTCCAAAGACGCGTAATCGCGCAGCACATCCTCCGTACGGGCGATGCTGAGCAGTTTGCCGTCAAAAATGATCCCGACCCGCGTACAGGTCAGCTCGACATCATGGATCAGATGGCTGGAGATGAAGAAAGTAGTCTGCTCCTGCTCCGCCAAGCGCTGAATCAGCTTGCGCATATCGATCATGCCTTCCACGTCCAAGCCGTTCAGCGGCTCATCGAGAATGACCACGCGGGGCCGGGAGAGGATCGCCGCCGCCAGCCCCAAACGCTGTTTCATACCCAGGGAAAAACGTTTCGGTTTTTCCTGCTTATACGGAAGCAAACCCACGAGTTCCAAGACCTCATCGATACGCTGTTCAGCGACGCCGGGATAGTAACGCGCCCATTGTCTCAGATTATCGCCGGCGCTGAGAAAGGGGTAGGACTCTGCCGTTTCGATCAGACATCCCACCTGAGCCATCGCCTTCTCATAATCGTCCAACACGCTATGCCCCATGATCTTCACATCGCCCCGCTGGGGCCGGACGAGGCCGGTCATGATCTTCATCACCGTCGTCTTGCCCGCCCCGTTCGGGCCGAGGAATCCGAAGATATCCCCTGGGTAGATATCCAGGCTGATCTCGCGAATCCCCCGTCCGTTAGGATAGATTTTCGTCAGATTCTGTATTTCAATCGCTTTATCCATTTATTGTCCCCGTCATTTTTCTCTATTTAATCAAATTCCGGATTGAGCACAGTGTCACGCAAGATGACCGCATCTCCCCATACAGACCTGATGTTATTTGTATAAGGCGAGAAGAATTGTACTTTCGCATCCGCCTGATTGATCCAGATACTCCTCTGCTCTTGAGCCTGCATACCGTCCGCCGGCAGCTCATACCACAAGTCCGCGCGTTCCTGGTTGGCGGCGACTGAATAAGTGAAATCGGGGATTGCGCCAGCATATTGCGGGGAATCGGGATCGGTCAATGCGGAGTATTCCGCTTTGTAGACTTCATAGTAGCGGCCCGAAATGGCTTCCCTGGTCAAACTGTCAATGACCAGATGGCGCTCGCCGACTTTGAAGAGCTTCCCGTCCTTGTCCATCAGGATATCGTTTTTGTACGTTCCGACAAACTTGCCCGTCTCCAAAGCCAAGGTGTTCACAAACTCCCCCGACTCGGCCCTGATCTGTGTCTCAACTGTTTTTCCGCTGAGATCCGGTTTTTGCACCGTCGTGGCGTTGATATCCGAGAGCTCAATCAGCACATCTACCGTGATCTCATGTACCGCGCCCTGCTCGTCTGTGCCACTCAATACCGCTTGACCCTGAATGCGCTCCAGAATGCCGTTTTCATTGATCTTCGCCGTTCCGTTCACGGATTGGATGAAGACGTCTTTGCTCAGAGCCGGATAAGCAACCCCTCTAAATTTCTGTTTCACCACGAAAGAGGCCAGGGCATTGAACAGAGCGGGAATCTGCGTTTCACCCAAAGAACCGGCCAGATTCACACTGCCGTCCGGGTTAGCGTCCACTACGACATAGTCTTGCAGACCGCTCGCCAGCGCGTCGATAATTCTTTCAACATCTGACATTTCGTCTTGATCAAAGGGATTAGTGACGCGTGCGATGGTGTGTCCTTGGGGATATTCGTTGACATAATAGATCGAATCAGAACGGTCCTCACTGGAAATCACCGTCTGCGGGTCCTCATATCTGTAGTGCGAATAATGATTGTCCGGGCTGATAGATACATTCGTTGTTTCTGTGGCGTTATTGATCCAGTCGAGTTTCTCCTTGGTGACGTCGCTTACCATGACCGTTCCATTGTCCTTGAGTTCCACGGTCGAAAGTAGCGTGTAACTGGCAAATCCTCCTTCCGCGCACTGCTGGGCTGTCGCCTTGACGCCGTCTTTCAATTGCTCGTAACCGTTCTTATCGGCGATATCCGCCAAGACTGTCGTCGCTACCAGCAACACAGCTAAGACAAACGTCCCGGTCATCACTGCTTTCTTTTTGAATTTCATGCGTGTTCTCCTTTCATCCTCTTTCTGATATATTCTTCACTTTCTCTATCATACCAGACAAGGCTTGCTTTTTGATAAACAAGGTATAAACAATTTATAAACAATTTCGCCCCGCATGGTCGAAGGAAATCATAAAAAAGACGCGCCGCTCTGCGCTGAAAACAGCGTTTAGCGGTGCGCCCTGCCTAGCGGTAGCTCCTACAGCGGAGGCATACTGTCAAAATCAAAACCCGGCAAGCCATGCACGTCCACGAGGATCACATCCACGCCGATCTTCTTGACTCGTTCCCAGGGTATAAAAAAATCTTCCGAGCGGCTGTTCCCGAATAAACTCCACCCTTTTCCGGCGGCCAAGCCGGATACGACGACCGCCTTGACCACACCGCGTTCCAGGTCGAGATCCAGATCCTTGATCGGCCCTAAACGGCGTCCATCCTTGACATTCACGATATCCAACATCCGCAGTTCGGATATACGCATTCCGACACCTCCCCATGCGGGATGCACGTTCTCTGTGCTTCCTTTCATTGTATTAGGGAAGGGCCGTTTTTATTATTGACCACGCGCTCTGCTCCGACGAATTTTTTCATTGATGATATATTACACGCGTTAACTGATAGCTTATATCGCGGGATACAACCCATTTGTCTTCCGCACCCCCCAATAAGCCGCAACGGACAAACTCGCCGTTTAACTTTTCCTTAATTATAACTAAGCCATTATAAAGGCTCGCTGTGCCATCATAGGGGTTTCTATAGATATCTTCCGCGTCCGGCGTATTCAGCAATATCGCGTTCGTAAGAGAACCATAATTCGCCAGACTAGCGAAGCGATCCTCGTCAAAGGAAAGCACGTCCAGAGAAACATAGCCCTCTGTTGGCGGAATCTGTACCACAGGGAGCTGCACGTAATAGCCCTGCTCTTCTTTAGCAATGACATACACCAAATCGTTCTTGTGGACGTCAACAGTTTTTGTTTTAAGCTCGGCGTCCTCATACAGTACAGTTTCTCGCGTGACGATTGCGGTTTTTTCTATGGACACCGCGTCTGCCGGATGACCCGGGGTATAACCGTATGACGGGGACGGAATCATGGCCCAGCCGTCTGGCGTCGTTGTATCTATATCCTGCTCCTGCTTATTGCTCAGATAATAAATCAGCGCGGAATTTTCCGGCGTTACGCCGGCCTGCGGCTTGAGATATTGATAGGTCGTTACCGCGATTTCACGCGCCCCAAATGTATCACGGCGCGTGTCGGTCGTAACAATAAATACAGCGCCGTCAAATTGATAATCCGTAATGACCGGGTCGCCTTCGACTGTACCTATCATGCTTCTCATAAAGGCCGCTTGGCCCGCTAAGGCGTTGTTATAAAATTCGTCAACAACACTTTGATTATATCTTTCCGCGTTAAAAATATTCACATATACGCCGTCAGCGATCGCCTGCTCCTGGCTATAGTTGGCAGGCAGGTCTTGTATCGCCAAATCGCCGGTGGGCGTAGGTAGGGGATCATATCCAGACGTTACGGCGGAGCAAGCCACCAAGCCGCCCAAAATCCCCACGCACAGGATAGCCGCGAGTAAAATGGCTAAACCTCTCGTTCTGGTCGCTGATCCTGCGCCAGTGTTGTCAGCACCCAACCGCTTGATTTTATTTTCCATGAGCGTCCTCACTTTCTGTGCTATTCATTTGTTAATTATTAAACAACTCATATTATTAAACAATTAATTAAGATAAAGGTCAAGCATAAATGGGCGAATGTGACAAGAATAGCTGAGTCTCTCAGACAACGGTCTGAAGAAGATTGCTAAATAAGACGATTAAAAAGAGAAGTGATTAAATTTGTAATCACTATAAGGGGTTCTTAGAAAAGAGAGGAATCGATTATGTATATTATCGACCGCATAGAAGGAAACTGGTTTATCGTAGAAGTCGGAAAAGATACGTTTAATCTGCCAAAAGAACTATCCCCCTCTGCTAAAGAGGGCGACGTTATAAATATATCCGTCTCAGTTGACCCGGCAAGGACGCTTGCGCGCCAAAAAGCAGCCGCGCAGATGCTTGATAATTTTTTTGATGCGTGAGGTGGATAAAGAATGAAATCCTATCAAAAGTCCCGTTTTTTGATTCTGCTGCTCATTGCCCTGCTATCCCTTGCAGGCTGCGGACAGCTGGCAAGCCAAGTGACAACCGCGCCAATGGCTGACGGAGAATCAGCCGCATCAGACTCAGTAGAGATCGTTTTCGATGAAAACATAAACCCACATCAAAATACCGCCTCTGGCCAAGGACTGTTAACGGTCAGCTACATCGACGTAGGCCAGGCTGATAGTATCCTGATCCAAGGACCCACAGGACAAGCCGTGCTGATCGACGGCGGAAACGCCGGAGACGGGACCGCAATCCTTGGCTATATCAAAGCCAATCGAGTAGGAGGCTACCCATTAGTTGAGTAGCCGACCTCTCACACCACCGTGCGTACCGTTCGGTACACGGCGGTTCCTTAGTTTACACAACATTTGAGATAATAGTCAGTCATA
>JAITOV010000118.1 GCA_031289735.1 Peptococcaceae bacterium
GGCCTTGCTGCCGATGGATGACGCTCTGGTGCAAGTCGCTTTGGATCTGGCGAACCGGCCGTATTTGGGTTGGTCGATGCCTGATACGGAAGGGTACGTAGGGGAATTCCCGGTCGAAACGGCGGAAGAATTCTTTCGCGCCTTAACGATCCATGCCGGTATCACCCTGCACATTCGGGTATTAACCGGCAAGAACAGGCATCATATTCTCGAAAGTATATTCAAAGGCGTGGGCAGGGCGCTGCGCGCAGCCCTGGAAACTAATCCGAGATTTGGCGGAGTACCGTCGACCAAAGGGGTACTTTAAACATGATAGGTATCGTAGATTATGGCAGAGGGAACCTGCGCAGTGTGGAGAAGGCGCTGCATAAGCTCGGGTATACGGCGCGGATCATGGCTGAACCGCAAGAGATCGAGCCGATGCAAGGGATTATCCTACCGGGTGTTGGAGCGTTCGGCGATGCGATGGCGGCGTTAGAGCGGCATGGCTGGGTCGAGCCGCTGTTGACGGCGGCTCGCTCGGGTAAGCCGTTCTTAGGGATTTGCCTGGGGATGCAATTGCTCTTTTCCCACGGTGAGGAACACGGCTGGCATGAAGGGTTGGGTTTACTGAAAGGCCGGGTCATCCATTTTCCGCCGGGAAGGAAGATCCCGCATATGGGCTGGAATAATGTGTCTTGGGTCAGGGAATCCGTACTGAGCCGGGGGATTCCGGACCGCTCGTTCTTTTATTTCGTGCATTCATATTACGCCGTTCCCGAAGATCCAGAGGTCGTTTGGGGCGTTGCGGATTATGGGGTGCAATTCCCGGCTTTTGTGGGCCGGGACAATGTTTGGGGAACGCAGTTCCATCCGGAAAAATCCAGTCCGTGGGGCTTGACGCTGCTCGATAATTTTGCCAGGCAGGTGAATGTACGATGATTATTTTTCCGGCGATCGATTTGCGCCAGGGTCAAGCGGTGCGCCTCTTACAAGGGCGTTTAGAGGATACGACCGTGTATGCTGAAGATCCGTGTGCGGTAGCGCGGGATTTCGCCCGGCAAGGAGCGGAGTATTTACATGTGGTGGATCTGGACGGGGCGTTTGCCGGAGAACCGGTGAACGACGCGGTCATCCGAGAAATCGTGCGCAGTGTCCCGTTAAAAGTCCAGGTCGGCGGCGGGATCCGTTCCATGCAGCGGATTACGGATATCCTGAACGCCGGGGTTGAGCGCGTGATCTTAGGCACCGTCGCGGTGCGCGATCCGGCCTTAGTCAAGCAAGCGGTCGAACGGTACGGCGAGCGGATCGTCGTGGGGATTGACGCCAAAGATGGCAAAGTCGCGGTACAGGGCTGGGCGGAAGCCACAGAGATCAGCGCGGTGGAACTGGGTTTAGCGATGCAAGCGGTTGGTGTGCAGCGGATCGTTTACACGGATATCAGCCGGGATGGGATGCTCCAGGGTCCGAATATCGCCAGTTCTCTGCACCAGGCTACGGCGACAGGATTGAAGGTCATCATTTCCGGGGGGATATCTTCCTTACAAGATCTGCGCGATATTCGGCGTGAGGTCAGCGGCGGTCAGGCGATCGAAGGCGCTATCATCGGCAAGGCTCTGTATAGTCAAGCCTTTACGCTCAGTGAAGCGTTACGGGTAGCGGCCGGAGCATAAGAGAGAATGGTAATACTGAACGAAACGCAGGTGAACAGATGCTAGCCAAACGAGTGATACCTTGTTTAGATGTACATGCCGGCAGAGTGGTCAAAGGAATCAACTTCCTCGACCTGCGCGATGCCGGAGATCCCGTAGAACAGGCGGCTTATTACGATCGGGAAGGCGCCGATGAAGTCGTATTTCTGGATATTACCGCATCTTCGGAAGGCCGGGCAACGATGCTTGACGTCGTACGCCGCACCGCCGAGCAGGTCTTTATTCCTTTTACGATCGGTGGCGGATTGCGCAGCATTGAGGATATCCGTCAGGTATTGCGGGCCGGAGCGGACAAAGTATCAGTCAATTCCGCGGCGGTGCAGAATCCGCAGTTGATTGAAGAAGGGGCGCGCGCCTTCGGCAGCCAGTGTATCGTATTGGCTGTGGATGCCCGGCGCGTAGAAGAAGGACGCTGGGAAGTCTATATCAACGGTGGGCGGACTCCGACCGGATTGGATGTCTTGGCCTGGGTGCGCCAAGGGCAAGCACTGGGCGCCGGGGAAATCCTGCTGACGTCGATGGATCGGGATGGGACAAAAGAAGGTTATGATCTGGAACTGACGCGTACAGTGAGCCGGGCGGTCTCCATTCCGGTGATCGCCAGCGGCGGTGTGGGCACGCTGCAACATTTAGCCGAAGGGATTAGCGAAGGAGAAGCCGATGCTGTCCTAGCCGCTTCGATCTTCCATTATCGTGAGTATTCGATGAAAGAGGCCAAGGACTTCTTAGACCAGCGGGCGATTCCGGTGCGCTGGTAGTTATTGCCGAGTCATTGTTATTGGGATAAACAGACCATGGTGAGAAAGGATGAAGATGACGATGAGTAACCTAGAAGTTACTGATATCCGTTTGGATCATAACGGCTTGATCCCCGTGGTGGTGCAGGATGAGCTTTCCCGTCAAGTATTGATGCTGGCGTATATGAACGAAGAAGCGTTGCGGCGTACGCTCGCGGAAGGACGGGCTTGGTACTGGAGCCGCAGCCGGCAGGAGTTCTGGCGCAAAGGGGATACGTCCGGCCATATTCAGACCGTGAAGGAGATCTATTTCGACTGCGATCGGGACGCTATTTTGCTGATCGTGGCGCAAACCGGGATGGCCTGTCATGAGGACTATTTTACCTGTTTTCATTATCAGCCGGATGGAGCGGACTGGCAGGCGGTCGGCCATCCGCGGCAAAAGCCGGAGCGCGCGCTGGGCGACCAACTGAGTGAATTAGCGGGAGTGATAAGATCTCGGCATCAACACTTGCCGCCGGGATCTTATACGACGTATCTGTTCGAACACGGCGTTGACAAAATCCTCAAAAAGGTCGGTGAAGAAACGGCGGAAGTGATCATCGCCGCGAAGAATCCGGATTTGGCCGAACTGCGCTATGAAACAGCGGACTTATTCTATCATTTACTGGTGCTCCTGGAGGAACGCGGCCTGGCCTTAGATGAAATCGCGCAAGAACTGGCCGGCCGGAGCAGCGAGCCGCCGAAATAATCAGGGAGGATCCATGCCCTAAGAGGCACAAGTTAAGAATTCAACACATATTTTGTCAATATCACTATGTTCAGATCGCAAGCTTTCGTGTATAGTTTAAAGTATATAATTAAATGAGTATACGCTGACATTCGCTTAGGCGCGTACAGAATTCTATAGGAGGTATAGATCATGAAAAAAAGTGCATTCCGCAAAATGGTGTGCGTGGTTGTGTCCTTGATTGTTTGCCTGGGCATACTACCATGGCAACTGCAAAAATCGGCGCTGGCCGATAACGAAACCGAGCCGGTCAACATGGATGTGGCTATCAGTTATGAGGGAGAGTGGAAACCGGGTGAGCATATCTATTTTAATTTGACTTTCACCGCGCCGGATGGCGACATAAACTATGACGCCATCTATACCGTATATATGCTGAAGGAGTTCCTGGATCATGACATCGTGCCGATCTCAGCGACCTATCCTGACGAAGCGCCGGATAACGACCGCGTGCCGGTTTTGAATTTTAACTTTATCGCCGAGGAACTGCTGCCGATCGAGGTGAACGGCGAGACGCAAGAAAAGGCTTATAACAAATATGAAATCAGCTTTAATCCAGCGTTCTTAGAGCGCCTGAGCGAATCCGAAGAGGGACTGACCAGCACGTACCTCTCTCTCTATTTGCAAATCTCCGCCAATTATGAAGATGATGGGACCTGGACGCCGATTATCGTGCAGGATCCGGACGGCGACACGGTTCCAGATGAGGATCAGCCTCCGGTGGTTCCAGGTGAAAAGTCTAAGGCGCTGGCCGTCGGTAAGACGATCGGCGCAATCTATACGGTGGACGCGCAAGGCGTATGCACGGCGATTACTGACGCGACGGCCAATTATGTGGAAGTAGGGAATCTCGTGCAATTTAAAATTAGCGTGAGCGTGCCCAGTGCCAATAATCCGGAAACGCTGGCCAAAATCAGCGAGCTTCTGCCCGCGGGATATACGGCGGTGACGCATGAGGACTTGACCATCGGGGGGGTGCAGGGCGGCGATTGGAATGCCGGATGGACGCTTCAAGCCGTGTCGTCGCTGCCGCCGCGCCAGCAATACGACAAGGTATTTGACCCGAATGATCCGCCTGTCTATCCGCACGTGGAATATTTCTACGCTTGGGTTAGCGACACGGCGAACCTGAGCAACCAGGCGCGGATTTATTACGACAACGATACTCCGGGGCCAAGCGCATCGGTCACGCCGGAAACCGCGCCGAAGAATGATCTGGCGTTGCAACTGCAAATGTTCAAGATCATGCGTGACGGGAAAGCGATCTATGATCACACGAGCGCGGCCAACGCGGTCAAAACAGCGGATGTGACCAACCAGGCGGCGGCTCTGACCGATAAAGTCGTTAAAGCTGGTGATATTGTCACGGCCAGAGTGCGCTTGATTAATCAGACGAAATTTGCCGCGAACAATCTGGAAGTGGCGCTGTATGTTCCGTCCGGCTATGCGCTCGTGCAGCCGGGGGATCCGGGCTACAACACCTATAACGCCAAGTGGGAACCTCAAGGAACCGTATTCTCTCCGGACGGTGGAGCCGCGTGGACGAATATTAATGTCTACACCTATGACGTATCCGCGGCGCTGAAGGCGTATTATGACGGACAGAGCGGCAGAGAGGATCGCCGCCAGTATGGACAACTCAATGGCAGCCAAAACCTGGTATTCACTGTGACGCCGAACATGTGGGTGGATCTGAAAGTCCTGGACGACGGAGCCGGCGCGCCGCTGGACGCGATCAACTATTATCTGGCCGCCGAGATCAGCAATTTCACCCGTTTACTGGACGGGGACACTGTGGATAGCGACTCTACGCCGGATCGGGATCCGTTCAACGATCTTTATAGCAATATCCCCGGCAATACCACATACTATGACCTCAGTCTGGTCAACACAAATGGGAGCAAACAGATCCCCGGCCTGATTACCCAGAACGGGAAAAGTACGACCACGTTGCAAAGCGAGGACGATTGGGACTTTGATCGTCTGCTCTTTGCCGATCCGAACCTGCCTTCTTATGACGAGAACGCCGCCAAGCTCATCAAGCGCCGGCTGACGACCAGTGAGGCTGCGGCTGTGATCAATAATCTGCAGACCAGCGGCAATAGCGGCAGTATCAGTAATTTCTACACCTATCTGCCGGATAGCGGTTATATTGAGAATCCCGACACCTACTTTATTTACCGCATCACGCTGAACCCGCACGGTTTGGAGGATCTATACGATGAGCATGGAAAAATCGTCCTGATCGATACCCTGCCGAACGGTCTGGAGTTCCTGCACTCGTCTTTGACCGCGAATCAGCAGGAAGGGTATGCCGTAGCGGCAGACCTATCGTTCGGTTATCCGCTGGTTGAGGCCAATCAATATCCGGCTCCGGATCATGTAGCCATATCGCCAGATTGGGTGTATACGGAGACCATCCCAGCCGCAGCCGGTTTTCGCGCGAAGGCCTCCGCTACCAGTGATAAAAGTCTGATCTCTGATTTCTGGCTGCAAAACACTCTCGCCAATCCGCAGAAACTCCTGGGCGTGATCAATGAACATTATGGTTGGTACGATAACGCGCCGGAACCCAAAGCGACGCTGGACAGCTTCATCGCAGGGTTGCATTTTAACTTCACATCCAACAAAGAGCTGCAGATCGAGATCGACAGACTGTGCCATACCGAGTTGAATCTCTATCTGGCGGTTAAACTCGATACTGCGAACTTGGATCCGCAGGGCGAATACCAGAATTCACTGAAGATGTATTATAAGAATTCGCAGAGTACAGCGAATGAAACGGGTACCGTCTCCTGGGAATGGCATATCGGCAGTACGTTTCTGAAGAAATACGTTATGGACGCGAAAGACCAGGCTCTGGCTCTGGCGCCGGAATTAGCCCGCTGGCTGGATCGCAATGAGCTGAATATCTTGCAAGGCGAGTCCGGAGAGAATCAGACGGTGAGCTATGCCGTCCGTATCCGCGCTACCCAGGACATCCAGCCAGCGGTCGCCAGTATCATTGATAATCTCAAAAACAGCGGCCTGGGTATTGTCGATTGGACGTTAGATGGGATTCAGGGTTATATCAGCGCCGACGGGTTTGACGCTAGCGGCAACCTCAAGAATCCCTCAGAGTACGCCGGTTTGCCGGCCGACTTCCATGATATCTTCAAGGTTGACTATGAAGACGGCGTACTCAAGGCGACCAATTCAATCGTGCTGAAAGCAAACTCCCTGTTCTATCTGTATTTTACCGTTACCTACGAGAATGTGCCGCACGGTTTCCGCGTCAAGAACTATGCAGGCTCGTATGTCTATTCGCTCCTGCCGCTCCAATTGACCCTGGTCAAGAACGGCGGCAATGCCCCGGTTGACGGCGCGGTATTCCAGGTGTATTATGCCGGCGTGAACGGGACGGCCAATCAGGATGACCCGGTCCTCGATCCGGATGATAACCCGGTCATTGTCGCCGGAGACGCCAATCACGCGGAGTATGCCAATGGGTTTAAATTTGTTCCCAAAAACTATAACAGTGAGACGGAGTGGACGCTCGTATTGGTCGAAACCACGGCGCCAACCGGCTATCAAAACAATAAAAACGCCGAGTTTAAAATCGCTGTGGTGAAAAACCCCGCTACCGGCAACCTGTCGTTTAGCACAAGCGCTACCGAGACGCGTCTGGCGCTTCAGAGCGCCAATACCGGAGATACGCTGACGATCACGAATCGTAGTAGTAGTGATAATGATCCCTATACTCCGCCCTATACTCCGCCCTATACTCCGCCATTAGATCCGCAAACACCGGGCGGTCCCTCCGGTTCAAGCTCGGGTGAGGAAAATCTACCAGACGACATCAGTATCATTGATCAGCGATCGCCGGGCGGCTATTATGCTCCAGATCCGGGTGCAGACGGTGCGGATCCAGCGGGCATTGAGCTAGGCAACGGCGGAAACTCCGCTGACGGCGTCCCGCTGGGCGAATTGCCGCATACCGGATTGGCAACCCCCCCAATCATCTTAACCAGCGCGCTGTTCTGCTGCGGAATCCTGTTCTGGGGCTACAGACGCGTCAAACCAAAACGAAACTAATCAGTGTACAATAAATAGGGCTGTGTCGAAACGATGGCGTTTCAACACAGCCCTTCTTTCTGCCTTTGTTTATCCCGCTAAAGTTGAACCCGTTTCGTGAAAAAGATATAATCTATACAAGTGCCGGAGAAGTTTCGTTAAATTAAGAAGTTGGAGTGGAATCATGTACGAACTGGAAAATTTGAACCCTGTACAACGGCAGGCGGTAGAACACCGCGACGGGCCGTTATTAATTTTAGCTGGTGCGGGATCGGGGAAGACGCGTGTCCTGACCTACCGTGTCGCGCATCTGATCGCTCAAGGGGTAGCGCCTTGGCAGATCTTAGCGATCACTTTCACAAATAAAGCCGCCAAGGAAATGCGCGAACGCATCCAAACCCTGATCGGGGAGACCGGCAACGGTCTGTGGGTATCTACCTTCCATTCCGCTTGCGTGCGCATTCTGCGCCGGGAGATCGCGGCGTTCGGTCAGTACTCAGGAAGTTTTGTCATCTATGACTCAGCGGATCAGCAAGCCTTGCTGAAGAACTGTCTGAGAGAATTAAACTTAGATGAGAAGAAATTCCCTGTGCGCGCCATCGCCACGGCCATCAGTGACGCAAAGAATAAGCTGTTGGATGCGCAAGGCATGGTTATGGGCGCCGGGCTGGCCGATTATTTTCAAGCGAAAGCCGCTGAAGTCTATGCACTGTATCAGAAGAAACTGGTGGCTAATCAGGCGCTGGATTTTGATGATTTGATCCGTCTGACGGTTAAACTGTTTAAGGAGCATCCGGCGATCCTGGCTGAATACCAGGAGAGATTCCGTTATATTCTCGTTGATGAGTATCAGGATACCAATCATGCCCAGTATGTCTGGGTCAATCTCTTGGCGCAGGGCTATCGCAACCTCTGCGTAGTCGGAGACGACGATCAGGGCGTCTACGGCTGGCGCGGCGCGGATGTGCAGAATATCCTGGATTTTGAACGGGATTACCCGGACGCCGCGGTGTTGAAACTGGAGCAAAACTATCGTTCCACCCAGCGCATTCTGCAAGCGGCGAATGCCGTGATCCGCCACAATGCCGGGCGCAAGAAGAAATCTCTGTGGACGGAGAATGACGAGGGACAGCAGATCGTGTGCTATCAAGCCGCAGATGAACGGGATGAAGCCCGTTATCTGACTTATCGCATCAAACTGCTGTGCGATCTGGAAGGGCGGAAATACGGGGACTTTGCCGTGCTGTATCGCACGAACGCGCAATCGCGCGCCTTGGAAGAAGCCTTGATGAAAGCGGGTATCCCGTATCGGGTCTTCTCCGGATTGCGCTTCTATGAACGTAAAGAGATCAAGGATTTATTAGCCTATCTACGGGTCTTAGCCAACCCGGCGGATCAAGTGAGTTTTGCCAGGATTCTCAATGTACCGAAGCGCGGATTGGGCGACAGCGCTTTAGAGAAGATCTTGGAGTACGCAACAGAGCAGGGTATGCCGGTTCTGGAGGCTGTGTTAGAAGCGGGGTTCATCCCGGAATTGCAGACGCGGGCCAGAAACAAATTGCAGGGTTTTGCTGAGATCATGCAAGAATTGAGGGGTTTGGCGCAGGGTGAAGACGCCTTGTCGCTACTGAGCCTGGTGGAAGCCATACTGCAGAAGACCGGGTATTGGGAAGCTTTGGAACAAGAGAAATCACCGGAAGCCGAAGCCAGAATGGAGAATCTGAAAGAATTCCTCTCTGTGGCCGCCGACTATGACGCTCAGCAAGCGGCGCGGCTGGAAGCGCGGCAACTCACGCCTCCGCCAGACGGAGAATATCTGGCGGAAGAGGAAGGACGCATGGGTTTGGCGGGCTTCCTGGAACAAGTCTCTTTGGTCGCGGATATCGATCATCTGGATCCCAGTGAGGATGCTGTCGCTTTAATGACGATGCATAGCGCCAAGGGTTTGGAGTTCCCCGTGGTCTTCCTTACCGGTATGGAAGAAGGTTTATTCCCCAGTATGCGCGCCTTCTCCGATCCGCTGGCTTTAGAAGAAGAACGCAGGCTGTGCTATGTGGCGGTAACGCGGGCGCGGGAAAGACTCTATCTGACGTATGCGGACACACGGATGCTCTATGGACGAACCCAATATAATATCCCATCCAAGTTTCTGGCGGAGCTTCCTGCGGACGCCCTGACGCTGAAAGATCCGTCTGAGCAGATCGGCAATCCGATCGTATTACCCAATGATCATGTGTATCGTGTGGGGGATAAGGTTAGTCACGCGAAATTTGGGCAGGGTATTATTATTCAAGTGCGCGCTGAAAGAGATGATATGCTCTTAGAAGTTGTTTTTAGCGGCGAGATCAAGAAATTGATGGCTAGCTTGGCCAATTTGAGTAAATTGGGTTAAGACGGGGAAAGGTGCGTTTGGCTGCATGAGCAATGAACGAGAACGTGTGTGGGAACTGACAGAATGGATTCGTCAGGCGAATGACGCCTACTATCTGCAAGATCAGCCGAGTATTCCGGATGCGCAATATGATCTCTGGCTGAAGGAACTGAAGGAACTGGAAGAGCAATATCCGCAACTGCGTACGCCGGATTCGCCCACCCAGCGGGTAGGCGGCGCCGCGGCCAAAGAATTCGCCAAGGTACAGCATGTTCAGCCGCTGCTCAGTTTGGATAACGCGTTTACGGCTGACGGTCTGCGTGATTTTGATCAGCGGGTGCGGGCCGTCGCTCCGGACGCCCGTTATGTGGTGGAGTTGAAGATCGACGGGTTGACCTTGGCGCTGACGTACGAGGACGGGATCCTGACCCAGGCGGCGACCCGGGGAGACGGAAGCGTGGGGGAAGAGATCACCGCCAATGTCAGAACGATCGCCTCGATTCCTTTGCGTTTGACTCAGGCGGCGCGTTTGCATGTGCGCGGCGAAGGCTATATGGCGAAGGAGACTTTTGTCAGGCTGAATCAGGAATGTGCAGAAGCGGGTCGCAGGGTTTTCGCTAATCCGCGTAATGCCGCCGCCGGTTCCTTGCGCCAATTGAATCCGCGCGTGACGGCCAAGCGTCACTTGGACTATTTTGCTTATCAAGTGCTGGAAGGCTCCGCCCTCTTAGCGGATCTCCCTCAATCCCAAGCGGGCGCTTTGGCTTACTTAAAGCAGCTGGGTTTTCCGGTGAACGCATCCTTCCGGGTGTGCGACAATATCGAAGATGTGATCACCTATTGCGCACAGATGGTTGAGGAAAGGCGTCAACTGCCGTATGATATTGACGGTTTGGTGATTAAAGTCGATAGCTTTGATCAGCAGCGTGAGCTGGGCATGAC
>JAITOV010000010.1 GCA_031289735.1 Peptococcaceae bacterium
CGCCGCGGGCTATCAGCGGCTGGCACATCTGGAGTATCTGCCTTTACCGGGCGGGGACGCCGGTGTTAAGTATCCGTTGAGAATCGCCTACGCGTATCTGCGTTCCTTATTGAGTGAACAGGAATGGGCTGCTGAGACCGCTGACTTATGGAAAGGCTGGCTGAAGAAGCAGGAGATCGCGATGTTGGAGCAGCAATTGGCGCATCGTTATCGGGTGTTTTCCACTTCCAGTGCGGGGCGGTTATTTGACGCGGTAAGCGCTGTGTTGGGGATCTGTACACAGGTGACCTATGAAGGACAGGCGGCGATAGAGTTAGAGAGCGTAGCTTGGACTTGGCTGAAAGACGGGGATATCGGGCAGCTCGAACAGCTCGGGTTGCAGCCGTACGCCTTTGAATGGCTGGAAGGACCCGTGGGGACGCCCCTGCAAGTGACGGTAAAAAAACTTTTTCTGGGCATTTTGCAAGACCGCAGAGCCGGGCTGGAGAATGGCTGGATCGCGTTGCGCTTTCATCTGAGTATCGCGGCGATCATCCTCCAGACGGTATTGCGCTTGGACGTGGGAGATCACAGCGTCGTCATCAATGGCGGTGTATTTCAAAATAAATTGCTGACTGAGATCCTTTTGACTCAGTGCGCTAAGCGGCAACTCCGGGTATTGAGAACTAAAAATCTACCGCCGGGAGACGGCGGGATCGCTTATGGGCAGGTGATGGTCGCTAACGCCTGGAAATAAGCGATCGTAAAGGAGGGGGCGCAGAGTGCAGATCGCGGTGCTGGATGGCCAGGGAGGCGGTATCGGGAAACATATTGTCGAACAACTACGTAAACGTATGCCGGAGCTGGAGATCCTGGCGCTGGGCACGAATGCCCTGGCGACGGGCGCCATGCTGCGTGCCGGAGCGACAGAGGGGGCTTCCGGAGAGTCGGCCATTCGCTATAGCGCACCGAGGGTGGATATCATTTGTGGGTCGCTGGCTGTGACGATGGTGTATGGTATGTTGGGGGAAATCACGCCGGGAATCGCCGAAGCGGTGATGCTATCCCAGGCGGATAAGATTCTGCTGCCGGTCTTACGGGGCAATGTACAACTGATCGGTGTGGCGCGGATACCGCTGCCGCACCAGATCGAAGCGCTGGTAGATGAAGTCGGGCGGCGTTGTCAGCGTGCGCTCTAGGCTTCGGATAAAGGATCATAGGATAAGGGGGATATGCGGTGTCGGGTCATTCTAAATGGGCAAATATCAAACATAAAAAAGGCCGGGCGGATGCTCAGAAAGGCAAGGTCTTTACCAAATTGGGCCGGGAGATTATCGTGGCGGCGCGGGCCGGCGGCGGGGAAGCGGCGAATAATTTCCGCTTGAAGCTGGCGATTGACCGGGCGCGGGCCGCTAATATGCCGAATGATAATATTCAGCGGGCGATTCAGAAGGGCGCCGGTGGCGGTGATGGCAGCCAGTATGAAGAATTGCGCTATGAAGGATATGCCCCCGGTGGGGTCGCGGTGATGGTCAACGTACTGACGGATAATCGCAACCGGACCGCCGGAGAGATGCGTCATATCTTTTCGAAGAACGGCGGGAATCTGGGCGAGACAGGCTGCGTCGGTTGGATGTTTAAAGAAAAGGGACAATTGATTCTGCCCAAAGAAGAGATGAACCAGAGCGAAGACGACCTGATGTTGTTGGTTCTGGACAGTGGCGCGGAAGATTTAATCAGTGAAGATGAACATTATCAAGTACTGACTGCGCCGGAAGATATGGAACAAGTACGGCAGACGCTGCTGGAAAACTCCGTGCCGCTGGACGAAGCGCAGGTCAGTCTCATTCCGGAGAACACCGTGGAAATCGCGGATGAGGAGCAGGCGCGGAAGATCATTCGCTTGATCGATTCGCTGGAAGATCATGAGGATGTGCAAGGGGTTTATGTCAATTTTGAATTGGCGGATAACCTGGCGGAACAGGATTTTTAAGACGATGTTGATTTTAGGGGTGGACCCGGGTACGGCGATCATGGGATATGGCGTGATTGAGCAGCAGGCGAATAAGCTGCGGGCTTTGCGCTACCACTGCTGGCGGACGAAAGCCCATACGCCTCCGGAAGAGCGCCTGCTGACGCTGTATCAGGAGATGACAGAGCTGCTCTCCGAGATACCCGTGGATCAGGTGGCAGTGGAGGAACTGTTCTTTAATCGCAATACGACGACAGCCTTGAGCGTTGCCCAAGCGCGTGGGATTGTGTTACTGGCGGCGGCGCAGCGCGGTGTTCCGGTGTTCTCTTATACACCATTGCAAGTGAAACAGGCGGTGGTCGGGTACGGCAGGGCAGATAAACGGCAGGTGCAGCACATGGTGAAGGCGTTGCTGGGCCTATCGGAAATTCCGAATCCGGATGACACGGCGGACGCCCTGGCGGTAGCGATTTGTCACGCCCACAGCGGGCACTTAGGTCTGGTAAAGAAAAATACGTATTTCTGAACGAGTCCTGAAGCGGAAGACGGAGGGAAATAGATGATTGGCATGCTGCGGGGTGAAGTTTGGGAGATCGAACCGGGTACGGGAATGGGAACGCTCTGCCTGGATGTGCATGGGGTCGGATATGAAATGGCAGTGACTTCTGCTGTATTGGGCAAGGCCAGAATCGGGCAGGCTCTGACGGTCTATACCAAGTTGATTCCGCGCGAGGATGAGATAGCGCTGTATGGGTTCGCCAGCGCACGGGAAAAACACTTATTTCTCAAGATGCTCAGTGTTTCCGGGATCGGACCGAAAGGGGCGATGGGTGTGCTTTCGGCTTTAGGCGTTCAGCAGATTGAGCAGGCCTTAGCTTCCGGCAATACGCAGTTGCTGACCCAGGTTCCGGGTATCGGCAAGAAGACGGCGCAACGCCTGGTCTTGGAACTCAAGGAGAAATTCAAAGGGATGTCGCTGGGAGATGAGGCGGCCTCCGGCGCGGGTGTAGAGATAGGCGGCTCAGAAGCCTTGGAAAGCCTCCTGGTTCTGGGCTTCGCCATGGAAGAAGCGCGGCAGGCCTTGGGTCTCGTAGAAAAGGACCAGCCGGGTCTGGGATTAGAAGAGCAGATCAAGCAGGCGTTGCGCCTGCTGGCGCGTCGAGAAGTTTAGAGAATGTGTGAGGGACGTAGGATTGGAAGAGGACAGATTGATCAGCGCCCAGGTGCAAACCGGGGATCAGGAAAGCGAGACGTTGCGTCCGTTACGCCTGCATGAATATATTGGGCAGACCAAGATCAAGGAAAACCTGAAGATATTCATGCAGGCGGCATTGAATCGTGCGGAACCCCTGGATCATGTCTTGTTATACGGGCCGCCTGGTTTAGGCAAGACCACGCTGGCCAATATTATCGCGGCGGAGATGGGCGTGAATATCCGCACGACTTCAGGACCGGCGATTGAGCGTCCGGGCGATTTAGCGGCGCTGCTGACCGCATTGGAGCCGCATGACGTACTGTTTATCGACGAGATCCACCGCTTGAACCGCACGGCGGAAGAAATCCTTTATGCCGCGATGGAAGACGCTTGCCTGGATATCATCATTGGCAAAGGCCCCAGCGCGCGTTCGATTCGCTTGTCTCTGCCGCGCTTTACCCTCGTGGGGGCGACGACGCGGGCAGGGCAATTAACCTCTCCTTTGCGCGACCGTTTCGGCGTGATCAGCCGCCTGGAGTATTATGAGACGGCGGATCTAGTGGAGATTATTAAGCGGGCCGCGGGCATATTGCGTCAGGAGATTACGCAGGAAGGCGCTGAAGAAATCGCGCGCCGTGCGCGTGGCACGCCTCGCGTAGCCAACCGTTTACTTAAGCGCGTACGGGATTACGCTCAAGTGTGGGAAAACGGAGTGGTCACAAGTGCGCTGGCCTGTGACGCCTTAACGCGTTTGGACGTGGATCCGGCCGGGTTGGATCTGATGGATCAGAAAACCCTGCAAACGATTATCTATACCTTTCAGGGAGGGCCGGTGGGCTTGGAGACGCTAGCCGCGACGATTGGGGAAGAGGCGGAAACCTTGGAGGATGTGGTGGAACCGTTTCTCTTGCAGCGTGGACTCTTGCAGCGTACATCGCGAGGCCGTATGGTAACGGCGGAAGCTTATCGCCATCTGGGACTGAGTGCGCCGCAGAACAGAGCGGCGTCACATGACGGGGGATTGTTTGCCCAAGAATGACGCCTAGGAATAGTGGAATATCTGGTCAAGAATCTGGGTACCCTGTACGTATGAGGTGAGTATCATGCGTGGACGAATGAAACGGGGGGCCTTGATTTTTTTTGTCCTGATCATTTCGGTGGTCTGGGCGACGCCTGTCCGGGCGACGGATATCGATGTCGAACTGGTCTGGCGTTTCGCTCAGCCGGGCTGGCTGCAAATCACGATCGAACAGGGCAGTTATCGCTGTACGGTGGCCGGATCTGCCGCAGGGCAGTCTTCGGAGTCGTCCTTAGCGGATGTGAGTGTAGCGGCGGGAGAGGTGATTCAATTAGGCTGGGGTGGATGGACGCCCATCTGGCGGCTAAATCAAGGGAATTTTGCGATCGCGGCTGGCGTGATCAGCCTGGACGGCCAGGGCAATGGCTGCTTAGAAGTTCTGAGGAGCGATGGGGTTTCTGCGCTCTATCGCGGCAGCTTGCGTATGCAATGGCAGGCGGGACACTGGCGCTTGATCAACCGGCTCGACGGGGAAGAGTATCTGTTCGGCGTAGTCCCCTCCGAGATGAGCAATGCCTGGGCGGTTAACGGTTTAGAGGCTTTAAAAGCACAAGCGGTGGCGGCCAGAACCTTCATGGTCCGTTCCACGCAAGGCGCCCGGATGATCACGGATTCGCCGGATATCGATCAAGCCTACGGCGGAAAAAGCGTGGAAGGGGCGGCGACGCAAGCTGTGGAGGAGACGCGGTCACTCATCCTGGCGGACGCGGACAGCGCTCAACCGATTGAGGCCTTCTATTCGGCGCACAATGGCGGTTATAGCGAGGACCCGGTCCATGTCTGGGGGAATGCCGATAAACATTATGCCGCTCAGCCGGATCCTTACTCGCGTGGCGTCGGGGGCGCGCAGGATCAGTGGAAATTTATGGTTTCCGCGCCGCAGTTGGGCGAAGTGTTCGGGTTACAAGCGATTGATCACATCGAGGTGGAGTCATTCGCCTCAGGGTCAGGCAGGATCCAGAGCGTTATTTTGACCGATCGCAACGGAGCGCGGAAATCCCTCAGCGGCAGAGATTTGGTACGGGCTTTCTATCCGTATGGCCAGCCGATTAGCGCGTATAGTTTCCTCGGCAATCTGTTTGCGGTAGAGTTTCTGGCGACGGCATCGGCGCCGGAGGATCGCAGCGCCATCGGACAAATGCTCAAGATCCCCGGCGCCGTGCGCTTTACTGCCGCGACGCGGGGCGGGCCGAGGATCGATCGGGTAATCAGTTCGAGTGAAGGTTTAGCGCCCGTGTCTCAGCCGTATGGCGTTTATGTTTTCCGAGGCAGCGGTTGGGGGCATGGTGTGGGCATGTCGCAATGGGGCGCGTATCATATGGCGCAAATGGGTTTTTCTTTCCGCGAAATTTTACAGCATTATTATCAGCATACACAGATCCGCTCTACCGAAAAAAAGCCATAGCGGTATGGACAATTGCGCATATTTATGCTAAGATCCTTCGAGAGTTAGCGTGTATTGAGGACGATGGAGAACAGTGAAGGTTGCAGATTTCGATTTTGTTTTACCGGTGAACTTAATTGCCCAAACCCCGCTGAAACCGCGGGACGCTTCCCGTTTAATGGTCGTGGACCGATCATCCCGGCAATTGAAGCACGCCCACTTTCGTGATCTGGGCTTGTTTCTGCATGCCGGAGACGTGCTCGTGATCAATGATACGAAGGTGCTGCCGGCTCGGCTCATCGGGGAAAAGGAAGGCGGCCAGGCTAAGATCGAAGTCCTGCTGCTGCAGCGTGAAAGCGCAACCGGATGGCAGACGTTGGTACGTCCGGGAAAGCGCCTGAAGATTGGCCAGTCGGTGATTTTTGGCCAAGGGTTGCTCAAGGGGACGCTGAAGGAAGTGCTGGCGAATGGCAATCGCCGGATTGAGTTTGCTTATACGGGGATATTTGAAGCGATCTTGGATACGTTAGGACAGATGCCGCTGCCGCCCTATATCACGGCGGAGTTGCAGGATCAGGGCCGTTATCAGACGGTGTATGCGCAGGCCAGCGGGTCGGCGGCAGCGCCGACCGCGGGATTGCACTTTACGCCGGAGCTGCTGCAATCACTGGAGCGGCAGGGCGTAGAGATCATCCGGGTTCTCTTGCATGTCGGGCTAGGCACGTTTCGT
>JAITOV010000023.1 GCA_031289735.1 Peptococcaceae bacterium
CATTTAGCGTCTTGTTAAGAGATGGGTTACGCAATGCGCGCTGGACAATATAGCCATAATTCAGAATTCCTCTGAATACGAACTGATTTGCTGGCACGGAGAAATCTGAGCGGAAGGAATGGTTTCTAACCTGACTTCCCTCGCGCTTGTAAAGTCCCATAAACGGGCAACCGGTATACAGATCCGGCTTCAAGCGATTCAGCATGTGGCTGTGTTCATAAGGCTGCATATCGGAGGCGTGAATCTCAAAGTCTCCCACATCGTTATAAACATTTTCCAATTCATCAATGATGTAGGGATCAAATTCCAATGTGCTGACCGCCGCGACCTGCAACCCCAGTTCCGCTACCAAACGAGGAATAAACGCGATTCTCGCCTGACCCGCAGCCACGAAAATATCGGCGGCCTTGCCTCTTTCCGCAAACGTCTTCGCTAAGACATCTTTCAGTTCATCTAACAACGGCAGCACATATTCCCGTTCCTCGGCAATCAGCGCTTCAACTTCTTTCTCCTTGCCGGTATATTTCGCAATTTCACGGAACCATGTTTCCGTATTTTGCAATCCTAACGGCGCCGGGTTGCGGAAATACGGTACGCCATACTGTTCATATAGCGCCTTTTGCAAATAATCGCCGTATGAGGGGCAAGTGGGCGCTGTAACTGCCGCCTCTGACATCGTTGCCAGTTCTTCAGCGGATGCAAAATCGGGGACATAGCGCGTACGCAGTCCGATTTTGTCAAAAAGACGATTAATTTCCATCCGATCCGCCCACGTTACGCTAAACGGTGCAATAATATTGACCAAATCCTTCTGCTTTTTCTCGGGCGGACGCACAAGGTATTTGACAATGGCGTGAGCCGAAGCGTCGAATGCGGTCTGGTTGATCTTGGAACGGAACCCTTCGCAATGAATAGGCACAATCCGCGCCTTGATATCAGGTTGGACTGAAGCAACAACGCCTTCAATGTCGTCACCCATAACACCGGAAACGCACGATGTGGCGATAATAATCGTACCGGGATGATAACGATTCTCCGCTTCATAGATCGCCTTGCGCAACTTCGTTTCACCGCCAAAAACAACGTCGTTTTCAGTCAAATTAGTGCTCAACATAGCAAGATCAATGTCACGCGGACGCCCCAGCGCCAACGGAACATTCTGAAACATCTCGCGGTAACCGTTGGTTGCCTGCGAGCAACCGACCGGACCATGTACGATAAGCGCGGAATCGCGTATCGTTACCAATCGACCGACGGTTTGTGTCAGCAGGCAACCGGATGTCTGCTCAAACGAGCGGTTTTTCCACTCTAATTCGTTCCCTGCCTTGTGGTCTTTCACCAACTCGCTGACCTTGCCGGAATAGGTCTTGATCGTACCCAACCGTTCCTCTCGGTTGTAGCAGGTGTTTTCGTCCAGGTTGATTTTTAATTCGATGTGAGCGTTTGACATAGCATATCCTCCTTAATTTAAATAGATCTCACAGTTAATGTGCAGCGCTGCCGGTTGCTGGCTTTATCTTCACCGTTTCCCCCGGCAGATTATGGTACGGCGCAAAAGACAGATTCGTCGGTACGAACCGCCATTCAAATGGGTTAAACTCATTGGTGTAAATGTCAGAAGGCTTCAATAATCCCGGCTCAATGACACCGTTTTTCTCGAAATTGTAAAGGAAATACTCTACGTCCAAATCATCAGTGAGCGAATAAGGGCGAATGTCTACAGGCGTGTAGTATTTTTCGATCAGGGTAGGATCAAGCCCACGTTCCTTAGCGATGTCTATATGGAGCTGCTTTCCTTCTTCAACATGTTCTTGAAGCCATGTGTTCGCCTTCACAAAGCCTTCCACCAGCTCACGTACCTGCTCCGGTTTTGAATCAAGCCATGCCCCGTTAACGGTGAGTCCGCAGTGAATCAAACCAGGAGGAAGGATGTCAAAAACTGTGAACAGGAGCCGGTATCCCCCTCTTTCTTCAATCGGTCTGTATTCAAAGTCACTCCAGCAACCCGCTCCGTCAAGCTGACCGCCCTCAAGGATCTGCAGCGTCTGTCCGGCGGGTACGGTTACGAGCTCAAGGTCTTCAATTGTGATCCCCGACTTTGCCAACGTGTTTGACAGCGCATAATAGGTGGAGTCACCTATTTGGACTCCGCCGACCTTTTTCCCTTTTAAATCCTCCACGGTCTTAATAGGGCTGTCGTTCGGCACATAAAAGTGAAAATTAGACGTGTTCTCCCCACCATGCGCCGCCGCAACAACTCGGAGACCGGAACCTCTCGCGATTGCAGGCGTACTGATTGATATTTGCAAATGCGACGCCTGAATTCGGTTCGCCACCAAAGCCGCCAAAGCGTTCGGTCCCGCTTGGATATCCTCATCCTCAATGCGGATCGTCTTAAAATAGCCTAATTTATCGGCCACAACAAGCGGATCGTAAGTGGTGATACCACCGGTTCCGTAATATCCACCGATTTTGATGAGATCCCTTTGCTCGTAGGGTATTTCGGTAGTAACTGCTTCCTCTTCCGCATACCTAATACCTGCATTATTGGGCGACGTAGTTGGCGCACTGTCGCACGCCGCCAGCGAAAATGTGAGTAAGCTTGCAAGTATGATGAACCCAAAGCGTTTTGTGTGATTAAAGACTTTCATGCTTATTAACTCCTTCCGCATCATAAAGTGCACTAATATACAATAGGTACAAAATCAACCTCTTGGCGCATCTTCTTTCCAACGGCTCATTCTCTTTTCCAGCGCGATGAAACTATAATTGAACACCAAGCCGAAAATCACCATTGTCAGAATTCCAGACCACATTTGTTCCGCTTTGCTGAGCATCTGCCAATTGTTAATGGCGTAACCAATCCCACTTGTGCCGCCTAGCATCTCTGCGGATATCAATAACAATAGCGCAATGGTTATGCCATAGCGTAACCCTGTAAAAACAGACGGAAGCGCTGCCGGAAACGCCACTTTTCGGAATATCTGCCAATTGCTAAGCTTCAGCGACTTAGCACACTTTATTAGCAGAGGATCGACATTCTTTACTCCGTTGATCGTGTTCATAAACACGCTCCATATCCCGGAGTAAGCGATGATTGAGATTTTCGACACTTCCCCAATCCCAAACATCAAGATAAACAATGGCAATATTGTTGTAGCGTTTACCTGACGCAACGCTTGCAAAAGCGGGTTCAAAATCCTTTCACATCGCTTAAACCAACCGATGATAAACCCAAGAGGGAGCGCAATCACCACCGAAATAGAATACCCTATGAATACGCGTTTCAAACTCACAAGAGCCAGTTTCTCCCATTCTCCCGACAAAATCAGATGCCAGAACGCCACAAGTATAGAGGACAGCGGCGGGATAAAAAACGGATCAACCCATTGCAGTCTCGGCGCGATTTCCCAGAGCAGCAGCAAGCAAAATATGGCGGCGACACTTTTGAGCGTTTCAAGGATGGATAAAGCAATATTTTTAATCTTCATGCGCTTTGCCCTCTTTAATCTCTTGACTTTTGCTCATCTCATCGCGGAGAAGCGTCCACAACAGATGCCTCGTTTCGCTAAACAGCGGATCGGAGCGGATATCTTCACTCTCCAGACGCTCACGCCGGGAAATTGGAACATCAATGATTTGTTTGATTTTCCCAGGGCGCGCCGTGAGAACCGCCACACGATCGGCTAAATATACCGCCTCTTCGATGCTGTGCGTAATGAAGAGAATTGACTTTCCGGTCTGATCGCGTATGTGCAAAAGCTCTTGCTGCAACAGCTCTCGAATCTGAGAATCTAATGCCCCAAACGGCTCATCCATGAGCAAAATTTCCGGATCGAATGTGAGCGTCCGCGCAATCGCTGCACGTTGCTTCATACCGCCGCTGAGCTGGTATGGATAGTGATTCTCAAAGCCCTCCAGTCCTACCATCTTGATCAGTTCCTTCACCTTTTTCACGCGTTCTTTCTTCGGCGCGTTGTTGTTTGCCAGCACAAACTCCACATTTTCGAAAGTGGTCAGCCAGGGAAACAGCGCGTATTGTTGAAAGACAATGCCTCTGTCGAGTCCCGGTTCTTTGATAGGCTGCCCATCAATGCTAATACTGCCGCTTGTGGGGAAAGACAAACCCGCGAACATATCCAACAGCGTGGTTTTTCCACAACCGCTGGGGCCTAGCAGCACCAAGAACTCGCCCCTTTTCACTTCCAATGTCAATCCATCCAGGGCAATCACTGTTGTTTGATCAGGCGCTTTTCCGAACCCTTTTACGTAAAACTCTTTTGTGACATTATCCACCCTCAACTTGATATCGGATTCGCTGTGAAAATAAGACTCTTCCTCATCCCAATCAAGACGGCGCGCCACTGTTAATCCGCTCATTGCTACTCACCCCTTTTTCGCTTAAATCCTTTCCGCCAACCCCTGAACCTCGCCGGATTCCAGCGCCAGTAACTGTTTGCCCCATTTGGCCGCCCACTCTCTAAGCTCGCCAGGCTCCAGCGGGGAAGGCGTCTGCGATTCAGTGTGCGCCGCGATTTTCGCCGCCAGCGCTGTATATACGCCCGCCTGCGCTGAATCGGGCGCTTCCTCGATGGTGGTTTTTCCTTGCAATTCCGCCTGGGTCACCGTGACAGAGCGCGGAATATATTCTACGACCTGCGTATGGGTCACCTTGACAAAATCGTCAATGATCTCCTTGGAATACGGCTGATTGATGGAATTGGCGATCAATCCTCCCAGCAAAGCGCCGCCGTTGTTGGAATATTTGTGGATGCCTTTGAATAGATTGTTCGCCGCGTAGATCGCCATGAAGTCGGCGGATGAAACGGTGAACACATGCTCGGCGATCCCTTCCCGGATCGGCATGGCGAACCCGCCGCAGACCACGTCGCCCAATACGTCGTAGATCACATAGTCCAAATCCAGTTCCTCAAAAGTGTGCTGCTGCTTAAAAAGCTGAACCGCCGTGATAATGCCGCGTCCGGCGCAACCCACACCCGGCGCTGGCCCCCCCGCTTCCACGCAATAGATGCCATTAAACCCTTCAAATACCACCTCGGAGGTGTTGACGGAGTTTTGCTCCCGCAGGGTATCCAATACGGTAGGGATATACTGCCCGTTGCGCAGCGTGTTGGTGGAGTCGTTTTTCGGATCGCAGCCAAACTGCATTACCTTGTATCCCGCTACTGACAGCGCGGCGCTGAGATTGGACGTCGTTGTGGATTTGCCGATCCCCCCTTTGCCGTAAATCGCGATCTGTGTTAATTTTCTCGCCATGCCTAACCCTCTTTCTTCGTCTTGACTGTCAAGTTAATCGAAAGAATAAACCGGAGACAACCTGATTGTAGCAATCTTACGGTTTATCTCCGGCTTTCCGGTCAACAACCTATTTAGTTTGCAACGCCCCTTGGCGTATCCGACAGCGCACCTTGCCCAGCGGTCATAATTTAATCTTTTCATTTTTTTCAACTCCTACGATCTGAGCGGATTTTATGTGCAATGTCACGGTGCCAAAGCTTACGCCGTCAAGAAATTTCAATAGCAGGGCGAAATCATATTCGCCCAGGGTTGCTCTGCTTTTTTCATGAGGCACATCCGCTGCGGAGACTTTACCGGCTTGAATGCTGTCGTATAATTCTGTCTCGGTCACCTGCACAATTTTATTCTCCTGCTTGGTGATGGTGATCGCCCCGTCTTCAATCTGCCCCAAGAAGTCTTGCAGCAGCTTAATAAAAGCTGTGTTGTTCCTTGAATGTCCGGTTGATGCACGCAATGCATATCACATCCTTATTGAATTACCCCTTGGGCGACACGTTATTCCTGTGTGAACAATACCGTCGATAAGAATCTTTCGCCTGTATCCGGCAGCAGCGCCACGATGGTCTTGCCCTTGTTCTCCGGTCTTTTGGCGATCTCGCCGGCCGCAAAGGCCGCCGCACCGGAAGATATCCCTACCAATAAGCCTTCTGTTTTCGCCAGTTTACGCGCTGTGGCGAACGCTTCCTCATTCTTCACGGTGAATATTTCATCAATCACCTCCCGGTTCAGTACTTCGGGGACAAAGCCCGCGCCGATACCCTGGATTTTATGCGGTCCCGGCCGCCCTTCTGAGAGCACCGGCGAATCAAAGGGTTCTACCGCGACGATTTTTACTCCCGGTTTTTTCTGCTTCAATACCTCGCCGACCCCGGTGATTGTGCCGCCTGTTCCTACGCCGGCGACAAAAATATCGACTTCACCGTCCGTGTCCTGCCAAATTTCTACGGCGGTGGTGAGGCGGTGGATTTGCGGGTTCGCCTGATTGACGAACTGGCCGGGGATGTAGGAATTCGGCGTTGCGGCGGCCAATTCTTCCGCTTGCGCAATCGCACCCTTCATACCCGCCGCGCCGGGGGTTAAAACCAGTTCCGCGCCTAGGGCTTTAAGCAGATTTCGGCGCTCGGCGCTCATGGTGTCCGGCATGGTGAGGATGATTTTGTAGCCATTCGCCGCCGCTACGAACGCGAGCGCGATGCCGGTATTACCGCTGGTGGGTTCGATGATCGTGGTCTCTTTCGTGATCAGCCCTTTGTCCTCGGCGTCTTTGATGAGCGCGTAGCCGATTCTGTCTTTGACGGACGATTGCGGGTTGAAGCTTTCCAGTTTAGCGATAACCCGCGCGCCTAGGCTCTCCGCTTGATTGTAGTTGGTCAACTCTAACAGCGGGGTGTTGCCGACCAGGTCGGTTAATCTTTTGGCGATTTTTGACATGACGACCTCCGTACCTTTCCTTTTCTTAATGCATACTATTTATATATGTTTTATAGTATTTTACACTTTCTCTCCGCAGATGTCTATACTTTCAAAAAAAAAAAAACAGTTGCAAGTTTCTGTTAATTAAAGGCGCACAAATTCCTCCTCCCAAATCAGTGAGGTGGAATTTACTTGGGGAATTTTTTTGGCAGACGAAGAATCTAATCTTTAAGCCTGCGCTCCGTGATGTCGCGGGCGATCCCCAGGATCCCCATGATCTTGCCGTTTTTAATCAAAGGCGTACGGATGACTTCGAAGAGACGCGAAATGCGATAACGTGGGGAATACATTTCTTGCTCACTGGTGATCGGGGTTTGATTGCGGATGACCTCTTCATCCGCTTCAACGAGATGATGCTGATCTTGCTCCGAGAGATCCTCATAGTATTTTCCGATGATATCCTCTTGTTTTTGCCCGACGAACTGTTCGTAGCTCTCATTACACTTCGTAAACCGCCCAGCCAAGTCGCGACAGAAAATCATATCAGGGATCGCTGAGAACACCGCTTCCAGCGTTGTCGTTTGCAGTTCCAATTCCCGGGTACGCAGCTTCACCAGATGTTCCAGATTCTTGCTTAAATGCCGATTCGTCAGATACGCCCAGAGGATGACGATGATGGCAACCAGCAAAATCAGAAAAAACACGCCCAAGTACGGCATACTATCCTTCAATCTCTTGCTATCGTAATCAAACGCCTTATAACTCCAGCGGTTATTGATCTCTTCTATCGGGATCAGCAATTGCGCCTTACTGACAATCGAACGCAACAACGCTTCCTGCTGATTAAAAGCCAATGTGGATGTTACGTTATGATTAAAGACGATACTCGCCTTGAAAGCCGGGTCTTCATAATAATTCGTCTGGCTGAGCAACAAATTCTGTGAAGCTATAATAAAATCGACCTGGCCTTCCTTTAACGCCTGAAACGCCTCCTTCGCGGAAGGATAATAGACCTTATTGGCGCTGTCCGGGAACCACTTGGCATACGTATCCGCATACGCGCTGCCCTGAATCAAGCCCACCTTAGCGTAGCGAATCTGGTTAAGCGTGATATCCGCATGATTCGCCAGAGTCAGAAGCGCACATTGATCTTCGGCCAACGGAGTGTCCGCCCACAGCAAGGCTTGACTACGCTCCTCGGCATTCATCGTACCTGCCATCAACGCCGCCTGATGATTCTGTATCATATCCAAGATCTGCGTCCATGTATCTTGCGCGGTATTGACTGTGACAAAGTGAATCCCCAGCAACCTGGCGATCTCGTCAAGCGCGTCAAGCGCGATCCCCTGAAATTCCTTTTCCTTCGTATTATAAAAGCTGATGGGATAGTTATTCGGTTCCGCCGTGATCCTGACTGCGTCGTTCTTGATTTTCAGTGTTTCGATATATCCTCGTTCCTCATCGGTCAAGCTCATGTCTAACTTATGACTCAGGAACTCTTCATGTCCTTCCTGATACAAGCCGGAGAGGTAGTAGTCGCCACCGCTTTCCAAGTACAATTGCACCACGCGAATGATCGGCATATATTCGGGATTCGCCGTGGAGATGGAAATCGGAAAATAAAGCAGCGGAAAAAAATCTTCCGTTCTGATAAAATCATATTTTTCAAAGTTGAAGACCGCCGGCGCCGCATCAATGAAAGCGTCGATCTCCTGGTTACGCAGCATTTCCGCCGCCGTCGTATACTCCGAGACATAGACTGTTTCAAAATCCGTTCTCGCTACCCGAGCAATCTCATCACGATAGGCTGATCCTTCCAGAAAACCCATGCGTACGGGACGGATCTCCGCCAATACGTTGACATCTGGCGCATAACGATTGGTAAAGATTTTGATGGTCCGCTCGTAAATCCCCTCCGTCATATAATAACGCTGTTTCCTGTCTTCCGTCACCCTCAGTTCTCCGGAAAAATCTACTTGCCCCGAATTCAACGCGGCGATTAACGACTCCCAATCATAGAATTGATGTTCAAAGGGGATATCAAACATATCCTGTAGCATGGCGCATAAGACAATGGAGAACCCGCTTCTGCTACCGTCTCGATTCAGAAAAGCTTCTCCACTCATCATCGTTCCATATGTGAATTTCTTCTTGTCCTGTTGCAACTGCTCAATCGCTTGAATATCCGCTTTTGTCACCCCGGGAATATTGCGGTAATCGCTAACATACTCGGCATTCTTATTCAAGCTCTCCGTTAAGCTACGATCCCCGGCAGCATAAACGAACGGGCAAGCAAAACTCAAACAACTCACTAATGCGATCAGAACTAGTGTGATTTTCTTCATAATTTATCTCAGCCTTTTCTAATATCATGGAGCAGATCATCCCCTCAATGTGATGATACAGTCACTCTTTCTATATTTCGTCTAAACAGGCTGATTTCTAAAGTTGATCTACCGCACTGGCGCGAATTATTTCCCGGATCTGAGCAATTAGGCCAAAAGGAAAGACGATGAGCCGCACACTCACCGCCTTTTCCGGGTTCATATTTACTTCGCAACGATCTCCTGTGTATCCAGGGCAATCATCAATTCTTCATTGGTCGGAATCACAATCACCCGGCATTTCGCGTCGTCGGTGGAAATGTCGTTTTCCAAGCCGCGTTTTTTGTTCTTCTCAGGATCAATGCTAACCCCGAGGAAACCCAGCGTCTTGCAAATTTCCAAACGCATGGACGAAGAGTTCTCGCCTAATCCGGCGGTAAAGACAATCGCGTCCACGCCGCCCATAATCGCCGCATAAGCGCCGATGTATTTTCTGACTTTATGAGCAAAGATATTCCAGGCCAGCTTCGCCCGTTCATTCCCGGCTTGCGCCGCTTCTTCCACGTCGCGGAAATCGCTGCTGACGCCGGAGATGCCCAGAATCCCGGATTGCTTATTCATGTAATCCTTCATCTGATCCGTCGTAAATCCTTCTTTATCGATCAGGAAATCCACGATATCCGGGTCGATCGAACCGCAACGCGTACCCATGACCAAACCTTCCAGAGGGGTCAGACCCATCGAGGTATCAATACATTTACCATTCAGTATCGCCGCTAATGACGCTCCGTTGCCTAAATGGCAAGTGATCAGTTTGAAGTCTTGACCTTTTTTATTCAGGAACTCCTCCGCCCGCCTGCTGACATAACAATGGGATGTTCCATGGAAGCCGTATCTTCTGATGCCATGTTTTTCATACGCTTCATAAGGCAGCGCGTAGACAAAAGATTCCGGCGGCATGGTTTGATGGAAAGCCGTGTCGAATACCGCTACCTGCGGTACGCCCGGCATTAATTCCTGGCAAGCTCTGATCCCGGCGATGTTAGCCGGATTGTGCAAAGGTCCAAATACGATACAGTCTTCAATAGCCTTCATGACTTCTTCGGTGACCAAGGCGGACTCGGTGAATTTCGCGCCGCCGTGTACGACCCGATGGCCTACCGCGTCCACTTCCTTCATACTCTTCAGCACGCCGTATGCCGGATGGACTAACGTATCCAGGACCAAGCGAATCCCTTCGGTATGATTGGCAACATAATTTTTGAGTTTGGTTTTGTCCTTACCGGGCGCTTCATGGGTTAATTCCGACCCCTCGATACCGATTCTCTCCAGCAGGCCTTTAGCCAATTCTGTCTTAGCGTCCATGTCTAACAACTGATACTTCAATGAAGAACTTCCGCAGTTAACAACTAAGATTTTCACGATACTCCTCCTTAAATTTTAGACAAAAATATATATATAGTAGTTTAGCACAGTTCGGACAAATATCAAGTTATTCAACCGATAGTTATATTTTTTCGTATATTTAGTCAGGCATTCATCAGGTATACTCCCCCGTCTGTCTTCCATATAGATAATGAAAGGCAGGTGCATACACATGTTGCTTCGTCTCGGATTCATCCTGTTTCTGGCTATCACCATGCTCATCCAGCCGCAAGAAGTGATTAGCGGCGCGACGCAAGGATTGGCGCTCTGGTGGCAATTCGTCCTGCCGGCCTTGCTGCCCTTCTTTATCTTATCCGAATTAATGCTGAGCGTCGGATTCGTACGCTTGTTCGGCGTACTTCTGGAACCGCTGATGCGGCCGCTCTTCCGTCTGCCCGGCTGCGCTTCCTTTGTCATCGCGATGGGCTATACCTCCGGCTTTCCCATGGGAGCGATATTAGCCAACCGGCTCTATGAACAAGGGGATCTCACCAAGAAGCAAGCGGAGCACTTGATCGCCTTCACCAATAACCCCAGCCTCGGCTTCATCTTCGGAGCCGTAGCTGTCGGAATGATGCGTCAAGCGCAACTCGGCGTTGTGATCGCCGCTTCCGTTTATCTGGCTAATCTGTTGGTCGGACTCTGCCTGCGTTTTCTGCATCCCAGGCCAGTCTTATCGGCGAACTTCGGCGTATCTTTCCGGCAACAACTATTGCAGTGCCTCCAGCCGCAACCACAGGCGCCGTTGCCGGCAGGACAATTGCTCGGTCAGGCGATCCGCGCCAGCATCCAAACCACCTTATCGGTCGGCGGTTTTATCGTCTTTTTCTCTGTGGTCATCCGCCTGCTCACCCAATGGCATATTTTTACGTTGCTGGCCGCGCTGCCGCACATGCTGCTTCCCTGCATCAGCACAGAGCGCTGGGCGGCGTTATTCAGCGGCTTCATCGAGATGACCATCGGCTGTCGCAATGTCGTCGCAGCGTTTCCTGACTCCGCTTGGCAAGTCTCGCTGGTTTGCCTGCTCATGGGGTGGAACGGTCTGTCGATCCTAGCCCAAGTAGCCGGGTTGATCGATCGTTCTTTAAGTCTGAAACCCTATGTATACGCACGCTTACTACATGCTTTGCTGGTTGTATGCCTGAGCCGCCTCTTTTTAGCCTTAGCGCATGTCCCCACGCTGCGTCTACCTCACGAGTTCTCCATGCGCGGCGCCATCCATTTCACCTGGCTGCTCAGCTTCCAGTCTTTTCTCTGCCTGAGCTTGATCCTCTGCGCTCTGGGCATTATCTGCCGCGTCGTCATACGCCAGACTCACTGACCGGCTTTTACTTCACGTTCCTCGGGTTTGACCCTGGTTTTCAAATCTTCGCGGCTTTGCTGAAGTGATTGATAGCTTTCGAAGATTTTGCTTTCCGCATACTGAAACAGCTCGTCAGCATAGCGCAATGATCCCGTCTTCACTTCCTGGGCATAAGCCTGCGCCTGTCTCACCAGATCCTCTGCCTGCGCTTGCGCTTGCTGGCTGATCTCGGATTCTTCCGTCAATTTTTCCGCGTAGGAACGCCCTTTTTCCAGAATACGCTGAGATTCCGCCTGCGCTTCCTCCATGATGCGCTGACGCTCGTTTAAAATCCATTGGGCATCCTTAATTTCTTCCGGCAGCGACGCTTTGATGCGATCGATGATCTCAAATACCGCTTCGTCATCGACCAGTACTTTTCCGGACAACGGAATCTTCGCGGCTCGATCAACGAGCTCCTCCAGTTCTTCTAACATACTAAAAACATCTTGTCCCAAGATCATTCCTCCTAGCTCAAATCCTGTTTCTCATCCTGCCATTGCAGGTACCATATCTGCGTATCTCCATACGATCCTCTCTGGCGGATTTGCAACTGCTCCGTAGGTTCTAAAAGCTCATCTCTGGCGGTTTCCGCCACGATCACGCCGCGCCGCGTCAGTATCTGCAACTGAGCGATCTGAGCGACGGCCTGAGACGCCCATCCCTGACGGTACGGCGGATCCAAAAAGATCAGATCAAACGCCTGCGCCCGGCAGCGTGGCAAAAACACAAATACACTCAAGGGTATGACCTCTGTTTGGCGTTCGAGGCCCAAGCTCCGCGCATTTTCACGAATGACCCGGCAGGCTGCACGGTCATCTTCCAGCAAAACCGCGTGCCGCGCACCACGCGATAGGGCTTCCAAGGCTAGATTCCCCGTACCGGCAAACAGATCCAGTACACGCGCCGCGCGAACTTTATCACGCAACACATTAAAGATCGCTCCCTTTACTTTATCGGACGTCGGACGCGTTTTCCACCCTTGGACGGATTGTATCCGTCGGCCGCGCAATTCTCCGGCGATGATCCGCATGATATGGCCCTCCAGTCTCATTATAACAAGCAAAACGTTTCCTAACTACACAAATTCCACAAAAAAACAGCCAACAGAATAATTTATTTGTCATTCTTTCATAATAGTAAGTATGCAGACAAAGGAGGCTCTGGGTATGAATAAAAATGAAATGTTTCGGCTCTTGAATGTCAATCTGGATATGGCGATCGAAGCCCATGAACTCCTGCGCGGCGAAGCGAATGCAGAAGTCTCAGGCGTCGTTATGACTCAGGAAAAGAGCGCATACGCACTCGTGACAACGATTGTGATCGAGACGGAGGAAGGCGCCCGGCAAATGGGCCGGCCCATCGGCCAGTATGTCACCATGGAAGCGCCGGTTCTTCTCTCTAATGATTATAGCGCACATCATGAATTAACTGAAATTCTGGGGCAACAATTGATCCGCATGATGTCGCTCGACGAATCTGCCAGCGTCCTGCTGGTCGGCCTGGGCAATTGGAACGCTACGCCGGACGCGCTCGGACCACAGGTCATCACCAAAAGTTTAATCACCCGGCATCTCTATCAGTTCACACCGGAAACCCTGAAGGGGAAACTGCGTGAAGTCAGCGCGATCACGCCCGGGGTTCTGGGGCTGACTGGGATTGAGACCGCGGAAATCATTCGCGGGATCGTCGAACATGTGCATCCCGATCTGGTCATTGCGATCGACGCCCTGGCCGCCGGTTCTTTAGAGCGTATCGGCGCCAGTATCCAGCTGGCGGACACCGGCATCAGCCCCGGCTCCGGGGTCGGCAATTGCCGGATGGGCTTGACGGAAGAAACCATTGGGTGCAAAGTCTTAGCCATCGGCCTGCCCACCGTCGTCAACGCCGCCGTGATCGCCCACCACACCTTGGAATGTTTACTGGATCAGTTAAAGACCAGTCCGGCACTCTACCGGATCTATCAGGAACTCAATCCTCAAATGACCCAACAAATCCTCTCTGAAGTTCTCGCTCCGTTCCACGGGAATTTGATGGTAACCCCAAAAGAGATCGATACCCTGATCGAATCCTCCGCCCGTATCATCACCGGCGCACTCAGCATGAGCTTGCATCCGGAGATCAATGAGCAAAATTACCCAGCGTATTTTCAATAACATTTCAACCACACAGAGAAGATAACCGCCTAAAAAGCCGCCTGCCAAGAATCCTCTTGACAGGCGGCGCAACTGTACACCCTACGGTTGCTTGATGAGCTGAATATTACGTTTATTGGCAATCGCGATCTCTTGAGCTACTTCATATTTAAATTTCTCCAGCTCCGCGGATAGAGGTACCTTCTGCTGATCGTTGTTCGGATCATTAAAACCCATTGACGCCGCCTCCTGTTGATTGAGATTTTTATATTACGCATCGCTTAACGCATTCGTATTATAAACAGAATGAAGCGCTCTCATACGCTGCAATTACTGGCCGATCCGCAGAAAACATTCCATTTGTTCATACATATGATTATTCAACGATCGTCATCCCCGCGGGAAGCTGAAACAGGTCATCACTGATCTCAAGATCGCGTTGGTAGTTTTTGTAGACAAAGGATATGACCTCGTCGTCATTCGTTACTTCCCTTTTCCGGGTCAAGCCGTCCTCGCTGACCCCCCGTGTATGGCCGGATCCCTGTGGATCACCCAGCACGAC
>JAITOV010000038.1 GCA_031289735.1 Peptococcaceae bacterium
GACCCCCAACATCCATGAGCCCAACAGGAGCATGACCAGAATCATCGCCAAAATCTTCGGTATGAAACTCAGCGTCTGCTCCTGTATCTGAGTCATGGCTTGAAACATACTGACCAACAACCCGACCAATAAACTAACGCCCAGAATCGGCCCGCCGACCAGAATCGCCGTCCCTAATGCTTCCTTGGCTAAGTACAATACCTCATTTTGACTCACGGTTACCTCCCACGTTGATCTCTACTCAGTGAAAACTGTTCAGCAAGGATTGGATGACCAAATGCCACCCATCCACCAGAACAAACAATAATAGCTTAAAGGGCAAGGAAATCATCATCGGGGGCAACATCATCATCCCCATTGACATCAGTACGCTGGAAACAATCATATCGATAATAATAAATGGTATGAATATCGCAAAGCCCATTTGGAAAGCCGTTTTCAGTTCACTAATCACAAAAGATGGAATTAATATGTACGTCGGCACATCACGATAGGTCGCCGGTTGCTGTTCTAACTTGGCCATGCTGACAAACAGCTCCAGATCTTTCGTTCTCGTCTGCTTGATCATAAACTCACGCATCGGCGTTTCTGCCCTGCTCAAAGCCTCCGTTTGGCTGATCGTATTCTGCAAGTACGGTTGCAGCGCTTCCGTATTGACCTGATTCCACGTCGGCGCCATGACAAAGAACGTGAGAAACAAGGCTAAGCCAACAATCACCTGGTTCGGCGGCAGTTGCTGCGTACCTAACGCATTCCTGACGAAGGACAGGATAATCACCGTACGGGTAAATGAAGTCATCAACACCAAAATCCCCGGCGCCAATGACAATACAGTGAGCAAGAGCAGTAACTGTAAGGATGCGCTGGTTTGTTCCCCGGGATTATTCCCCAGGTCTAAGCTTAAAGCAGCCCCCAGCGCAGAACGCTCCCCGATGGCTAAGAAGCAAAGGATCAAAGCCGCTACGCCGCCGGCGATCAGAGCAGGATTTCGCCACTTACAACTTATCTGCATGTCCGTTATCCTCCATCATCCTCTGCAATTCCAGATCAAAAGGACGTTCTCTCTTTCTGCCGTAAAACAGACGCTGCATCACCTGGTAGATCATACTCTCCGGTTTGGTTTCACTGCGCGAAGAGATCTCTGTGATCATCTCCGCAATGATTTCTAAATCATCAATCTCAGCAATCTTGACCAAAGTGTGATCGGATCCGCCCAATACCTGGAATTTCCCCGCAATTTCCACCAGATAAAGCATTTGCTGCCCGCCCAGATGCTGACGATCCAAGACCCGGATCCAAGGAGAGTCCATTCCCTTCATCTGCCGGCGGTTCAGTCTGCGGATCATCCAGAGCGCCGCCGCTAAGATGAAGAGAAAAACAATGATATAACCAAACAGCCCCCACCAGGAAAAATCCGTTTGTACTTGCGGCGTGTTCGCCAGAAAGTTCAGCGGCTGGTCTTCAACGCTGTTCATATTACTTCAACGCCTTATTGACTGCTTCCAACACCCGGTCCGGCTGAAACGGTTTGACCACGAAATCCTTGGCGCCGCATTGAATCGCTTCGATCACCATGGATTGTTGCCCCATCGCGCTGCACATAATGATTCTGGCTTGCGGATCCAACTTGCGGATTTCCTTGACCGCTTGCAATCCGTCCATTTCCGGCATCGTGATATCCATCACGGTTAACTCCGGCTTCAGCTCCATGTATTTACTGACGGCAACCGCCCCATTTTCCGCTTCACCTACAATATCAAACCCATTTTTAGTCAAGATATCCTTTAACATCATCCGCATAAACGCCGCATCATCGACAATTAAAATCCTCGCACTCATTTTTTCTTCCTCCTCATCGTTATCATTGCGCCAGTTTGACCGGCTTTGTTCAGAAGCTGACCCGTTCCGTCGGTTGGATAATATCAGTGATCCGCACCCCGAACGCTTCATTCATCACTACGACTTCGCACTTAGCAATCAGTTTGCCATTGACAATCATATCAACCGGCTCTCCAGCCAAGCGGTCTAATTCAATAACGGAGCCCGGCCCCAACGACAGAATATCTTTGATCGTCTTTTTCGCTTTGCCTAATTCGATGCTCAATTGCAGCGGCACATCCATGATCAAGCCCAAATTGTCCGTTCCCGCGACGGAAAGACCTGGTTGCAGAGGCGAGAACTGGGCTGGTTGAATGGACGACGGCGCTACGTGGGCCACAGGCTTCTGCGGAGACGGCGCTTGCGCCGAGCTGAAACTCTCTGCCTGAGCTGCCGGCGCAGGCGCGGCAGACTGTTCCGTCGTCTGCACTTGCGGTTCGATCGACGCCTGAAGTTCCTGCGTCTCCTTCATCAGTTTGCTGACGACATTCTTGGCGACATCCAAGGGGTAAATCTGAATCAAGACGCTGTCAATCACCGTACCGACGACCATGCGAAAAGCGATACGCACCACAGGCGCCTCGCCGCTAAAATATTGATCCTGATCCGACGACATGTCACACAATTTCAAATCCGGAGGCGTGATGTCCACCATATCATTAAACATCTGAGACATCGAGGTAGCAGCCGATCCCATCATCTGATTCATCGCTTCCGAAATACCGCTCAACTGTAAATCGGAAAGCACCGAATCCGGAACTTGACCTTCGCCCCCCATCATCAAATCGACAATAATCGCTCCGTCTTTTTGGGAAAGAATTAATACATTGGAACCCTCAATACCGGCTTTATACCGCACATCAACGATCACACACGGAACCGGATGCTGCTTGCGAATCTCATCCATCGTCGTAATGTCCACTTGCGGCGTGGTAATTTCCACTTTCTTATTCAGCAGCAAGGATAACGTCGTAGCCGCAGTTCCCATGGAAATATTAGCGATTTCACCTAAAGCGTCCATTTCCAATGAGTTTAAGTTTTGCGCATCATCCGTGACGCTTTCGTTTTTTTCCTCGCTTCCGCCTAGCAGGGCATCGATCTCTTCCTGGGATAGCATTCCGCTATTCATCCTAATCCCTTCCTTTCCGGTATGACTTCGGTCAATTTCACTGCCACATGCCCTCTAAATAAGCCCGGAAGCCCTTGAAACTTCACAAAACTTCCTACGGATACCGGTAACGGTTGTTGAACTAACTGGTTAAGAGGGATAATATCCCCCGGCGTTAACTCCAACAAATCGCGCACTGTGATCTGCGCGTTTCCTAAACAGATAGAGAGATCAATCGCCGCATGTTCAATATTGTGCCGCAGCTGTGCCTGCTCCTCCGGTGAGCGCTCTTTGGTTTGCGTGGAAAACAGAAACAAAGTGCTCAATTTTCCTAAGATCGGTTCAATCGTTAAGTACGGGAAGCAGATATTCAGCATACCCACTGCATCACCGATCGCTATTTCGATCGTGGCCAGGACAATCATTTCATTCGGGGCAATGATCTGCGTGAATTGCGGATTGGTCTCCATCGTCACCAGGTGCGAATCTAATGTGGAGACCTCACTCCAGGCTTCGGCATTCAATCGGATAATATGCTTCAGCCTTTGCTCGATAATCAGCCGTTCTATCTCCGTCAATGCCCGGTTGCGCTCAGCCGTTTGACCGGAACCGCCTAAGAGTCGCTCAATGACGGCAAACGCGATAGACGGGCTCATCTCCAACAATAGATTGCCTTCCAATGGCGTAAACTGAAAGACCCCCAGGATCGTCGGATTGGGCAAGGAACGAATGAATTCATCATAGGTTAATTGCTCGATCGAAGATACCTTTACATCCACCGCTGTATTCAGATGGGCTGTGAAATAAGTGGTTAACTGCCGGCAAAAGTTCTCATGAATATTGTGCAAACTGCGAATCTGATCCTTGGAAAACTTATTCGGTCGCTTGAAATCATACACTCGGACGCGTTGCTGTTTGTTCGTCTTAATGTTCTCCGCGTCCACCTGTCCGTCTGATAACGCGTTGAGTAGCGCGTCAATTTCATTTTGTGATAAAACGTCAGCCATAAAATCTCCCCTTTAACGGAATCAAGGCATCATTGATAGAGATAGGTCGTAAACAATACCTGCTGAATGTTATGATTACAAACATCATTCAATTGAACCAACAATTCCTGGCGCAATACTTCTTTAGCTTCCGGCGTCGCCACATCCGTTACAGCTTTACCGCTCAGAACAGTGATGACCCGGTCTTTGAGAAACACTTCTTTCTCGGCTAGGATGCCAGCCGATTTTTCATCGACCCCTTCCAGCGAGATCGTCGCTTTAAGGAAAGAGCCTCCCTTGAGATTGATGGTAAAGTCGCCAATCGGAACGACCGGGCCGTTTTTATGCACCGGGAGTTCTACCGCGCTCGTACCCATAATTTTCGGTCCGATGAGTATTGCTCCGACCACAACCGCCGCTATAACCACAATCACCAGGACCGGGATCATAATTATCTTCTTCATAATGACTTCTCACCCCAATTATCAGCATCAGCACTGTACGCAGCCATACCCTGATCCTCTTTGTTTACTCCATCAGCCAAGCGGCATCTTCGGCGAAATACAGCGATCCTGTCGATCAGAGTATCCAAAGACTCCAATAACACATATTTATTGCCGGTCGTCAACAGCACCACAGTATCCGGAGTCGCTTCCATCGTCTCGATCAGATCACTATTTATGACAAATTGTTTTCCGTTTAATCGTGTCACGTAAATCAAGAGATCACCTCTTTTTGTTGCAATTGGTAGAGAATCTGACCTGTTTCATCCAAGATCTTTTGCTCCTTGCGCTGCTGCTCCTCCAGAAAAGCCGCCCATTGTTTTTCTTTCAGCCTCTTCAGCTTTTCTACTTCACGATTCGCTTCCAAGACCGTTTCCCGGGCTTTGCTTACTTCTTCTTCTTGCCTCTCGGTTCGCGCTTGCGCCATACGTAAACTTTGCTCACATTGCTGGGTATACGTTTGCCATTTGCCCAAGTCAGCAGGATGACTTTGGCTGGCCTCCCTCTTCCCTTGCAAGGCATCCAGCAGCCGGATTCGACAGATTCTTTCTTCCAGTTGCAGTGCTTTGAGGGTTTGCAGTTCCTCGGCCAAGCGCTGCCGCGATTGCTGTAGAGCCTGATCCGCTATCTTCAGGCTCGCCTGAAGCCGAAAACGAAAACTTGCCAAATCCGCCCTCCTTTCATACGATCTCACGCATCTGCGCGATCGTTTCCGCAAACGCGGAACGTTCTTCCACTCCCTGGCGCAGGAAAGCATTAATAGCGTCAATATGTGCGTTAGCTGCGTCGATACGTGCGTTACTGCCCTTGACATAAGCGCCAATATCGATCAAATCTTTGGCGTCACGGTATACCGCCATATGCTCCCGTATTTGTCCTGCTTTTCCCTTATGTTCTTCCTGCACTATATCAATCATCACCCGGCTGACGGATTGCAAGACATCGATCGCCGGATAATGGTTTTGCACCGCTAAATCACGGGTCAAAACAATATGTCCGTCTAAGATACCCCGTACCGCATCAGCAATCGGTTCGTTATGATCATCTCCATCGACCAACACGGTATACAGTCCGGTAATGCTCCCATGCTCAGACATACCGGAACGTTCCAATAGTTTCGGCAGCATCGCAAACACAGATGGCGGATATCCTCTGGTGGCCGGTGGTTCACCTGCGGTCAGGCCTACTTCACGTTGCGCCATAGCAAAACGCGTCACAGAATCCATCATCAAAAGTACATCCTTGCCTTGATCACGAAAATATTCGGCAATCGCGGTCGCCGTAAAGGCGGCCTTCAGGCGGATCAACGCCGGTTGATCCGATGTCGCTACCACGATCACCGACTTCGCCAGCCCTTGTGGCCCTAAGTCCTTTTCGATAAAATCACGCAGTTCGCGGCCACGCTCGCCCACGAGGGCGATGACATTGACATCCGCCGCGGTATTGCGCGCCATCATGCCTAACAGCGTGCTTTTACCTACTCCGGATCCGGCGAAGATCCCCAACCGTTGTCCACGGCCAATGGAGAGCAGCCCATCCACCGCACGCACCCCAACACTCAGAGGCTCCATGATTCTGGGCCGGGTAAACGCGCTGGGCGGAGTATTCTGCAACGGATAACTGACTGCCAAATCCAGCGACCTACCGTCGATCGGCCAGCCTAAACCATTTAAGACCCGCCCTTGCAGTTCCGGTCCTACCATAACGCTGAGCCGGCGATAGTTCGGTATAACCAGGTCGCCTGGCCCGATGCCCGTCAGTTCTCCTAAAGGCATCAATAAAGTCGTGGCGCCGCGAAATCCGACAACCTCAGAGGGGATTTTCTGTCCGTCTTGATTGACTACATGGCAATACTCGCCCACACCGCTGCGCGGTCCGGCGGCTTCGATCATCAAGCCAACAATCTTGCTCACTAATCCCCGTTCGCTGATTGGTTCGATTTCAGCGATTTTCTTACTGAGTTGCAACCACGATTCCATCAGACAGCGCCTCTTTTCTTAGCTCTTCCTTCAGCTCTTGTTCCAAACGGTCCAGTTGCGTCTCCATACGAGCGTCAAACAGGCCTTCATGACACACCAGATAACAATCCCCGCTCTGCAGCTTCTCATCCACGACCCAATCGGCGACCAGATACCCGGAAGCCGTTATTTCACTCAAGACGGGCGCGTCAGCCGGCGCTACATGCATCTGCCAGCCTGTCCGCTCTTGCGGCATGAGACATAGTGTACGCACGATCTGCAAGATTCTTGCCGGTTCAACTTCCAGGGCGGCGCGCAGTATGCGTTCAGCCATCTTCCGGGCCAGATGCAGTAAGACTTCATCCTTTTGCGCGAATTCCACTTCTACAGTTCTTTGCGCCAGAGCCAAGGCTTGCCCGGCTTGCCGCAAGGTTCCTTGCAATTCTTCCTGAACCGCTTGCAACCCATCCTGATAGCCCAGTTCCTGGAACTGTGGGTAAAACTCTTGCCGAGCTTGTTCCCGAACTTGTTCACGTAATTGCTCCGCCTCATCGCGCGCTTGTTGCAGCAGGAGATCGGCTTTCTCTCTGGCCTCTTGCAAGAGGATCGCCGCGTCACTCTCCGCTTGAGCTACGATCTGATCAGCCATCTTATTGGCTTTAGCCAAACCTTCTTCACGCAGGCCTTCAAGTTGGGCAATTGCTTCTTTCTCTTGCGAGAGCTCTTTTTTGACCTCTCGTTTGACCTCTACTTCCGATTCTTCCGCTTCCGGAATCAACGGGCTTTTAGGCAGGTTAAAATCGAAATCCCAATCCGTCAGGTCAATCAAACGAGGCAGTTCGTTGTCTACCCAAGCATTTTTCATGATACGCGCATTCTTAGTAAACAATATCCCCTGCACCACCTCTCGAAATAACAATGGTTCCGGTTTCCTCCAGCTTGCGGATAACTTTGACAACTCTCTGCTGAGCATCCTCAACATCACGCAGCCTGACCGGTCCCATGAACTCGATATCTTCTTTGAGCATCTGCGCCGCCCGAGAAGACATGTTGTTTTGCACCTTTTGCGCCACATCCGCATTGGTTCCCTTCAGAGCCAAAGCCAGATCCTTGGTTTCGATCTCGCGCAGAATCAGCTGCACGCCACGGTCGTCCAAGGTGACAATATCTTCGAATACGAACATCTGGCGCTTGATCTGTTCCGCCAGATCCGGATCTTCCGTCTCCATCTGATCCATGACGGTCTTCAACGTACCCGGATCCGAGCGATTCAAGAAATTCACCGCGCATGGAATGCCGCCCAAGTTGGCGTGATCCGAGACCGCTAAACTGGAAATCTTACTATCCAATATTTTTTCGACAGTTTTCAGAACTTCCGGATTCGTTCTGCCCATGACCGCTACCCGCTTTGTGACATCCGATTGGATCTCCAACGGCAGATTAGCCAGCAAGGCGGCCGCCTTCTCAGGATGCATATACGACATGATCAAGGCAATCGTCTGAGGATGTTCTCCATGAATGAAGGTCGCCAACTGCAACGGATCAGTCCGCTGCACCATATCAAACGGCCGCATCTTCAGAGACGAGGACAGTTTGGCGATAATCTCGAACGCCTTTTCTTGGCCCAAGGCGCGTTCCAAAACTTCCCGCGCGTAGTCTACGCCGCCTTGAGCGATATAGTCATTGGCTACGCACATATGATGGAATTCCGCAACCACTTCGTCCCGCGTATCGGAAGATACTTTGCGCATATTCGCCATTTCCAACGTGAGCTGCTCAATTTCGTTTTCGCCCATATTTTTAATGATCTGCGCGGAACAATCCGAACCTAATGAAACCAAGAGAACCGCAGCTTTTTGTAATCCGTTTAATGATTGCACACTCACACTGCTCACAGCACTCATCTTATTTGTCCTCCGTCAGCCAGGTTTTGATCAGATTGGCCACATCATCCGGGTTATTGCGAGCATAGATATCCACAGCTTCTCTGATCTTTTCTTTCTCGATATCATCCGCTGATTTCTTCATCTTTTCTTCCAGGCGAGCCAACGCTTCGGCTTCCACCTCTGCCTGTTCCTTCAGCAGATCCCGCGACAGATCCGCTGAGATCTCTCCGAATTCTTCCCCAATCAACAGCGCTTGCGCCGCCCGTTTCGCCCTGCGGCGACGAATCCACAGAATCACTAAAACCAGCAATAAGAGGAACAGGGCCGCAGCGATCTGTAAGACGCGCAACATTTTCTCTCTGGCCGCCGTATCGGCAATCGCTTGGTTCATGGCTTCCTGGTCTGTCTTATCAAAAGGAATCGCCGCTACTTGAACCTGATCCCCACGGGTTTCGTCAATCCCTGCCGCTGAAGCGACAATGCCCTGCACCTGATCCGTAGTCGTTTGTCGTACCGCACTATTATCCGAATCCAACAATACAGAGATGGTCAGCCGTTTAACCGCCCCGGGATTGACGACTTGTTCCCGTTGGGTATTATCATTGTTATAATTCTCCGTATTGCTCCACGCGGATGAAGCGTAAGCGCCGGTAGCCGAGGGGCTGTTATACCCGGGAACATTGCTTACCACACCCGGAACAGCGCCCGGTTCCGCACTATTAACAGTCTCACTGGTTTCCTGACGGCTGACCAGCGCGCCAGGTCCGAATGTCTGTTGAATGATCTTGATCTGATCATAATCTAATACGGCATTGACTCGAACAACCGCGCTATTCGTCCCCAATGCGCGTTCCAACATGGTTTGCAGCGAGCGCTGCAATGTACTTTCTACCCATAGCTGCTGTTGGTATTGCGTCGTATTGAGTTTCACCGGGTTAGCGGCGTCACTCAAGATTTCCGAGAGTGTGTTGCCGCTTGTGTCTAAAATCGTCACATTCTCCAAGGTCAAACCTTCGATCGATCCTGTTAATAAATTCGCAATCCCTTGAATGGATTCTTCTGCGAGAATTGTTCCTTTGGCCAGTTTTAAGGTAGCCGTGGCTGTTGTCGGTTTGCTCTGTTCCGAGAAGAGCGTTGTTTCCGGCTGCACCATATGTACCCGGGCCTCTTCTATGCCGTCCAATGTTTTTAATGTGTTCTCCAGCTCATTTTGCAACGCCAAAACATAGCGGATCTTACGATCGGAATCCGTTTCTCCTAAGCGCATTTGATCTAAATAGTCAAAACTAAACTTACTGCCTGTAGGTAATCCTTCATTCGCTAAAGCCAGTCGCGTCGCAGCGACATCCTGCTGTTTGACTAATATTGTCGAACCGTTACCCGCTAACTCATATGTAATGTTTAATTCTGACAATTTTGAGGTTATTTCTCCCGCCTCCGTATCGGCCAGCTTAGTGAAGAGCGGGGCGTATTGCGGCGTACTCGCCCAAATGATCAATGTCGTGAGTAGCGTTATAACCAAGAGAGGAGCGGCTATCGTAATGATCTTCTGCGGTTTAGTAAGTTTTTGCCAAAACGCTATGGCCGCATCCCGAACCGTTACCCATGAGATTTTCACTATTTCGCTCCTCCTTTCCTTAAAGTTTCCTGTCTATCCATGCGCTGTATCCATCAGATTTGCATACGCATCATTTCGCTATAAGCGTCGAGCATCTTATTGCGCACTTCTACAGTTAATGATAAGGACAGCTGCGCTTTTTGCAGAGCGATAACCGCCGTATGCACGTCGTCGATCTGCCCGGAGACCAAACCTCCTATGGCTAGATCACCGTCTTTCTGCAAAGTGTCCACTTTCTGCCAGGCTTCAGATAATATCTGGGCGAAATCTGTACCTGCTTTGGCCGCGCCGCCATTGCCAATTTGCAGATCCGGCGTTTCGCCGAGCTCGAAGGAACGTAATGGCGCGAGTGGCGCCATTAACCCCAGTTCTATTGCCATTGAACCATCCTCATTTCTACTTACCTATGTCCAGAGCCCTCTGGAACATCGTCTTGCTGGCTGTCATCGCGGTTACATTGGCTTCATAAGCGCGTGAAGCGGAAATCATATCCACCATTTCCGTGACAATATCCACATTCGGATAACGTACATAACCGGCGGGAACCTCCGGATCACCCTCTAGCGCAGCGTCCGGAGAATTCGGATCATATTCCAATTTAAAGGGAATCGGATCTTCAACGATTTGTGCTACCCGGACCCCTGTACCAACTCCACCCCCTCCGCTGAACGGACTCGTAACGGCTTGATGGAAAAAATGACTGAATCCGCTCCGCTCCTGCGGGATAAAAATTGCTTCCTGACGACGATACGGAATCGGATTACCCGCCGCCGTCGTCTGCTCCGTACGGGTCGTATTGATATTGGCGATATTACTGGATATCAGATCCAGCCTTAAGCGCTGGGCGGTTAATCCGGATGCGCTGGCATCAATCCCGCCAAACAATCCCATAGTGATTACCTCCTCATCACACATTCTAAGATAATTTTACCGATCTCCGGCAATGGCGCCACCCGGTCTGCCAAACCCGCCTCGATCACAGCGCGCGGCATTCCGTACACCACACAACTTTCTTCCGCTTCCGCCACCGCAAAACCTTTCCGGGCTTTGACTTCCTTCATGCCCTTCATCCCGTCACTACCCATGCCGGTAAGGATCGCGCATAATGCGCCGCTCCCTATCTCCTTAGCCACCGAAGAAAACATCACATCGACCGAAGGGTGATATACCGTAGGTATCAGAGCTTCATCGTCAATCTGTAGGGTCAGCTGACGCTGCCTGCGCTGAACCTGCATCTGTTTACCGGCCGGCGCGATATAGACCGTTCCCGCTTGCAAGATATCCCCTTGTGCGGCTTCCTTAATCTTTAACTGGCAGATCTTATCCAAGCGTTGCGCCAGTAAAGCGGTGAATCCCGGCGGCATGTGCTGAGCTACAATAATCGGCACGGGAAAATTCTGCGGCAAATTAATAAATACCGTTTGCAAGGCGGGCGGCCCGCCGGTCGAGCTGCCAATCGCTACTAACTCCACGCGATCCTGTGGAACGGATGTCTCTTTCAGTCTTTTCCCACTGATTTTGACTTTTGTCTCTTCACCGGACGGCGCCGCACTGCGTATCCGCCTAGGATCAGCACCGGAAGCAGCTTTCACCTTCTCGATCAAATCCCGGGCAGAGTCCGTTAATGCAACTCCCCGGCCCAGGGAAGGATTCACTACAGCATCCACCGCGCCTAATTCCAGCGCTTGCAAAGTCAACTGTCCTTCCTTGGCGGCTGAGGCGCTCATAATGATCACCGGCGTCGGTTGCCAGCGCATCACCTCATCCAACACCTGCAATCCGGTCATTTTCGGCATCTCGACATCCAGAATCACGACTTGAGGACTCAAACGCTGGATTTTCTCGATTGCTTCCAAACCGTCATGCGCTACATCCACCACCTCGATATCTGGGTCCTGTTCCAAAATCCGCTGCAAGGTCATCCGCATAAAAGGAGAATCATCCGCTATTAATACTTTGATTTTGTGCTGTTTAGACAGCGATTTCATCGGCAAATTCCTCATCCATAATTTGATCTGTATTAATCAGGATCAAGATCCTGTCTCCGACTTTTCCGACATTGCGGATAAAGTGCTCTTCCATCCCCACCGCGATCGGCGGCGGCGGTTCGATATTCTCCTCGCTCAAGCGTAGAACCTCATTGACCGCGTCTACCCGAACGCCAAAGACTCTTTTTTCCATCTGTAGGACGACGATGCGGCTTAAATCCGTATCCGCATTGGCCGGCATATGAAAGCGCGTCCGCAAATCAACGACAGGAATAATATTCCCGCGCAGATTGATAACCCCTTCGATATAGGCAGGCGCTTTCGGTACTCTGGTGATTGCCGGAATTCTGATGATCTCCTGTACCTTCATAATATCCACACCGAATTCTTCTGTCCCCAAATTAAATGTCACCAGCTGTTCTTCCATTGCAGCTATCACTCCTTTTCATTCTCTCGCCAAGCCTGCTTAGGTGAGATTTTTCCGTTGCTTGGCCACCATTTCTTGAATCAGCGCCCCGATATCCAGGATCAAAGTCACTTTCCCATCGCCCAATATCGTTGCTCCGGCAATACCCGGCAGGTTGTTCAAATGATCACCCAGTGATTTGATCACAATTTCCTGTTGTCCGCGCAGTTCATCCACAATGAGTCCGAATGCCTTCTCGCCTAAACCAACCACCACCACACAAAGATTGGCGTCCTCATTCTCGTGTTCCGGAACTTCGAATTTCTGGCGCAAAGATATCATCGGCAACGTATTACCGCGCAACTGAATCATCGGTACATTCCCAACAGATTTAACATTCGCCTTCTCCACCAACAAGGTTTCCAAAACAGACGAAAGCGGTACGGCGTAGATTTCTTCCCCCACGTCTACCAGGAGAGCTTGAATAATCGCCAAAGTCAGCGGCAAGCGAATCGTAAAGGTTGTCCCTTTCCCTAGTCTGGTATCAATATCGATAGAACCGCCCAGATTATTCAGAGCTTTTTTTACCACATCCATGCCGACCCCGCGGCCGGAGATATCCGTCACTTGATCAGCCGTGCTAAATCCAGGCAGAAAAATCAAGTTCGCTGTTTCCCGTTCGGACAGTTCTTCCCGTTCATCAATCAAACCCTTCTCAATTGCTTTTGTCTTGATCTTCTCCAAATTCAAGCCGTGCCCGTCATCCGAAATCAAGATCACAATGTGATTCCCCTCATGATAAGCGTCTAAACAAATCCTACCTTCCGTCGGTTTTCCGGCGGCTTGGCGTTCATCTGGCGTTTCAACGCCGTGGTCCACGGAATTCCGGATCAAATGCATGATAGGATCCCCGATCACTTCCACAACGGTCTTATCCAACTCCGTCTCTTCCCCGCTGATATCCAGGGAAATTTCTTTTTCGGTCTTGTGCGCCAGATCCCGCACCAAACGCGGAAACCTGCTGAATACGGTTCCAATGGGCACCATGCGCAAGCGCATAATCCCTTCCTGCAAATCATTCATCAAACGCCCTAAATACATATTGGTCTCGTTCAACTGACTCACCTGATGGTCATTCGGATAGGTGTTCTTCAAATCCTGACCAATCTGCACCAAACGCGTACGCGTAATAACCATTTCTCCCGCCATATTGATCAGATTATCCATCCGGGCCGTGTCCACGCGAATCGTCTGTACAGGAGCGCTGTTCTTGCTTTGATCAGCGGCAGCTGGCAGCGCCGTCCTCGGCGCCACGGCTTGTGGCGAAGCTTCTTCTACTTGAGCCGATTTATCCATTGTTGCGCCTGTTTCAGCGTCTTGTCCGCCTTCTTCTGTATCCTTGTCCACAGACGCCGTGCCGGAATGAGGATAAATATGTACCGCGCTCAATTCGGAGATCGTCATGATCTCTTCCTGGATTTCGTTGGCCGTTTCATCGCTGATGAGCAGCAAAGATATCTTCGCGCTATTTTCCGCCTCGATCGTTTCTCTCCCGGGCGCCGTCTTCAGCAGTGTTCCCATATTCTCCGCTTTCTGAATCACCATCACGGCGCGCACGGATTTCATCACGGCTTCCGAGGAAAAATCGACATCGATCTGCCAGACATTGCGGCCCAAAACCAGGGCATTGGATATGCTTTCTCCTTCCATTGCCGTCAAAGCAAAATCTCTCGACAGGACGCCCTGATTCCCCTGCCGCTCCGCCGCACGATCCGCTGGCGCCATCCCTGCCGGTTCCTCTTGACCGATCCCTTGGATTAACGTTTTTAAAGCGCCGGCCAGATCATTAAATTCTACCGTTATCTCTGCTCCTTGGCGCACCTGATCCAGCATCAGCTTCACGCGGTCCGTAACCTCGAGCAACGTATCGATCATCCGCATATTCACAACCGCATCCCCCTGGCGCAAACGATCCAACAGATCTTCCGCCGCATGGGTCAGCATCACAATCGGGGTAAATCCCATTGTGCCTGAGGCGCCTTTCAAACTGTGTGCGGAACGAAATAAATCGTTAATCAGGGTAATGTTGTTGCCTTGTTTCTCCAAATCCAGCAGACCGGAACCCAACCGCTCAATTTGCTCCTGAGAATCCAGTAAATAAAACTCCAAAAACTCGCCTAAATCAATTCCCGTATCTTGTGGATCCACACTCATCTGCATTGCCCCCGATTTTCTTCATTAATTATTAATACTATCGGACTATTTTAGCAAAACTTTGATACAATTCCGATTTAATTTATAATAATTGGCGCTTTTAAACAATTTTACTCTTTAAGTAGTATAAATGGCACAGATAATCGGGCGAATTTTTCTTATTTATTACACTTTAAACAAAAAAGTCCTATTTATAAATAGGACTTTCGGGAAAATCGTTCAATTTTAGTAAAAAATATTTTTTTACTAAAATTGCTAAATTAAAGGGGACCGTCTTTAGACTGCGTGATTCGCCTGTTCGACTAAATTGAAACGATCCTGGATCTGTAAGAACGTTTTAATAATATGGGGATCGAATTGCGTCCCGGCGCCTTCCTTGATAATCTCTACCGCCTTGTCGTGCGGCACCGCTACTTTATAACAACGCTCGGAAACCAGCGCGTCATAAACATCCAACACCGACAGAATACGCGCCGACAAGGGAATTTCTTCACCGGTCAAGCCGTCTGGATATCCGTTGCCGTTCCAATATTCATGATGCGAGCGGCAAATTTCACGACAATGTCTCAGATACAGGTCATCATTCGCCAGATTAGAGAAGATCCCGTCGATGATATGACTGCCAATCACCGTATGCGTCTTAATGACTTCGAATTCTTCCTGCGTCAGCCGGCCTGGTTTAAGCAGAATGCTATCCGGAATCGCGACTTTACCGATATCATGCATGATAACGGCGTCAATCATGACGCTATAATCAAGATCAATCAGGTCTTTACTGAATAAAGAATTCTCCAGCATGCCGACAACCAGAACCCGCATCAGTTCATTCGTTCTACGGATATGCGTCCCGGACTCTAAGCTGCGGTACTCGATGATGTTCGCCATCGTCTCCAACATCTGCCGATGCACCTGAAGCATATCATGCGACTTCTTTTCTACCATCATTTCCAGTTTCGTACGATAGCGCAGCAATTCTATATGGTTATCCACGCGGGCTTTAACGATATCCGGATCAAAAGGTTTCGAGATATAATCTACGGCGCCTTCCTTCAAGCCGCGAAATTCATGGATCATCGCGTCAGCAGCTGTGATAATAATGACTGGAATCTGTTGGGTCAGCGGATTGCCTTTCATAACGGAGAGCACCTCAAATCCGTCAATCCCCGGCATCATAATGTCCAGGAGAACGGCTTGCGGCATGCCATACTGATCTGCACCGAAGAGAATATCCATGGCTTCGTAACCGTTTTCGGCTTCCATAACGATATAATCTTGACTCAGAATTTCGCGCAGAATGACTCGATTGATCTCCATATCATCGACAATCAATACTCGGTCTTTTCCCTCCATGATCATAGCAAACACCTCTCCGACTAATTCCTGCTTAAAGCTTCTCAGCTAAAATCTTAATATACTTCGTCGTCTGTTCCATCGCGTGCTCCAATTGCGCTAAGGTTTCACTGAAATCAAACCCGCTCTTCAACTGTGATTCTAATAGAGCAACTTTTTGGTAAATCTCTACCAAAGAAAGATTTGCACTCATCCCTTTAATCGCATGGGCCGTCTTCGCCGCCTCGGCGAAGTCTTGATCCGCAATCTGACGTTGCAATTGATCCCAATACGTACTCTTACGAAAAGTATTTAAGAGGGTCTTGTAGAGGGTTTTGTTATCCTTCAGCCGAGCCAACGCCTCATCTAGTTTGATATACTGTTCCAAGCTATCTGTCGCCATCTCTTCCTCAACCCCCTGAGTTGTTTTTCCCGGTTCTCTCTCCGTATCGGTTAGTTCTTCCTCATATCGCGTCAAATAATAGCGCAGTTTGAGCAGCAGGCTATCCGGTTTGACCGGTT
>JAITOV010000042.1 GCA_031289735.1 Peptococcaceae bacterium
CTGCAAGCGATCTCTATGCAAGCGTGGACTTTCTCATGCCGTTGGGCGTGAATCATAACGAATTCGTGTTCTATATGAAAGTATCGAACATCCGGGATGAGCGCCTGGATGATCATTCATGCGATCTCGGCGCTTGGCAGAATACCGTTAAAATCACTCCGCTCGACAGTTTCATCGACGGATGGAAAGGCGATTCCGACGACGACTGGGTGCTGACAGAAGATATCACCGCGACGCACCTCAACATTGTAAAGCTGACAGCCGTTGATCAATACCCGATGCCGCTTGACGGAACCGAGTTTACACTGTATTACTCGGAAGTGGTTTATTCCGATCTGAGTAGTGTTAACACATCCGATACAACCGAGTGGGAAGTTTTCGGGCCGTTAAGTCCGACGGGATATGGCGGCGCAACATTTACCGGTATTCTCCCCGGCAGTTATGTTCTTGTTGAAACGGACGCGCCAAATTATTACTTGGATAATAGCGGATCCAAGTGGTATCTCATCTACAGCGGCGGAGTGCTTCGCGCGTTTGGCGACGCTGAGCTCACAGACGAAATCTCTCTCGGAAGCGAATTAAGCAGCATCGAAGGCGGTAAACTGCTTACATCCGGCTTGACGCTTTTCAACAACAGGAATTCGGATGTTCCACTCGCGAAAATCGGACTCATAAAAACCGATGAGGAGGGAAACCTGCTTCTCGGTGCAACAATCCGGGTCAACGGGCTGCCGTATTTCACAGGCGCTGTTTACGGTCTGAGCAAGTTTGTTGACGCCGATTGGGACGGCGCGAGCTATAACTACGGAAGCATGCTTGTTTACGGCACCGATTTCGATGGTGACACTCTGCTCAAGAATTGGGTCGAAATTGAGCCGGGATATTACGAACTCGTCGAAATCCGTGCGCCGGAAGGTTACGCGACCGATCCTACGCCGATATACCTCCGTTTCGACGGTGCAGACATATCATACCAAGATAACCACACAAACGGCAACAATGCGCATCTCGCGCCGGTATTGACGCTCAATGAGAAGACGCTCATAGTCGAGGCCAAAGACTCAAAGATTGAGTTCCTGCTTACGTTGCAAAAGTATCTTGAAGGGACGGATTCGCTACTACCCGGAATAACATTTGAGCTTTTTGAAGGGGTCAAAGAAAACGGCGTTATGACAAGAACCGCTAACAAGCTCAAAGAGTTTACGACCGACAATAACGGAAACTTAACGCTTGCTACTCTTCCGATAGCGAAAACAGGCGGCGGTATATACACGTACTATGTGCTGCATGAAGCGCTCACACCCGACCAGTCCGCTTACTACGAAGCGGTACCCGATTACACAATGAAACTGCGCAATGACGAACTGATAATCAGCGGCGGACCGCACGGATATAAAGACATAAAAGTCGTGCGCGGTTTACGCGAGGCGGAGTATTATGTGATTATCGACGCGGACGGCGCAGCTACGCATGTCACGCCAGAAAGCGATGAGTATCCTCTGGACTTCGTGGTCGGTGATATAACCGACAAGATCGGTCAGATAAAACTCGCTCTCGCAATACCGGACCCGAAGGTCGGCGGCGCTAAAGTGCAGCTCGGCGGGCGGAAGACTATTTCCGGTACAAACCCGCCGACGTCAATACCGGACGACCCGATCGGGATGAAGATAGACGAAGACGGTATACTGCCCGGCGACTGGCGCTGGGACGAAGATAAAGGCTGGGTTATAATTCCAAGAGAATCCGCACTGCTGTTACTGCCCAAGACAGGCTGGTAGTCTGTCTTGGGCAGTAACAGTCGGCATTGGGGTCGGCGGCTCGCGCGCTATATTCTTCCGGCAAGCGCCGCAAGCGCGCGAAGCAAGGGTTCTTCACTTAATAAGCACACGAAAGTGAGTTAAACTCTTGCAAAGAGAGACTTTGTGGAGTATATCTAACATAAGCAAACGCACCAATTATTTTATCCAGTCTTGTTATGTGGCTGGACATCTACTACAATGGAAACATGAATATCATTGAAGTAAGAAATTTTACCAAAAAATATGGGAGTTTCACAGCGGTTGATAATATTTCCTTTGACGTGGCCGAGGGTAGTATTTTTTCCTTCCTCGGTCCGAATGGCGCGGGAAAAAGCACCACGATTAACACCCTCTGCACGATTTTTGAAAAAACCGAGGGTGAGATGCGCATTGACGGCAAGGACGTCATGCGGCAAAAAGACAAGGTGCGCCAAGTTATCGGCGTCGTTTTCCAGGAATCCACGCTGGACACGAAAATGACGCTGGAGGAAAACCTGCGGATGCACTGCCATTTTTACCGCCTGGAGCGGCGCGAGATGTCGGCGCGGATTGATCTGGTGCTCGGCATTGTCGATCTTTTGCCCTGGAAAAAGAAAACAACATGACAATTTTTCTGACGACGCATTATATGGACGAAGCGGAAATCAGTCATCGGGTCCAATCATTGACGGTGGTCGGATTGTGGCCCAGGATACGCCTTACGCGCTGAAAAAACGATATTTGGACATGAGGTTTCGGCTTAGGATGTCTATGATGGATAGGGAATTGCTTCAGCGTAATCAAATGGGAAAGTCACAAAAAATCGGCTCCCCGTATTGTCGCTTTCGACCTTGACAGACGCGCCGTGCAGCATAGCGCCGTGCTTGACGATAGCAAGCCCCAGCCCGGTTCCCGGAATGTCCGCGCTGCGGCTTTTGTCAATGCGGTAAAAACGCTCAAAAATGCGTTCGCACTGTGATCTGGGGATTCCGATGCCCGTATCTGCAACCGAAAGCCGGCATCCTCCTGCAGCGCGGGAAACCGTAACGGTAACCTTGCCGCCCGGGCGATTGTATTTGATGGCGTTGTCCATGAGATTAAACACAATCTCATCTAACACAACAGATATACCCCGAATCAGCGCCGGCTCGCCCGAAACGGCAAGCGCAACATCCTTTTCTGCGGCATAATGGTCAAGCTGTTTTTTGACATTTTCGCAAACAGCGTACAAATCAACGGATTCACGCGAGACGAAACCATTTTCGTCCAGCCGCGAGAGAAACAGCAAATCATTGATCAAGGCAAACAACCGCCGTGACTCATCATAAATGCTTTGGGCAAACTCCGGAATATCCTGCGGTTTCGCCACTCCCGCCGTAATGATTTCCGCATACCCGGAAATAGCGGTAAGCGGAGTTTTAAGCTCGTGGGAAACATTGGCGGTGAATTCTCTGCGTAATTTCTCACGTTCCTGCATTTCGGTCACATCAGTAATGACGACCACCACACCCAGCACAGCGCCGCCTTCCAAGCGTGGAGTAGCCAGCACGCGGCAATCTCGTTGAGCAATTTCTATGATCTTTTCCTGCGCGGCACCGGTGAACGAGCTTTGGATCATCCGGACGAACTCTTCACGCCGATTTAGCGTGAAGACAGACTCTCCGGACGGATTGGCCAGAGGCGAATTCAAAAGCCGCAAGGCGCTTTTATTGTAGGAAAGCACCTGGCCTCCGCTGTCTAAAACCAAAAATCCATCGTGCATCGTGTCGGTGATGGCGGAAAACTCCGTCTTCTGATCCTCCAATTCCGTTCTGTTGGCGGCCAGCTGTTCTTGCTGTCGCTTCAGGCGGCTCAACAGCGGGACAAGCTCATCATAGATTTGGCTGTTGGCGGGATGTTGCAAGTCGAGCGTATTAATGGGTCGGACAATTATTTTGGTCAGCCGGGAAGCGACGAACGCTGAAAGCAGAAATATCGCCGCAACGATGGCGCTGATAAGCCAAATCAGTCCCTTGAAAAACGAGTAAATGCTGTTCGTGGTGCGGGAAAGGCGCAGCACCGTATGGTCGTCCAGCCGGATCGCGTAATAATAGGTCTGTTCATTGAGCGTATCGGAAAAGCGGATCACTTCATCCACTCCGCTTTCCAGCGCTTGGGAGACCTCAACGCGGTTCAGATGATTATCCATCTGAGCGGGGTCTTTGGCACTGTCATACAACACGGTTCCGTTTGCGGCAATGAGGGTAATCCGGCAGCCGGGACGCGCGCCAGCCGCTTCCAGATACGGTATACCCGTTTGTTCATATCCCGCCTTGATGTAGCCGGTTTCAGAGACGACTTCACGCTTGACCGAAGCAAAATAGTTTCCGTAAGCCGCAGCGGTTACGAACACCGAGGTAGCCAATACGGCAAAGCCCGCCAGTAAAAAGGAAAAACAAAAAATTCGTCGCTTCATCCAGAACCTCCGATGCGATACCCCACGCCGCGAATGGTTTCAATCAGATGTTCACATACGCCGAGCTTTTGCCGCAGAGTACGGATATGTACATCTATCGTCCGGCTTTCTCCATCAAAGTCGTAGCCCCATATCTCAGACATGATTTTGTCACGGCTGAAGACAATTCCCTGATGCCGCAGCAGCAATACGAGTACGTCGAATTCTTTGAGCGTGAGAACGACCTCTTCACCTTGCACGCTAACCAAATGGCGCGGAATGCTGACAAATAATCCGCCGATCGCAAATGTTTCCGGCTCTTTGGCGTTCGTGTCTGTCCGGCGCAGCAGGCTTTTGACCCGTGCGACCATCTCCATCATGCCGAATGGCTTGGCCAGATAATCGTCCGCGCCCAAATCCAAGCCGAAAACCTTGTCATATTCCGAATCTTTCGCGGTGAGCAGCATAATAGGCAATTTCGCGGTGGACGGCACGGCGCGTATTTTTTGTAAGATACTCAAACCGTCCTCACCCGGCAGCATAATGTCCAGAAGCACCAGTTTCGGTGTTCTTTGGCGCATTGCTTGCCAAAACGCCGTAGCGTCGCCGAAGCCCTCTGTCTCAAAGCCGGAATATTGCAAGGTGTAAACCACAAGCTTCCGAATATTTGATTCGTCCTCCACCACATAAATCATACGTTTTGCTTCTTGTAGTTTCCGGTGAGATAGTAAATAACCCACTCGGCAATATTGGTAGCGTGGTCGCCGATGCGCTCAAAATATTTGGCAATCATCAGCAAGTCAAGACAATCCTCCGCCAACTTTCCGTTCGTTCGCAGCAGCAGATCGATAAGTTCCGTTTTGATTTTACTAAACAGGGCGTCCGCAATGTCGTCCTCATCAATCACCGCCTGTGCCTGCGCAAAATCTTTGCTGACAAAAGCGTCTATGCTATCCGTGACCATTTTGCTTACGCATCGCGCCATTTCGGTCATGTGAACATCGCTTTTCACCGTACTGCCTTGCATATAGGACGAGATCTCGGCAATATCGGCCGCCTGGTCACCGATACGCTCCATATCTATAATCATCTTTTGAGCGGCGGTGATCTGGCGAAGGTCGCTGGCCATAGGCTGCTGATGGATCAAAAGTCTGACGCAGAGCTGTTCAATGTCTCTTTCGGCTAAATCTATTTCCTGTTCTTTGTCCTTCGTAGCACTGCGCAGAGCGTCATCGTCGTTGAGCAGAGCCTGCACCGCGCAAGCAATGGCAGTTTCGCAAAGCGCGCCCATTTGAATCAGTCTTTCATGAAGAACACCCAGCTGGTTATCATACATTTTTCGCATCAGCCAAACCTCCCGGTAATGTAATCTTCTGTGCGTTTGTCCTTGGGCAAAGAAAAGATCTGATCCGCAGAGCCGTATTCGATCATCTCATCGATCAGAAAGAACGCGGTTTTGTCTGAAATTCTCGCGGCTTGTTGCATATTGTGCGTTACGATAATAATAGTATAATCCCTTTTTAATGCATTGAGAAGTTCTTCAATTTTCAAGGTGGAAATTGGGTCAAGCGCCGACGTTGGTTCATCCATAAGCAGAACCTCCGGCGCTACAGCAAGTGCCCGCGCTAGGCAAAGCCGCTGTTGCTGTCCGCCGGATAGACTGAGGGCGCTTTTTTTCAATCTATCGCGGGTTTCGTCCCAGATTGCGGCGGATGTAAGCGCTTTTTCCACAATGTCATCAAGCCGCATTTTGGCGCGGATGCCGTAGGTTCGCGGTCCGAACGCGATATTGTCATAAATGCTCATGGGAAACGGATTCGGCTTTTGAAAAACCATACCGACCCTTTTGCGGAGCAAATTCACGTTCATCGTCCCATAAATATCCTCGTTATCCAGCAGAACCTGGCCTGTTATTTTGCAGCTGCTCACCAAATCGTTCATCCGGTTGAGCGATTTCAACAGCGTGGATTTTCCGCAGCCGGACGGACCGATTAACGCGGTAATTTCATTCTCCTGAAAATCCATGCTTAGAGATTTCAGCGCTTGAAAACTACCATAAAATAAATTTAGGTTTTGTATACTGATTTTATTCATGGAAACCTCCTGTTAGTTTTCGCGCCGCCAGTGTGGATAGCCCGTTGATAATGGCGACCAGAACGATCAGCACAACCGCCGTCGCATAGGCCGCTTCCATATGCAGACCCTCGCTGGAGAGCGTGTACATATGCACCGAAAGTGTACGGGCGGAATCCATCGGCGTCTGCGGAACTTTTGCCAGCGTTCCCGCCGTAAAAATCAGCGCGGCCGTCTCCCCGGCAATGCGCCCGACGGCGAGGATCACGCCTGATAGAATACCGGGCGCCGCGGCAGGCAGCACGATTTTAAATACGGTGCGTAGCCGCCCGGCGCCTAAAGCGAAAGCGCCCTCCCGATAGGCGTCAGGTACGGAGATCAGAGCTTCTTCGGCTGTACGCATGATCAGCGGCAAGATCATAATCGCCAGAGTAAAGCCTCCGGCCAGCAGCGAGTAACCCCATTTCAGCGTGACCACAAAAAAAATCATACCGAACAGTCCGTAGACAATGGATGGAATACCCGCAAGCGTTTCGGCGGCAAGGCGGATCATTTGAACCGTTTTGTTCCCTCTCCGGGCATATTCCGCCAGATAAATCGCGGCAAAAATGCCGAGCGGCGCGGCGAGAAGCAAGGAAAGCGTGGTCAGGTAAACGGTGTTAATCAACGCGGGCATCAGGGAAACATTATCAGAATTATATTCCCACACAAACAGCGAGAGCGACAGATTTGGGATGCCTTTCACCAGGATATATCCGACTAAGTAGATAACGGTCAGCATAGCAATGCTTGTCGCCAGCCGCATGACCATTTTAAGCAAGAGTGTAAGGCAGTCCATCCTTTGGGTCTCAAGCTCCATGTTCATTGCGCCTCCTGACCTTTGAGCAGTGACAGCAGGAAGTTAATGATCAAAATGAATACAAACAGCACGGCCGCTGTCGCGATTAACGCGTCTTTGTGCAGGCCGGCGGCATAGCCCATTTCCAGTACGATGTTTGCCGTCATGGTGCGAACGCCGCTGAAAAGGCCGTTGGGTATGATCTCCTGATTTCCGGCAACCATCACAACCGCCATCGTTTCACCAACCGCCCGGCCTATGCCCAGCACGACGGCGGCCAAAATGCCGGATTTAGCCGCCGGGAGAACCGCAAAGAACGCGCTTCGTTCCGCTGATGCGCCAAGCGCCAAAGCGCCTTCATAGTAGCTCTTTGGCACCGCGCGGATGGCGCTTTCCGCTAGGCTGATGATGGTGGGCAAAATCATCATACCAAGCAGAATGGAGGCGGTTAAAACACTTTTCCCCGTCCCAAATAGGTTGCGCAATACAGGAACCAGTACCACCAGGCCAAAAAAACCGTAGATAACGGAGGGGATTCCCGCCATCAGCGCAACCGCCGAGCGCAGCAACTTTTGTAAGCGCACTCCGGCAAACTGTGCCATATAGACGGCGGTTATAATGCCGATAGGCGCTCCGATGAGCACTGCGCCCGCCGTAACATAGACGCTTCCCACAATCATGGGCGCAATACCGTATAGGTCGTTCCCCGGTTTCCACTTTGTGCCGAGCAAAAAATTCAGCGGGCCGATTTCTCCTATGGCGGGCAGCCCATTCGCCAACAGGAACACGCAAATCAGCGCTACGCATAAAATGGCAACCCAGGCGGCAATGAAGAAGACGATTTTCATTTTACATCACTTCGGACCATGTGCTGACGCCGCCGGTGTAAATGCTCTTGACCTGTTCTTTGCTCAGCCCGTCAAGCGCGTTGTTGGGATGCACAATAACGACGATGGCGTCTGTGGCCATTGGTGTTTCGCGGACACCCTTTTCTTTTTCGCTGTCTTTGAGCTCCCGCGAGGACATGCCGATGTCGCAAATCTGCTCTATCGCCGCGTTGATGCCCGTGGACGAGTCGCTGGTTTGGATTTCCACTGTCACGTTCGGATTCATTTTCTTATACGCTTCCTGTAATTTCTCCATGAGCGGGGATACCGAGGAAGAACCTGCGACAACGACCTTGCCGGAAACCTGTCCGCCGCTGAAAGCCGGAGCCTGGTCTAAGCGGACGCAGCCGAATTGTTCAACGACATCCTGCCCGGCGTTACTGAGGATGAAATCCAGAAATTCCTGCGCCTGGGCGTTTAAGCTGCCGTTTGTTACGATGTTAAACGGGCGAGTCACCGTGTAAGAACCATCTTTGACTGTGGCTAGACTGGGGACGACGCCGTCAATTTTCAGCGCCTTGACCGTACTGCCCAGCGATCCCAAGGATAGGTACCCGATCGCGTTTTTGTCATTTGCGACGCTGGTCATCATGACCGCGGTATTATTGGTCTTTTCCGCCGTTGCAATGGTTCGGTCCACTTTCTGGCCGTCCGCGTCTTTTTCTTCAACCCCAAACAGTTCAATGAACGCGCTTCTTGTGCCGGAACCGTCCTCGCGGGAAATGACATAGATTTTGCCGCTGGCTGACGCGGTGTTGCTGGCGCCGTTGCCGCCGCATCCTGTAAGCGCCCCAAAAAGCAACAATGCCGCCAAACATAAGCCGAGATTTTTTTTCATGCCGAAGTCCTCCTACCTTTTTTGTGACTCTGTTCTTATTCTACAAGGCGC
>JAITOV010000066.1 GCA_031289735.1 Peptococcaceae bacterium
AAGCGTCTGAATGTCAGTCGCAATCTGCCGATTTCCATCATCATGTCCGATATCAATGGGTTAAAATTGACCAATGACGCTTTCGGTCATGCGGCTGGAGACGCGCTGTTGCGGCGGGTGGCTAAGATTCTGCGCACAGAATGCCGTATGGACGACATTATCGCTCGCATGGGCGGTGATGAGTTCGTGATCTTGCTGCCCAGAACCGAAGCTGGACAGACCGCGGAGATGGTACAGAGGATTCAGTGGGCGATTCAGGCCGAGAATATAAAGGGTAATCATATCCGGCGCTATCCGTTTGTGATATCGTTATCCTTTGGCTGGGATACGAAATCATCGGAAGATGAGGATATCAACGCGGTTTTTAAGCGCGCTGAAGACCATATGTACCGCAACAAGCTGGAAGAAAGTTCGCTCATGCGGATTGAAACCCTGAAATTGATCATGAATACCTTGCATGAGAAAGATGAACGGGAAGAACTGAACGCCTATAAAATTGGTCAGATCTGCGAAGCTATCGGGCAAGAGCTGAATCTGAGCGTTGAGAGTATCCGTGAATTGCAGACACTGTCTTCTATCCACGATATTGGCAAGGTGATTTTAGACAGCGCCATTCTGAACCGGGAGGGGAAGCTGACGGAGCAGGAATGGGTCGAGGTTAAGCGGCATTCGGAGACCGGGTACCGCATTTTAGAGTCGATGAAGGAGTTTTCTCAGTTAGCGGATATCGTCTTGGCGCATCACGAGCGCTGGGATGGCGACGGTTATCCGAAGGGTCTGAAAGGATATGAGATCCCTTTGGCAGCCAGGATTATCGCGCTCGCGGACAGTTATATCGCTATGACAGGATTGCGTCAGTATCGCAAGACGCTGAGCAAAGAAGAGGCGAAAGAGGAGATCAGCAACAACGCCGGCACGCAGTTCGACCCGGAACTCGCCCGGCTGTTTACGGAGAAGATCTGGGATAAAATCTAGAAGAGTTGTGCTTGCATCCTGCGTGTACAAGCACTAAAATATGGTTAAGATCTCTAATCTACATTAATATTTAGAAAGAAGGCGCAGGGGTGTGGGCGTAGAAAACCATATTCTTAAAGATCTTCATAAGAAGTTAGCCATTGATGGACTGACTTTCGTCTTGGAAAACGGAGAAGTATTGACGGGCGGGACGGAGCGCTTCAGGATCACCTTCCGTGACAGTCTGCCGAAGAATCAATTTCTGGCGGATCCACAGATGGCTTTAGCCGAAGCGTATATGGACGGACGCGTTGATATCACAGGGAATTTCCGTGAGTTCATCGAAACGCTCTATCTGAGTCAAGCAAATTTTATGCAATCCGGCGTGGCGGCGAAACTGCTGAAGAAGGTGGCGGCCAATACCATTAAGAAGAGCCAGCAAAACGTGGAACATCATTATGACATAGGCAATGATTTTTATAAATTGTGGCTGGATAGGAAGTTGATCTATTCCTGCGCTTATTTTAAAGATCCGCAGGATGATCTGGATATGGCGCAGCGCCAGAAGATTGAGCACTCACTGAAGAAGCTCTGCTTGAAACCGGGAGATCGTTTATTGGATATCGGTTGCGGTTGGGGAGAGCTTATGCTGACCGCGGCGAAGAACTACGGGGTTCAAGCTTGCGGTGTGACGCTCAGTCATGAACAACGCAAGAGGGTGGAGGAGCGTATTGAGGAAGAAGGGATGACCGGGCGTGTTAGCGTGGAACTGGCGGATTATCGCGACCTGAAGGATCATAGCTTTAATAAAATCATCAGTATCGGCATGGTGGAACACGTTGGTAAGAAGCATCTGCCGGAATACTTCGCGGCAGCCTATCGTTTACTGACGGAGAACGGTGTGTTTATGTTGCATTCGATCACCGGGCCGAAGGATGGCGGAATGAACGAATGGATCAATAAATACATCTTCCCGGGCGGTTATATTCCGGCGATTAAGGAATTGGTTACGGAAGCGGCGGACGCTGGGTTCCTGATCACAGACCTGGAGAGTCTGCGCCGGCATTACGGCCTGACATTGATCCATTGGGCTAAGAACTTTGAGGAGCATCTGGATGAAGTTCGCCAGAGTAAGGATGAACGCTTTATCCGTATGTGGCGGATGTATCTGAACGCCTGCGCGGCTTCGTTCAATGTGGCGAATATCGATCTTCATCAGATGGTACTGACGAAAGGCTTATGCGATGACCGGCCTTGGACACGGGAGTATCTGCACCTTTGACGCTGTTGTGTAGTTTGATGCAATTGTGATGGGGAGGGGGAGTGCGTCGTTGGGGAAAATCTGTGTATTTAATGGACCGAACCTGAATCTGCTGGGACGCCGGGAACCGGAACACTATGGTCACAGAACGTTAGCGGATATCGAGACTGAGGTACATCGTCTGGCCGGGGAATACGGCGTCGCGGTGGATTTCCGCCAAACGAATCATGAAGGCGTGTTGCTGGATTGGATCGCCGAGTTGACGGAGCGGGATGTTCTGATCATCAATGCCGGCGCTTGGACGCATACCAGCGTGGCGTTGCGCGATGCGATCAGCGGCGTGAAGGCGTTGGCTGTAGAAATTCATTTGTCCAATATTCATGCGCGGGAAGCCTTTCGCGAACATTCGGCGATTGCGGCCGTTTGTGCCGGTCAAATCTGTGGTTTAGGGGAATCTAGCTATTATCTGGCCTTGCGTTATGCCGCGGAAGTGCTCTGCCGGGCCGCTGAAAACCATGAGGAAAGGCGATGCTGAAGCAAGGATCAGATCAAAGCCGTATCGCCAGACTGCGCCGGGTGATGGAAGCAGATCCATTAGAGGGGTTTGTCGTTTTCAACCCCGTGAATGTACGTTATCTAAGCGGATTTACCGGGACATCAGGCGTGCTGTTGATCACCGCGAATCAGGCGGTTTTGTTGACGGATTCACGCTATCTGGAGCAGGCCGAAGCTCAGGCGGGGGAATGCCAGATTGTCGATATCGCCGGAAATCAGTTGCGCGCGCTGGAATCTTTGATCATGGCGGCGCAGGTGGAAACACTCGCTTTCGAAGAAGATTACCTCAGCTTTGCCGCTTATGGGCAGATGACACAGATGATCCCCGGTAAACGCTGGCTGTCGCGTTCTGAACTCATTCTGCGGATGAGGATGGTGAAGGATGACGAGGAAATCAAGCGGATCAGGCAGGCGGTCGCTATCGCGGACGCGTCTTTTGCCCAGTTGCTGACGGGGTTGAAGGCTGGGCAGCGGGAAGAAGAGATCGCCTTAGCCTTGGAATGGTATATGCGCCAAGCAGGCGCCAGTGCCCGATCGTTTGATTTTATTGTGGCTTCCGGTTGGCGTTCGGCTATGCCGCATGGTGTAGCCAGCACGAAAGAGCTGGCCGATGGGGAACTGCTGACGCTGGATTTCGGCGCGGTATACGCGGGGTATTGTTCGGATATCACGCGTACTTTATGTTTAAGCCGGGCGGATGATCGCCAGCGCGCGATCTATGAGATCGTTCTGGCAGCGAACCGGGCGGGCATCGCGGCGCTTAAACCGGGGATTTCAGGTCGGGAAGCGGACGCCGCGGCTCGTTGTGTGATCACTGAAGCCGGTTATGGTGAGCAGTTTGGGCATGGGTTGGGTCACTCGCTGGGCTTGGAAATCCATGAGAGGCCTAATCTGAACCGGAGCGAAGAACAGTTGCTGGAGCCGGGGATGCTCGTGACCGTCGAACCAGGGATTTATCTGCCCGGGTGGGGCGGCGTGCGCATAGAGGATCTCGTACTAGTGACGCAGGATGGGTGTGAAGTCTTGACACAAGCGCCAAAGGAGTTCATTATTATTGAATAAACGATGATTGCTTATACGAGGGGGTAAGTTATGATTTCTTCAAATGATTTTAAAACGGGCGTCACGATCGAATTGGACGGAGATGTCTTCACGATCGTGGAGTTTCAGCATGTCAAACCCGGTAAAGGCGCGGCCTTTGTACGGACGAAACTGAAAAATGTTAAAACCGGCGGGGTGGTTGAACGTAAGTTCAATGCAGGAGAAAAAGTACCGCGCGCCCATGTGGAGCGCCGGGAAATGCAATACCTTTATAAAGACGGGGATCACTATATCGTGATGGATAATGAGTCCTATGAACAGACCTCGCTGACCGATGCTCAGATCGGTGATGGGGTTAAGTGGTTGAAGGAAAATATGGTGGTCAGCGTACTGTTTTTCGGCGCGAATGTGATTGGCGTGGATATTCCGAACTCTGTACAGTTAACCGTAACCGCCACAGAGCCCGGTGTCAAAGGGGATACGGCTACCGGCGGAACCAAACCGGCTACGCTGGAAACCGGAGCGATCGTGCAGGTGCCATTCTTTGTGAATGAAGGGGATGTCTTGATTATTGATACTCGGACGGGAGCGTATGTACAACGCGCTTAAGGCGTGCGGATGACCTGATGTTCAGATACCGCTGGGAATTCCTGGCGGTATTCCGGCGAAGCGTGGCGCGGATGTTTAGACAAGTGAGATTTATCACAAATAAATGTGCCTTTTTTCACAAAATGCTCTTGCCAATATGATGGGATGATTGTACAATCATATTGGAAGTGATGCAAACTTAAGTATGTTTTGCAGCTTTTCAGGAAATCGTATTATACACAAATGTTAGTCGGCCAAATTTGAAAGGAGTGTAAAGTATGAAAGGTTTTGCAATGTTAAAACTTAACAATGTTGGTTGGGTGGAAAAAGAAGCGCCAAAAGCGGGTCCTGTGGACGCGATCGTTCGTCCGTTAGCCATTTCTCCGTGTACGTCGGATATCCACACAGTATGGGAAGGCGCGATCGGTGAACGGACCGATATGATTCTGGGACATGAAGCCGTTGGTGAAGTTGTAGAAGTCGGTAGTCTCGTGAAAGACTTCAAACCGGGAGACAGAGTCATCGTTCCGGCGATCACGCCGGATTGGGAAGCCGTGGAATCTCAAATGGGCTTCTCGCAGCATTCCGGTGGGATGCTGAGCGGCTGGAAGTTTTCGAACTACAAAGACGGCACATTTGCCGAACTCTTTCATGTGAATCAGGCGGATGGCAACTTGGCGATTCTGCCGGATAACATCGGTATCGAGGAAGCCGTTATGCTGTCAGATATGGTGCCCACCGGACTCCATGGCGCGGACAATGCGGAAGTCGCTTATGGCGAAACCGTCGCCGTGATCGGCATCGGACCTGTGGGACTGATGGCGGTAGCCGGAGCCAATCTGCGCGGCGCAGGCCGCATCTTTGCCGTCGGTTCACGTCAGGTATGTGTGGACGCCGCCAAATTCTACGGCGCAACGGATATCGTCAATTACAAAGACGGCTCGATTGCTCAGCAAATCAAAGAAGCTACCAACGGCAAAGGCGTGGATAAAGTGATCATCGCCGGCGGCGATTTGGAAACTTTCGAAGAAGCGATTGATATCATTCGTCCGGGCGGCATCATCTCTAATATCAACTATCTCGGCTCGGGAGATTATTTCAAAGTATCCCGTCTCGGTTGGGGTTGCGGCATGGGACATATCCGCATCATCGGCGGACTGATGCCGGGTGGCCGCAAAAACATGGAATACCTGTCCAACTTACTGAAATACAAGAAACTCGACGTTAGCCCATTGCTGACCCATAAATTCGACGGCTTAGACAAGATCGAACCCGCCTTAATGCTCATGAAGGACAAACCACGCGATTTGATTAAGCCGGTTGTCCGGATCTAATCCTGTTCTCTGTAGAAGACGTTTATGCTGTCTTATAAAGAGGCTGGTAAAATAAGAAAACCGTCCAAGCGGGCGGTTTTCCTGACTATATGAGTGATTCACTGATGGAGATCATGGGATGAAAAAGGAGGATATACGTGTGTATGTGATTAGCAAAAAGCGGGTATTGGCAGAGGCAATTGTCCTGTTCGACGTGCAGGCTCCGGACATCGCTCGAAAAGTCGCAGCCGGTCAATTCGTTATTGTGCGCAATGATGAAGAGGGAGAACGCATTCCCTTAACCGTGATGGATTACGACCGTCTAAAAGGAACCGTTACCATCGTCATCCAAAATGTGGGTTATTCCTCCGCTTTGATCAGTAATATGGCGGAAGGAGACGCATTTCTCGATGTCGTCGGACCGCTGGGTTTACCGACGGAAGTGGAGAAATATGGCACAGTCGTCTGTATCGGCGGCGGATTGGGTATCGCGCCCATTCATCCGATTGCCCGGGATTTAAAAGAAGCGGGCAACCGCGTCATTTCCGTGCTTGGCGCGCGCAGCGCAGATCTCTTGATCTTGGAAGAAGAGATGCGTGCGGTTAGTACAGAGGTCGTCATCGCGACCAATGACGGCAGTGCCGGCGTGCCGGGTTTTGTCACGGACGGCTTAGCGCATATCCTCGCGCAAGGCGCCAAGGTGGATGTGATCTGGGCGATCGGGCCGATGATCATGATGAAAGCCGTAGTGGAATATACGCGCAAGCTGGGTATCCGCACCATTGTCAGCATGAATCCGGTCATGGTAGACGGCACCGGCATGTGCGGCGCTTGTCGGGTCAGTGTCGGCGGAGAAACCAAATTCGCTTGCGTAGACGGGCCGGAATTCGACGGGCATGCGGTAGATTTTGATTTAGCCATGCAGCGTTTAAGTTACTTTAAAGACGAAGAAAACCGGGCCAAAGCGCGCAGCCAATGTGAGTGCTGCGCAGACAGCGAAGGGAGGAAGTAAGCGTGAGAGAACAAACGCCGCGTCAAGCCATGCCGTGTCAAGAACCGTCTGTAAGAGCCAAGAACTTCGCGGAAGTCGCTGTAGGATATGACGAGCCAACGGCTTTACTGGAAGCCGGCCGCTGTCTGCAATGTAAAAAGCCGGGTTGCCGTGAAGGATGTCCGGTCGGAGTTTTAATACCGGAGTTTATTAAAAAGATCGCTGATAAAGACTTTCTCGGCGCCGGTGAAGTTCTGAAAGAAAAAAATGCTTTACCGGCAGTGTGCGGACGGGTTTGCCCGCAAGAATCGCAATGTGAGAGCAAATGTGTCTTAGGCAAAAAAGGCGAACCCGTAGCGATCGGTCGCTTGGAACGCTTTGCCGCGGATTATCTGCTGCAAAACGGAACGGACAAGGTTCAACCGGCGGAGCTGACCGGGAAACCGGTAGCGATTATTGGCGGCGGGCCGGCCGGGCTGACCTGCGCCGGTGAATTAGCGAAACTGGGACATCCGGTCACGATCTTCGAAGCGCTGCATACCGCCGGAGGCGTGCTGATGTACGGGATCCCGCAGTTCCGTCTGCCCAAAGAAATCGTCGGCAGCGAAATCGACGCGCTGAAAGAATTAGGCGTAGAAATCAAAGTCAATGCTGTCGTCGGCAAATTCTCTTCGGTAGACGAGTTGCTAGCGCAAGGCTATCAGGCGGTATTCATCGCTACGGGCGCCGGATTGCCGAACTTTGCCAACATACCCGGCGAAAACCTGAACGGCGTATATTCCGCTAACGAATTCCTGACGCGTACGAATCTGATGAAAGCCTATCGTTTCCCGGAATACGCGACCCCGATCAAGATCGGCAAGCGTGTCGCTGTTTTCGGCGCGGGCAATGTAGCGATGGACGGCGCCAGAACAGCCTTGCGCTTAGGAGCAGAGGAAGTCTACATCCTCTACCGCCGTTCCCGGGAGGAAATGCCGGCGCGCCATGAAGAAATTGAACATGCCGAAGAAGAAGGCGTGCAACTCATCCCCTTGAGCAAACCGTTGGAGATTCATGGAGACGAACAAGGGCGAGTGAAAAGCGTGACTTGTCTGCGTAATGAACTGGGCGAAGCGGACGCTTCCGGGCGTCGTTCACCGGTGGAAATCCCCGGTTCCGAATTCGAACTGGAGCTGGATACGATCATCGAAGCGATCGGGCAGGGGCCGAATCCCTTGGTCACAAAATCTACCGAGGGCTTGGAGTTGAACCGCCGTGGGAACATCGTAGCGGATCCGGAGACGCTGGCGACGTCTAAGCCGAGTGTATTCGCCGGCGGAGATATTGTCACCGGAGCGGCAACCGTGATCTTGGCGATGGGCGCGGGCAAAACCGCAGCGAACGCGATCCATGCTTTTCTGGAAAAATAATATGAAGGAAGGGTTATAGGATGAATCAGACAGGAAAAGTAACGGATTTGCGTTCCGCGCTGGAATACCTGAAAACGCTTCCGGGCCAATTGATTGAGACGGATGAGCCGGTGGATCCGCACGCGGAACTAGCCGGGGTGTATCGCCATATTGGGGCGGGCGGCACGGTCATGCGCCCGACCAGGATCGGGCCGGCGATGATCTTTAATCAGATCAAGGGACACGCGGAGGCTCGTGTAGTGATCGGGGTTTTAGCCAGCCGGGAACGCGTCGCGCATTTATTGGGCGTACAGCCGTGGCGCCTGGGATTTCTCTTGAATGAGGCGGTACAGCATCCGATCGCGCCGGTGACGGTGGACGCCGCGCCAGCGCCTTGTCAGGAAGTGGTTTATTATGCGGATCAACCGGACTTCGATATCCGTAAAATCGTACCGGCGCCAACGAATACCGAAGAGGACGCGGGGCCGTATATTACCTTGGGGATGTGCTATGCTTCGGACGCGGAAACCGGAGAATCGGATATTACGATTCACCGTCTGTGTTTGCAGGGTAAGGATGAGATATCGATGTTCTTTACCCCGGGCGCGCGGCACTTGGATGTATTTCGTCAGAAGGCGGAGCAAATGGGCCAAGCGCTGCCGATCTCGATCAGTATCGGCGTGGATCCGGCGATTGAGATCGCCGCTTGTTTCGAACCGCCGACGACGCCGTTAGGCTTTAACGAACTGGGGGTGGCCGGCGCGATTCGCGGGCGTGCCGTCGCTTTGGCGCCTTGTCTGACGATCGCGGAAAAGGCCATCGCGCATGCCGAATATGTCATTGAAGGAGAACTGATGCCGGGGGTGCGGATTCGGGAAGACCTGAATACCCATACGGGTAAGGCCATGCCGGAATTCCCGGGCTATACGGGCCTAGCTTGTCCGGAGATCCCGCTGATTAAGGTTAAAGCCGTGACCCATCGGCGCAATCCGATTATGCAGACCTGTATCGGTCCCAGTGAAGAGCATGTTAACATGGCGGGGATCCCGACCGAGGCCAGTATCTTGCAGATGGTGGAAAAGGCTATGCCGGGCCGCTTATTGAATGTGTACGCGCATTCGGCCGGCGGAGGCAAGTACATGGCCGTGCTCCAGTTTAAAAAGAGCCAGCCCAGTGACGAAGGACGGCAAAGACAAGCGGCATTATTGGCCTTCTCCGCTTTTTCTGAACTCAAGCATGTCATTCTGGTGGACGAGGACGTGGATCCCTTTGACAGTAACGATGTGCTGTGGGCCTTGAATACGCGCTATCAGGGGGATGTGGATACGATATTTATCCCGGGAGTACGCTGCCATCCGCTGGATCCGTCTCAGAACAACGCCTATAGCCCGTTGATTCCGGATCGCGGCATTACCTGCAAGGTGATTTTCGATTGTACGGTTCCATATCATCTGAAAGCGCAGTTTCAGCGAGCGAAATTTAAAGATGTGGACGTGCGCCGTTTCGTGCCGGATTTCCAAGAATAAGTTCATCACGATAACGCGCCGCAAAGTGTTGCTGAGGCACTTTGCGGCGCGTTTTTTATTCTAAATACCTGGCTGGCAACATAGCTTGTATCAGGAGGGGAAATCATTGGCAATATCTGATGTATGCTTATCGGCACGCGACGAAGCCGTCACCTGGGCGAGCCTGTCCAAGTGGTTCGGACAGGGAGTCGGGACGATTCTGGCGAAGATTCAGCAGATCTCTTGCCGGGAAAGTGAGGAAATCCGGCTGAGAATTCGCCAGCCGCTGCTGATTCAAACAGCCCGGCGTGATTATTTCCTCAATGAAAACAGCCAAAGCGTTGAGCCGCGGCAAGCCTATAAGATCCGGACGGAGGATTTGCGGGAAGCGTTGGAACGCATGACGCATTCTTCATTGTATGCGGCGGAACCGGAACTGAGACAGGGTTTTCTAACGTTGCCGGGAGGACATCGGGTCGGTGTGAGCGGAGAAACAATCTGGCAGAATCAGGGATTGCAGACGTTGAAACATATTTCCTCGTTGAATGTTAGGATAGCGCACGAAGTGCGCGGCGCCGGGTTGGCGCTGCTGCCTTATCTGCTCGGAGAGGACGGCAGTTTCCGTTCTTCCCTGCTGCTGTCCGCGCCGCGAGCGGGCAAGACGACGATGATTCGGGATCTGATCCGGCTGCTCAGTGAAGGGGTGGCGGAATTGCACTTAGCCGGTCAAACGGTCGGCGTAGTCGATGAGCGCGGTGAACTGGCCGGGATGTGGCAAGGCCAGCCCAGCTATAATCTCGGTATACGCACGGATATCCTGGATGCTTGTCCCAAATCGGTAGGGATGGCGATGTTGGTGCGCAGTATGGCGCCGCAGGTGATTGCGACGGATGAACTGGGTACAGCGGCGGATGTGGCAGCCTTGTCCGATGCGATACGCTGTGGCGTCGCGATTTTAAGCACGGCGCACGCGCGCTCCCTCGTTGAAGCGCAGTCGCGTCCGGTTTTGCGTACATTACTGCAACAAGGGGCCTTTGAACGTGTGGTCGTGCTCAGCCGGCGCAATCAGCCGGGTACGATCGAACAGATTATCGACCCGCGCAACGGACGGGAACTTTTCCCGCCGGGCCGGAAAATACGCGCTGAAAGCAAGGGATCATGATGGTGATATTTGGCTGTGTCCTATTGATTCTCGCTTGTGGCGGAGGCGGCCTATGGATAGCCATGCGGATCAAGAAAAGGCCGCGGGAAATCCGCGCCGCTATGACGGCGCTCGCCTTGCTGGATACGGAGATCTATTGGGGCGCCACGCCGCTGCCGGAAGCGTTTCAGGTGCTGGAGCAGCGTATGGAGGAGCCGTGGCGTTCGTTTTTTGCCGAGTTAGCGCGGCGCTTGCGCCAGGGAGAAGCGGCTGGTGAGGCTTGGCAAGATACGATCGCTGCCTGCCGTAGAGATTTTTGCCTGCGGCAGACAGACTGGGCCTTACTGAAAGATACCGGGAAAGGCTTGGGCCGTTCCGACCGTGATGATCAGCATAAGCAATTGGAACGCATTCAGCGCCAGCTGGCGCTCCTCTGGGAGCAAAACAATGTACGAGCGGATCAACAGGCGAAAATGTGGAGTTACATGGGCTTTATGCTGGGGATTGCCGGAGCGATTATTTTGCTTTGAGTGTGGCAAGGGAAGGGTGGAGAGTATGGGCTTGGGCTTAGAGATGGTATTGAAAGTCGCGGGAGTCGGGCTGGTCGTGGCGATTATGGCGATTATGCTGGAACAAGCGGGTAAAAAAGAACAAGCAACCCTGGTCACGCTGGCCGGAGTGGTTGCGGTGCTATACATTGTCATTGATGGTATCGCGCAGGTGTTCACCCTGGTGAAAAGCGTCTTTCAGCTTTATTAGCGCGTTGCGTTCAAGAAATGACCGGGCCACTGCAAAAGAGGTGGATGTTGTGGAAATCTGGCAAATTGTCGGACTGGCGCTGACCGTTTCAGTCCTGGGTATCGTGCTGCGGCAAGTGCGCCCGGAAATCGCGCTGCAGATGACGATTTTGGCGGGGACCGCGATCTTCTTGCTGGTGCTGGGCAGAGTGAAGGTCATCATCGATCTGCTGCAAAACCTGGCGGAACAGGCGAATGTCAGTTCGTATTATTTATTAATTATCTTGAAAATTGTTGGTATTGCTTATTTGGCTGAATTCGGGGCTGCGATCTGCCGGGACGCCGGTGAAGGGGCGTTGGCCGCGAAGGTGGAATTAGCAGCCAAGGTCGGGGTTTTTGTCCTGGCGATCCCGATTATCACGGCGATTTTGGAGTCTTTGGTACGCTTGCTGGCCTGGGGGGATTGACGTGCTGATCAGAATCATCAAGGTGGTAGGAGCGGGTTTATGCTGGCTGGCGCTCTGGGCTTGGCTCTGGCCTGAGACCATACTGGCGCTTCCTGCCGCGGAGCCAAAGGAGATCACGATTCAGGTACCGGAGATTCCGGGCATTACAGTATTTGCGGAGGATACTTCCCTGGCGAGCCCGTCGGAGCGTTCATCGGCGGGACAGGCGGAGGATTCCCTCACGGATCCGCTGGACGATCTGGGCCTGCGCGTTGATCTGACAGAGATGCAAGCTTATTTGGAGCGTTTGGACAGTGATATACAAGCCGCGATGCCCGGATTTTCCTTGCGCCGGATGTTTGACGACCTGCGCGCGGGGCGCGCTCACCTTGATCCGGCGGAGATCGGCAAAGCCTGCCTGATCCTGTTGCAAAAAGAGCTGCTGAGATGTGCGCCGCTGATGGGTAAACTCCTGATTCTGGCGGTGCTGGGCGCTGTCTTGCAGCAATTACAGGGAGTCTTTAACGGCAGCGTGAGCCAGGCCGCCCGCCTGATGACCTTCCTGGTATTGCTCGGTATGGTGATTGCCATGTTTCAGACGGCGATTCGCTTAGCCTATACGGCGATTGATCAGATGACCGGCTTTATGCAGGCGATCTTTCCGGTGATGCTGAGCTTGCTACTGGCGATGGGGCATGTGACTTCGGCGGCGTTGTTCCGCCCGTTGGTCTTGGGCAGTCTGATTTTTTTGGCGACGTTCTTAAAATCGGTCGTTCTGCCGCTGGTATTTCTGGCTGCGGCGCTGCATCTCTTTAACCAGATCTCGACGCAGTTTCAAGTGAAACGGCTGGCCAATCTGTTGGATTTCGCGGGTAAGACGGGGTTGGGGCTGGCCTTGACCCTGTTCATCGGTACGATGACGATCCAGGGAGTTGTGGGCGGTGTGGCTGACGGGGTGCTGCTGCGGACGGCGAAGTATTCAGCGGACGTCATACCGGTCGTAGGTAAGTACTTTAAGGATGCGGTCGAGATCGTACTGGGTTCGGGCATTCTCCTGCGCAATGCGCTGGGCGTGGTGGCGGTGATCGCCCTGTTGGTGATCTGTGCCGGGCCGGCGATGCAGATCGTGGTGATGTATCTGGTATTTCGGGTCTCGGCAGCATTGATCGAACCGTTAGGGGAAGAAGTCCTGGCGCAAAGCCTGGAACAGATGTCTAAGAGTATCTTTTTGATCTTTGCCGGGGTGGCTTCCATCGCGATGATGTTTTTTATGACGGTGATCATCGTGGTGGGTATCGGCAATATGACCGTGATGCTGCGTTAAGGAGGGTATGATGGCTGGATTGCAATTATTGGTGCGCAATTTAATTGTGATTTTGCTGCTGGCGACGTTTGTGGAAATGCTTCTGCCGAGCGCGCAGATGCAGCGTTTTGTTCGCCTGATCATGGGGCTCTTTGTGATTGCGGCAGTGCTGCAGCCGGTGAACGCTTTTTTACATACACCGCTGGCGATGGATATCCCGGCTTGGGTAACGCCGCCCAGAACGGATGTGGCGGTATGGGCTGGTGAGGAGCCGGAGCAGGCGGCGCAGGGTGCGATCGTTGAGCACTATCGCTCGATTCTCAGCAATGAGATACGCAGTTTAGCTCTGGGGGTGAATGGGGTGCGGGATGCGCAGGTAAGCGTGCGTTTCGTCAATGATCAACTGCGCTGGTTGGAACAGCCGGATATCGCTTCTGTCACCCTGACCTTGACCCTATATGCGCAGGCGGCGGAGAGTTCCGGGCAACAGGTCAGCGAGAAGATGCGCGTGGTACTGGAGATTCCGGTGGAAAAAATCGTATTGATCCAAAAATGGGAGTAGGAGGAAGGACGGATGATGAACAACAAACAATTTTCGCTCATGGTTTTAGGGGTGATCGTGGCAGCGGTCTTGATGATCTACTGGGGCAAGGAACTCTCTGTCTCAACCAAAGTCAACGCCACTGCGCCCAGTCAGAACGAGGCCCGTCCGGCGGCGGAGCAAGGGAGTATCGTGCTATTGGAGAACGCCTTGGAGGCTAAACTAAAGGAAAAGCTTCAGTTGATGAAAGATGTCGGACGCGCCGAGGTCTTTGTCAGCCTGTCTTCCGGTCTCGTCCGTGAGTACGCCCATAATGAGAACATAACCAAGCGTACGCAGAGCCAAACCGACAAATCCGGCGGCGCCAGCGAAATCACGGAAGAAACCAGTAGTCATCAATTAGTGCTGCCGAACGGTTCCAGTCAACCGGTGATCGTCATGGAGCAAAAACCGGTGATTGACGGTGTCCTGGTGATCGCGGAAGGCGCGGGAGACCCGCAACTCAAAGCGCAGATCCAAACCGCCGTGCAGGCGCTCTTAAATCTCCCGGCCGAAAAAGTCAGCGTGGAAGTTATGGGCGTGAATGCGGTGTATGAACGTTCCGCGGCGACGTATGCGCCGGAGTACGATTTTTGATTGTCAGATCTCCCTCACGGTGACGCGCTCTGGTTAAAGATCAAACAGATCTGCGGTCTCGGCGACTTTGACGCCGTGTTGTTCTAAGACTGCGGCGGCGAGGTCGTTATCATCGACCCGGAAGATGACATAGGCGTTATTCTGTTTACGGGTGATGAAAGCGTAAGCGTATTCCACGCTGAAGCCGGAGTCGGACAGGAGACGCAGCCTGCGCGCCAGGCTTCCCGGTGTATCCTCTATAGAGACGGCGAGCACAGGGGTAACGGAGAAGACGCAACCCGCTTCTTTTAAGATATCGGCGGTCTTTTGCGGGTCGTCAACGATCAGGCGCAGGATACCGAAATCCGCCGTATCGGCGATGGATAAGGCGCGCAAGTCAATCTGCGCGTTTCCTAGGATCTCGGTGATTTCAGCCAGACGGCCTGTGTTATTTTCAACAAATACAGAAATTTGATCGATGGGCATCGGACATCCTCCTTGCTTTACAACAATATTAGATTTTGCGTTTGTCAATGACGCGGACAGCTTTCCCTTCGCTGCGGGCAATCGTGCGCGGCGCCACTAAGGTGACTTTCGGCGAGATACCGAGCATCGCTTTGAGGGAATTGACCAGGTCTTTTTCGCGAACGGAGACCTTTTTCACCGTATCCGAGAACATTTCCGGCGTCATTTCTACCTGTACGTCGAATGTATCGGTATAGTTCACCCGGTCAACGATGATTTGATAATTGGCCGGATAACCGCAGTTCAGGAGTACCGTCTCGATCTGGGAGGGAAAAACATTGACGCCGCGGATGATCAGCATGTCGTCGCTACGGCCCATCGGTTTCGCCATCTTGATCAAGGTGCGGCCGCAAGAACATGGCTCACGAGTGAGCTTGCAGATATCTCTGGTGCGATAGCGAATGAGCGGGAAGGCTTCTTTACTCAGACTGGTAAAGACCAGCTCGCCGATACTCCCTTCCGGCAGCACTTGCTCTGTTTGGGGATCGATAATCTCAGCGAAGAAATAATCTTCATTGATGTGCATCCCTGTTTGTTCGGAACATTCAAAGGATACCCCCGGTCCGGAGATTTCAGTCAGTCCGTAAATGTCATACGCCTTGATATGCAGCATTTTTTCGATATCACGGCGCATTTCTTCGCTCCAGGCTTCCGCGCCGAAGATACCGGCTTTTAACTTTATTTGCTCCTGCAAACCTTGCTGGACGATGGTTTCGCCTAGGAAAGCCGCATAGGACGGGGTACAGCAGAGGATCGTGGATCCCAGATCAGTCATGAATTGAATCTGGCGTTCCGTATTGCCGGATGACATCGGCAAGGTCAGGGAGCCGAGTTTATGTGAGCCGCCGTTCAGTCCGGGTCCGCCGGTAAACAGCCCGTATCCGTAGCAGACATGTACGACGTCGTCCTTCGTGCCGCCGGCGGCGACAATCGCCCGAGCGCAGCATTCTTCCCAGACGTCGAGATCGTTCTGCGTATAGAAGGCAACCACGCGTTTCCCGGTCGTGCCACTGGTCGATTGAATCCGCACGCAATCGCTCAGCGGCCGGGCCAGCAAGCCGTAAGGATAGGCTTCTTTTAAATCGTTTTTAGACAGGAAGGGTAACTTGGCGATATCGTCCAAGGATTGAATGTCACGGGGCTTGACGCCTTTTTCATCCATCATTTGGCGATAATAAGGGACATTTTCATACACGCGCGAGACTAAATGGATGAGTTTTTCTTCTTGGATCTTACGTAGCTGCTCTGGCGAGGCGCACTCCATTTCCGGTTGATAATAATTCACCGTATTCCCACCTTTTCCTCATGTCTTCTTTAATCATACTGGTTCACTTAGTACAAATATAGACTCATTATCGCACAGGATGCGACTGGGATCAATCCTCATCGTGCCGCCGGTGGATCCGTTGTTTTGCTTACCGCCACGGCTGCCGCCAGAGAGGCGCTGGCGGCGAGTGCGCCTGAATTATACCAGGCCAGAAGCGAAGAATAATCCCGGATCGCCGGAACAGCGAAAAATGACAGCGTCACGGCCATATTGATACAAGCAAGGATCAGGCTCTTTTCGCGCTGCCGTTCTTGCTTCGCTTTTGACAAAGGCTTATTAGCCGCCGCTACCGGCGACAGCGCCCAGATCAGCAAAGAGGATACCGCTATGGCCGCGAGTGAATAGGGCAAGACAAATTCAGGGTGCATATAGCCCTGCAACAGCGCAAAAACAAGAAATATTGCATTGAAGCCGGTAATACAAGACCAGTGGCGCTTGGCGTGATAGCCGCCGGCAGTAACGCGCAAGGGAATAAAAGCCAGGCAGAAACATACCGCTTCAACTACGACCCCCATGAACAGAGCAATACAAAGTATGCCCAACAGATTGACGACCGTTGAAATGAGCAGTTCAAATCCATAGGTATAAATACTGATTTCCTCGCGCTGATACATATTTCGCTCAGAAAAATGTTCGGCTAAGACGAATGCAAGTTTTGAAATCATCGATACGATCCTCCTTCTTCCCTATCATCATACCGCAAAAATTGGCGATATACATCTTGCTGGGATAACTTACCGGATTTTGGGACAACTTGCGCCATGATATTGCGCGGAACCTCTTTGATAGAACCTATGCCCTCTGTTTTATCTTCGCTGGAACCTATATAATATTAAGTATAAATACATAAATATAAGTGCCAATGTATGTGGAGGTTCGAATGAAAATCGCCATTTGTGACGACGACGCCGGAGAGATCGAACAACTGCGCAACAGCATCCTGACTTATACCCATAAGCATGAAATCAGAGAATTTCTGTCAGCGGCGGTTTTTCTGCAACGACTGTATGACGGCGAGCAGTTTGATCTGCTTTTTCTGGATATTCAAATGCCCGATGCGGACGGCTGGGAGATTGCCCGAAGGCTGAAACAGGCCAAACACAAGGTGTTCATCGCCATGGTGAGCGTCAGGGGAGAGTACATATACGATTGTTTTGACCGCGTGGACTGGTTCGCCCCCAAGCCGGTGGCGCGGGAAAAAGTCTGGCAAATCCTCAACAGCGCCCAAGCGCGTCTGTTCCCTATGGTCTTTGAATTTCCGACAGATATGGTGACGATAGCGCTCACCGCGCCGGAAATCATGTACGTTGAGGTAAGGCGCAATACGTTGTGCGTTCACGCGGTAAGCGGGTGTTATGAGTTGAGAATGCCGTTGAAAAAGGCGAAGGAACTGCTGCAAGACCATCCTCAATTTGTGCAGAGCCATAGCAGTTTTATCATCAACCTGGATCATTACAGCGGCATGAAGGAGTCTTACATTGTTCTGAAAAATATGGAAGAAATAAAGCTCTCGCGAAGCTACCGCAATTCTTTCTTTGCGGCGCTGAGCAAATACATAAGAGGTGACTAGATGCAGCAATTACTTCTGTTTCAAATATTTGAGGGTGTGGCCGCGGTATTTGATACCTTCATCGTGTATCAATACGTCAGCGGTATTCTGGAAAAGCGGCGGGAACGGCGAGAACGGTGGGGTACCTGGCCCTGGTATGCCGTATTCGGTTTGGGGTTAATCCTGCTCAGCCTGTTTTACCGCGCGGAAATCATTTTAATCATCTATACTCTGGTGGGTGTGTACGCGCTGGCGAGGGGACTATATAAGAGCAGTCTGTCCTCAAGAATCTTCTCCGTGTTCTATTTTGCGGCCATCATGATGGGTTCGGAAATCTTTTGTTCCGGTCTGGTATCCGGTCTGTGGCATATTGACGTAACGAATACCCTGGAATACGGCTTGCCAAGGGTGCTGTGTATTGTGGTCGCCAAGCTCATCCAAATCTTCCTGGTCAAAATATCGGTGTCCGTAATTCAGCGGCAAACCAACCATCCAGCCAGGGATGAGCTTAAACTGATGTTGCCGCTCCTGCTCTGCCAGGTTTTTTCGATCATGCTGGCGTATTATGTATTTGTCATTTGCGTCGAGGTTTACGGGGGATTTAGGCCGGTAGCCTTATGGACGATGATCGGCGTCGTCTATATGAATATCATCGTTTTTTGGTACTTTGACCGGATCAAGCTGGCTTTTGCGTATAAAAGCAAAAATGAGGCCGCGGAGCTCAAGCTGGAACTGCAAAAACAATACTTTGAGATATTGACTGAACACCAGCAAGAAACAGACATCTTGTGGCATGATATGAAAAAACATATCCAGCTCATGAAAACCCTGCTGAACCGAGGTCAGCAGGAACTGACAGCCGGGTATATTCAAGAACTTGAATGGGAAATGAACGACAAAATCAAGGTCGTTAGAACCGAACACCCTGTTTTGAGCGCCTTGCTTAGCGAACAGACGCAACGCGCCAAAAAAGCGGGGATCCGCTTTGAGCTTGACGTTAGACTGGGATCAACCATGAAAATAGCGCCGCTAGATCTATGCGTGATACTCGGCAACCTGTATGAGAACGCCTTTGCAGCCTGTCTGTCGCTCCCGTCGGAAACGGAAAAACAGATCACAGCCGCCATCGTCCAGCGGCATACTGCCTTGGTGATACACATTGAAAACGCCTGCGATGCCACCGTAAAGCCAAGGCGTCGCGCCGGTAAGCACGGACTGGGGCTGAAGAATGTTCAGCGAGCGGTCAATAAATACGGCGGAAAAATGGATATTATCAGGGAAAACGGAATATATAGGGTGGAAATACTCGTTCCCTAGCCCTCCGCAAGTGCAAGTTGTCCCAAAAAACGACCAGTTGTCCCAACCGTATTGAAATCTGCATCATCAACCGTTAAGCTGAAAACAGCTGAAGCTGCCGCTTAATGGTTTTTCATCGTTGAGCGCAAGTTTCGAAAAATAATAGGAAAGGAGTGCATATGAAACAAAAACTAACGCGTCTCGCCCAAACACTGATCGGGGTCGTACCAGCTCTGGCGCTTTTTCTCGCGGTACAGTCGTCGACGTCAACCTGCTTCTTCTGCCTGTATCAGCCGGACGTGCCGGAAGGTCTTGAGAGGTAAGATCAGAACGCACTAAGATCGGGAGCAACAATGATTGATATACTTGGGATAGCAACGGCTGCCGATCATCTCGAACAGCGTCGCCTTGGATCAGCATTTAAACGGAGTATACCCGTTTAAAGTCATCTGAAGGCGCACTGCCCCTACACGAATGCTGGGTTCTGGTTTATCTAAAACGAATGAAAGAAGGGAATGCAATGAAGAAAATTTTACTATTATCCACGCTGGTGATTATACTTATTGGATCAATATTCGGTTATACCATTTCTGCAACAACGCCACAGGAACCACAAGATACAGTGCTGTTGCAGCAACAAAAATCCATTGACATCATAAAACAAATAGCGCCAAAAGTAAGGAAAGATGAATCAGATATTACACCAGGCAGTGAAT
>JAITOV010000102.1 GCA_031289735.1 Peptococcaceae bacterium
CGGGAATGAACACGGAAATCATCTCGGCCAAACGCGCGCAGCCACAAGGACGGCTCTGATGCGTGAGCGCTTCACGGTCGTTTACCGGTTGAGCGGTACGGAACAAGAAGCCCATCAGAAGGCGCTGGATCTCTGTCTGGAGCAGACGGTGGAGTTACCGGAGGATTTATTACCGGAGAGCGTGCGGCCGGTGATCGGACAGCTCGAAGACTTGAGTGCGCTGAGCGCCAACGCTTTTCGGGCGACCGTCAGCTTTGCGGCGGAAACATCAGCCGGGGAGCTGACCCAGCTCTTAAACGTCATCATCGGCAATATCAGTCTTAAACCCGGCTATCGGGTCGAAGAAATTTCTCTCCCGGCGAGCATGACCGCGGCTTATCGCGGCCCGCGTTTCGGCCGGCAGGGATTACGCCAGCTATTGCAGGCGCCGTCACGGCCGCTGCTTTGCTCCGCGCTTAAACCGCTGGGGCTGAACGCGGCGGAACTGGCGCGGTTAGCTTATCAATTCGCTTTGGGCGGACTCGATATCATTAAGGATGATCACGGCCTGACCGATCAGCGGTATGCGCCGTTCGGCCAGCGGGTCGAGCTGTGCGCGCAGGCTGTGGCGCGCGCCAACCGGGAAACCGGCGGACACAGTCTGTATGTGGCCAATGTCACGGCCCCGTATGGCGAAGTATTTAAGCGCGCCGGTTATGCCAAGGAGTGCGGCGCGGGGGGCTTGTTGATCGCGCCGGGACTGACGGGGTTCGATACGCTGCGCGCTTTGGCTGACGAGGATGCTCTGGCTTTGCCGCTGTTGAGTCATCCCGCGTGTTTGGGTAGTTGGGTGCTGCATCCAGAGCACGGGATCGCTCATTTAGCCTTATTCGGTCAGATCAACCGTCTGGCTGGGGCGGACGCGGTCATCTATCCCAGCTTTGGCGGCCGCTTCTCTTTTAGCCGCGCCGAATGCCAACAGATTACCCAGGGAACAGCACAGCCTATGCATGGGATCAAAGCGATCTTTCCTTGTCCCGCCGGCGGCCTTAGTTTGAGCAGTATTCCTGAGCAGCTTCAGGTGTATGGGCAAGACGTCATGTTCCTGATGGGCGGCGGTTTGTTCAGACAGGGTCCGGATATCGTAGAAAATTGCCGCTATTTTCGCCGTTTGGCCGAGGAAGCCGCTCAGGGAGAATCGCCTAAGAATAGCGAAAAGAACGGTTGACAAAACAGAGCCGGATGTTATAATCTTATTAAACACATGTGTAATATATGAATTAGTTGGAAAAATTTTCGGTGAATTAGAAGGAGGAGTTAGCATGGCTCAGGTACAGGAAGTCTATGAATTTCTTAAAAATGCAAAAGTTTATTTTTTGGCGACCGTCGAGGGGGATCAGCCGCGCGTGAGGCCGTTTGGCACCTATCATGTTTTTGAGGATAAGCTCTATATCCAGACGGGCAAAGCAAAAGACGTATCCAAACAGATCGCCGCAAATCCAAAGGTGGAAATCAGCGCTTTTGACGGGGAAAACTGGATTCGCATCGCGGGTACGCTGGTTGACGATCAACGCGTCGAAGCCAAAGCCTCTATCCTCGATGCTTTTCCGAATCTGAAAGACCGCTATGCGGCGGATGATCCGAATACTCAAGCGTTGTATTTTAAGCACGGCAAAGCGACCTTTAGCTCATTTGCCGCGGCGCCGAGGACGATTGATTTCTAAGTAGGGGTTCGCAGTGAGTATTATTGATACATTTGATGATTGCACGGACGCGATTATTCATCCGCACGCTATATCGCCGCATATTGACGGCTTTCCGGAAATCGCTGTCGTGGCCTTTAGTGAGCAGATGATCACCGCGCTCACAGAGGATTATGCGGCGACGCGGATTGATGCGTTACAGGCCTGTGTGTCCGTTCCGGTTTACCGTGTCAACTATGCGGGTCAGGACATGGCGATATACTGCACGACCGTTGGCGGTCCCGCTTGTGCGGGATTATTGGAAGTAATGATCGCCAAGGGTTGTCGGAAATTTGTGTTCTTTGGCTCATGCGGCGTGCTTGACCGTGATATTGCCGCGCAATCCTTGATCGTGCCGACTGCCGCGTATCGTGATGAAGGGACGAGCTATCATTACGCGCCGCCCAGTGAGTACATTGAAGTAATGACCGCCCGGCGTCTGAGTGCGATTATCAGCGAATTAGGCTTGCCGCATGTTTGTGGCAAGACGTGGACAACGGACGCGATTTATCGGGAGACGCGCGGTAATATGGAACAACGAAAGCGCGAAGGATGTATTAGTGTGGAAATGGAATGCGCTTCGCTGATGGCGGTCGCTCAGTTTCGTCATGTCGCGGCGTATCAATTCCTTTACGCCGCCGACAGTTTGACTTCTCTGGCCTGGGATCCGCGTACACTGGGACGTCTGCCGCGGGATGACAATGCCCGGCTCTTGCGTATCGCGCTGGAAGTCGCGGCGCGGGTATGAGACTGGATGGGATGAAAGAGACTGGATAAAACAGACTGGATAAAACAGAGAATGCTATACCGGCGTTTCGTCCGATATAGCATTCTCTGTTTGTCTTACTGTTATGGGTTCAAGCAGTCGAGCGCTTGTTGAACCAGCGTATCCGGAACAGCGCCGGGGCCGCCAAGCACGACGATGTGCGGCGTATGCCCCGCCGCGCCGAGTTCGGCCAGATAAGCGCTAATGGCCGGTGGGAGGGTATCGTTGCCCGGATCGACGAAGAGGGTCACGCCGCGTTGCGCGTACATAGATGCGCTGCTGATCAGTGCGTCTGTCAGATTTACGCCGCTGGCTAATGTGATGAACGGCGGTTTGTCATACGACTTACGGGCGATGGCGGTCTGGGTTTCATAGCGGTCGTTCCCGGCCAGGCGAATGATCTCTACGCTGGGTAATAGGGTGCGGATTTCAGCGGCGATGCTATCGGGAAGCGCGGCGGCGCCGCCGATCAGGAAGATATAGGAGGGGGCTTGCTGCGCCAGATAATCCCTGGCCGCCGCTGACAGTCCGGCTGGACTGGTGAGCAGGAGCGGGGAGTGGCAGAGACCGGCGAATGCGGCAGCGGCGGCGGCGTCAATCTCGTTGGCAGCTAAAAGGACGGTCCCACCGGCGGGAAGCTCCGCTGCCTGAGCGACGCGTACCGCAGTCGCGTAAGGATCTTCGCCGTTGATCCATTGCACATCATGCGGCGGGTAGAACGTATGACTGAGGGTATCGGTCAAGGAGGCAGCCCAGGCTTCTGTTCCGCCAACTAAATAGATCGCGGCGTTCGGGGAAAAGTTTTCCAGGAAAGAATCCAGATCCTGTAAGCCTTCCGGCGTGGGATCGGCCAACAGGATGGGGGCGTCCAAGGTCATGGCGAGAATGTTGGCGGTCAGGGCGCTGGCGTAATCCGTACCGGGAATGACGACGATATTTTGGCAGGCATAAAAATTATCCTCAGCGATGATCCGGGCGGTCTCATAGCGGTTCGCGCCCGCCAAGCGGTTGTAGGGTGCCGGTGGCGGAGGCGTTAAAGCGGTTAGCAGATCGAAGTAATTAAATGAATTGTCCGCGGTGAGTTCCGGCAGCGTGATGTCTGGCAGCGCATTGATGGCGGAGAGGGTGTTTTTGATCTTGATTTGCAGATCCAGCGTGCCTGGGAAGTCTTCAGGTGTAGCGGTAGGCAGATAACCTTCCTCCGGTAGGTTTGTTCCGATGAGGGAGTTCGGGTCGAAGTGAAAATGCAGGGCGTATTCGCTTTGCAGGCAATAACCGTCGGCGATGGCTAAGGTGATTTGCACTCCCTGATCACCGATGATAGGAATGGTGTCGAATTGATCCAGCGCCTCGTTAAAGAGTTCTAAGAGCAGAGGCGCGCTTGGATCGTTTGATATACTTCCGTCTTCCGTGGTTTGCCCGGACAGATTCGGATCGGCGGTCACACCTTGGCCGGCGACCACTGTGGCGGTCAGGTGATTGATGAAACGCAAAACTTCGGGATCCTGGAGGAAACTGTTAATGAAGTCGCGCAGGAATTGTTTACATTGCGCGTCGTCCAGACTGATTTGATAGAGTTGAGCTTCTTTAGCGCCGTCAGGGGTGGTAATGGTTGCGCTCCCGGTGTGGGTCACGTCGAGATTGGGGTTAAAGCGCTGGGCGAAGCTGGCCTGTAGAGCTTTCGTATCCGCCAGAATGCCGGGTATGAGTTTGCCCAGATCGGGCAGAAGCGCGAGATCCGCGGCGGGCATGTCGGCGATATTCACGACCGCGTACTTATTGCCCTGGAAATCCGGCGGCAAAAAGGCGTCGGCGATACCAGGCAGCTGGTAGATTTCCACAAATTTGGCTTCGTCGCCGCTAAAATCGTAATCGACCCAAATCGGTAAGCGGACGCTCATACCTTGCAGATCTAGGGCAAATTCCAGCAGCGCTTTTGCCGCCGCGCCATCGGCGGTCAGCTGAGATTGGGCGTCGATCTCCAATGTTGTGCCGTTGAGATACGCGGCAATCTGGTCGATCGTGGCCTGTTCTTCCGGCGCGAAGCCGGAGCCGTTGAACTGTAGCTCTACCGTAGAATGCTGACGGTAGGATTGGGCGTCCGTCAGCTTCGCTGAGGCGTCGAAAATGATCTGCTGATTGGAGCTGCAACCGGTGAGCAGCAGGAACAAGGTAACAAGGAACAGCGCCGGCAGGAATTTTTGTAGATGTTTCATCCTGAACCCTCCTCGTATAATATGATTTGCAGGAAGAAAACCGGCGTTCCTGCTTAGTCGCCGCAAGCCCATCGGCTTGGTGATACCCATGATATAATTGGCTCGTGTCAATCAGGTAAAAGTTC
>JAITOV010000153.1 GCA_031289735.1 Peptococcaceae bacterium
GGCAAAAAAACCCTGTTCCGCCAGAAGAACTTTTGCGCCGCTGGTCTCTTCGGCGGGTGTGCCGACGACCCAGACTTCACCCGGTAGCGACGCAATTTTACTGAGGACGGCAGCCGCTCCTGCACTGGCCGCGGCAATTAAGTGATGTCCGCAGCCGTGTCCGATCTCCGGCAGCGCGTCGTACTCAGCCAGAAAAGCGATCTTCGTTCCCGCTCCCGTTTCCGCCGCGGAGATCAGCGGCGCACTCCGTGGATACCGCGCCACAAAAGCCGTCTCTAATCCGGCAATGCCTGTTTCCACGCTAAACCCGTTCCGCCGTAAATAATCACTGAGGACCTCTACAGCAAAATACTCCTGATAGCCAAGCTCAGGATGCTCGCCAATCTGACGCGCAATTTGCCAGATTTCCTCCCGGCTGCGCCGGGCATGATCCCGCACATCCCGTTTCATCGTCTCTACAGCTTGCTCCATTCCTCGAATTCCTTCCGCTGAACCGTGCGTAAACTCCGCCCCAGTTCTGTACTCAGCAGCAGCGCTACCACGGCCATCCCCGTCAGCGGCCAGGCAAAACCCTGTCCCCATTGCGCCAGGCGGCCGCCGATCTGGAGCAAGCGTTCACCATAGATCCATAACAAGCACAGGCCTGGCGTCAGCATCAGCGTAAAACTCAGTAAGAGCAGCCACCCCCAGCGTTGCCGCCGCCGCAATTCCCGTTCCCGGGCAAAATCGGCCGGATGAGCGCTAATCTCCGCCACGATGCTTTCACGCATCAAGCGGAGCCTTACCGCGGACAGATCCTCGAATTCTTTCATCCTTAGCCCTCCTTTCAAGATCTTGACGCAGGTATTTCTTCGCGCGGTGTAAATGGGTCTTCACCCGGCTGAGCGGAATATTCAACGCCACGCTGATTTCTTCATAGGTCAGCTCCTGCTGATAGCGCAGGTATAGAACACTGCGGTAATGCTCGGGTAATTGTTCCATCGCTTGGCGCAACATGACCTGTTCTTCCTTCATCACACACTGATCTTCCGGACCCGGCCGCGTCTCGGCCAGCTGATCGGTCAAGGCTTCCGGTACAACAACCGCCCGGCGCCTTTTGCGATAATCATCCAACGCCAGATTGCGCCCGATCCGGAATAACCAGGCCCGAAACGTATATTGCTCGGAATAGCGCCACAGATGGCGATAAGCCGCCAAAAATGCTTCTTGCGCGAAATCATACGCCTCTTCCCGTGTGGGCGTAACCCGGCACAAGAAATACACCAGCGGTTTCTGGTAGCGTTCGACCAGTAACGCAAACACTTCATGCCGCCCGGCTAAGACCTGGCGGATGATTTCATTATCCGGTATTCTCTCTGGCGTCTGGTCAGGCATCAGCGCATATTCTCCTAACTGCTCACTCTGCGAATCTCTATATTGTGTAGCGAGCGCTGAGCGGCTTACCGGCCCGCTTGCGCGTCATCTCCACTAAACCCAGCTTGGTCAAACCGACCACCTGGAATTTCATTTTATCATTCTGACAGGATTGTTCCAACTGTTTTAAGACATGCAGGCGATCTTCTTCCCGCTCCATATCGATAAAATCAATCACGATGATCCCGCCCAGGTTACGCAAGCGCAGTTGCCGGGCGATCTCCGCCGCCGCCTCCACGTTCGTTTGCAGGATCGTCTCGGCCATCGATTGCTTACCAGTATTCTTGCCCGTATTGACATCGATCACGACCAGCGCTTCGGTCGGCTCTATGACCAGATATCCGCCGCATTTCAGCCACACCTTCGGTCGTAGCGCCTTGCTGATCTCCTGATGCACATCATAGATCTCCCAGAGATCGTCCCGCAAGTTCACACGTACGCAGCGCGCCGCCGGATGTTTAATCTCGCGCAACGCGCTACGCAGCAATCCGGCCGTGTTTTCATCATCCACAATGATCTGTTCAACCGATCCGTCGATGACATCGCGCGTCAAGATCGTCAGCAGATTCGCTTCCCGATAGATCAAACCCGGAATCGGCGTATGCTCGATCCGCTGACTGATCCGGCGCCATAATTCTGACACCTTTTGGATATCGGCGGCGATCTCTGCGGACGATTGTCCCTCCGCCATCGTCCGCAGGATCAGCCCCATGCCGGCCGGGCAAAGCGTTGCCGCCAAATTTTTTAAGCGCTCTCTTTCCGCCGGGTCGTCAATCCTGAGGGACACGCCGGCTTCACGCGCCGCCGGCAGAAGTACGGCGTAACGGCCCGGCAGGGTTAATTCTGTCGTCACCCGCGCCCCTTTGTTCCCGGTAGGTTCTTTAATCAGCTGCACCACCAGTGCTTGACGGGGCTGCAGAAGCGCACGAATATCCACCCCTGGCTGTATGGTTAGAAAGGCATTCTTTTCCAAACCGATATCGACAAACGCCGCCTGCATACCGGGCAGGACATTCTCGACACGGGCTCGGTAAATACTGCCGGTCAAGCCGGAACACTCTTCCTCCAGGACTTCGGTCAACTCGCCGCGCTCGATGACCGCCGCGCGCAAGCACGCGCCCCGGCCTTGTAGGATGATTTTCTTCACGATATTCTCCACGGGGGTTGTCTATCCTCTCCATGCCGGACATATAGCCCGATTCTTTGAATCCGTAATTCATCCAGGGCCAACGGCAGATTTTCCAGAGCGCACAGGCTGGCGATCACCTCTTCGGGACGCACGCTGCCTTGTGGGCTGATATTGATTTCCAACTGGAAAACCACGGTTTCCGCCTCCATCACTCCGCTGATGCTTTCTACCCAAGGCCGGATATCTTTTTCTTTGCGGCCTTTTTTCGTGAAACGCAGATACGGAACCTGTGTACGCTCCAACCATGCGCTGATCGCTCTGGACAAACGCTCTTCCGGCAACGATAAGGACGAGGGTACGCTGAGCCGGTAGCGCGCGCAATTGAGCACCGCCATCAACGGTTTCATCCCGGCATCGATGACCCGGCCTTCCGTCAGCCGGATTCCCTGCGGCATCTGTACTTGCAACGCACGCAATACTTCCACCGGATCCTGCTCGAAGCGCAATTCCAGATCCACGTATTCCCGTTCCCCTTCCACACCGACTGCCAGCGCCGAGCCAAAAGCGATTTTAGGATGCGGATTAAAGCCCTCCGAATAGGCCATCGCCATACCCGCCCGGCGCAACGCCCGTTCAAAAACCCGGGTGAGATCCAAATGCGCGATATATTTCGCGTCATCCTGTTTCCTAAACTCGATTCTCAAGCGCACCCAGTATCACCCTTTCAGATCAATATCCACAGCCAGCGCGTTACAAACGCCGCAGCCACTACACGTTCCCCCGCGGCAATCCGGCGTCAAGGTTTCCTGAAGGGCCCGGCGGTGTTCCGTAACGAAGAAATCCTTATGAATGCCGCAACTGATATGCTCCCAGGGCAAGACTTCGTCATAATCCTTCCGACGATAGGCATAGAACTCCGGATCTACTCCGGCTTCCTGGAAAGAGAGTAACCAGCGCGCTTCGTCAAAGTGTTCCGACCATCCGTCAAAACGGCAGCCATGACGCTGAGCGGCGCGCAGCACTTCCGCCAGTCTGCGGTCTCCCTTCGCCAGTACGGCTTCTAAAAAACTGGTCGGCACATCATGATAACTGTATTTGATGCGGCGATCACGCAGTTTATCTCTCAAGTATTGTTGTTTTTCCCGCAAGGACTCCCGACGGTCCTGCGGCTCCCATTGAAACGGCGTATGGCTCTTCGGCACGAAAGAACTGGCCGATACCGTAACCGTAATATTTCTGCGTCCACAGCGCGTACCCAGATCGGCGACCCGCTGCGCCAGGCTGACGATGCCATCCAGATCTTCCCACGTTTCCGTAGGCAAGCCGATCATAAAATACAGTTTGATCCGGGACCAACCGGCCCGGAAGGCGGCTTCCGCCGCCTCCATCAGATGATCTTCACGGACGCCTTTATTAATCACATTGCGCAAGCGCTGGCTCCCCGCTTCCGGAGCAAACGTCAGTCCGGCTTTGCGGACTTTCTGTACTTGTTCCGCCAACCGCACCCCGAAGGAGTCCAGACGCAGGGAAGGCAGAGATACATTGACCCCCTGCGCTTGGTAATGATCCAGGATCTCGCCAATCAAAGGCTGGATACAGGAATAATCCCCGCTGGATAAAGAGGTCAGAGAGACCTCCTGATAACCGGTCGCCTGCAACAGTGCTTCTGTCTGCTTCAGCAAGGTTTCCGGCGAACGCTCGCGTACCGGACGATAGATCATGCCGGCCTGACAGAAGCGGCAGCCACGCAGACAGCCGCGCATCACTTCCAAGGTCATCCGGTCATGAATGATCTCCACATAAGGCACCACCGGCCGTTCCGGAAAGGCGGCGGCGTCAAAATCTTTCACGATCGCTTTCTGTACTTGCGCCGGAATCCCGGCGACCTTACGCTCTATCTTGTCAATCCGTCCGTCTGTTTTATACGTCACCTGATAAAATTCCGGTACATAGACCCCGGGCAACTGCGCCGCCTCGCGCAAGAAGTCCTCCCGCAAGAGCGGTTTCTTCTTGTGCTCCGCCACCAAGGCCAATACTTGCAGCAGTTGTTCCTCGCTCTCGCCTAACAAGAAGAAGTCGATAAACGGCGCCAGCGGCTCCGGATTATAGGCGCAGGGCCCGCCTGCGATGATCCAGGGATCTTCCGGCCCGCGCGCCGCCGCATCCAGCGGGATGCCTGCCAAATCCAACATATTCAGCAGATTGCTGAAACTCATTTCATATTGCAGAGAAAATCCGATCAGATCAAAATTGCCCAACGGCTGACCGGATTCCAGCGAGAAGAGCGGGATGCGCTCAGCCCGCATTCTTTGCTCCATATCCGTCCAGGGCGCAAAGACGCGCTCGGCGATATATTCCGCCTGACGATTCACCACTTCATACAGCAGGCGCATGCCCAAATGCGACATGCCAACCTCATATACATCCGGAAAAGCCAGGGCGATCCGCACCTCAGCGGCGTCCCAATCCTTATGTACCGCATTCCATTCATTACCGATATATCGTCCCGGTTTTTGTACCTGCGCTAAAAACCGGGTAATTTTTTCTTGGATCATCTCCCGCGTTATCCCCTGCGTCAAGGCGTTATCATCCCTCCTCATCCGTTGTCTTCAAGAGTATTATACCATGAAATTGTACCACTCTCGAACCCGCCCTGACTTTTACAGTTAGGGAAGAAAACATGGAGCGAAAAAAGAAATAAAAGAGGGCAAGTACGAGCCGTACACATCGGAGTATGTTGTGCGGGAGTTAGTTGTTGCGCCAGAACCAAAGCAAAGCCATATGCTCGCGTTGATAGCCCAGTATAATATAGCTGTCCTTCCGGCTGATGATTTATGATGAAACAAAGGACAGGCGGAAAACCTGTTTCCTGGAAAACACGAACGAGTTCTATAGGGTTTCTGTTATCCATTAAGGAACACAAATTAAACATTTAGAATCGCTTTAGAATGCCATGGTGTCAGACATCCACAAGGATAATCAGTTTATCGCCCTCGTGAAGCCCCAACTTGGCGACAATCTCTTTCGATATTGTG
>JAITOV010000026.1 GCA_031289735.1 Peptococcaceae bacterium
CGGCCTTTTGGCTGTGGAATCCTTACTTTCTAATCAATGTAGACGACCGGCTTGATCAGATCCGGCGTTTTCTCATCCATCAGGCAGAAAGCGTCCTTGATCTTCTCAAAACCGCGGAAGGTGTGGGAAATGAGCTTCGTCGTATCCACCCGCCCGTATTTGATCAACTCCATCATTTTTTCGATCCGCAACGCGCCGCCAGGGCAGAAGCCGCCCCGGATATCTTTGCTGGCCATGCCCAGTCCCCAGGCCAGCGCGGGCATGGAGAGGGTGTGGCCTACATCGAAGAAGCTGATATTGGCGATGGTGCCCATTTCTTTGGTCATACTGACGGCCTGTCCGAAGGTTTCCTGGCTGCCGCCCGCGATGATTACCTTATTCGCACCGCCGCCGGTCAGATCCAGCACCTGTTGGACAATATCGCCGTCTTTATAGCTGATGACGTCCGTCGCGCCGTATTCCCGCGCGATTTTCACGCAATTCGGGCGCGTGCCGATGCCGATGAGCCGTCCCGCGCCCCGCAGAGCCGCTCCCGCCACCGCCATCAGCCCCACAGGACCGATGCCGATGACGACCACCGTATCGCCAAAGCCGATTTCCGCCATTTCCACGCCGTGAAAACCCGTGGACATCATATCCACGGTCATCAGCGCCGCTTCCGGGGAAACTCCCTCGGTCAGCGCCGCCAGATTGGCGTCGGCCTGATTCACATGGAATACTTCCCCGAACACCCCGTCTTTGGAGCCCAAAAATTTAAAACTGCCAAACAAGCGAGTGTCATGGGCGACGGACTTCCCCCCCTGGACGCCCAAGGCGGTCCAATCCGGCGTGACGCAGGGTACGACCACAAAATCACCGGGTTTGAACTTTTGCACCAGTACTCCCACTTCTACCACGGTACCTACCGCCTCATGGCCCAAGATCAGATTTTCTTTGGGGCCGGAACCCCCGTGCATCGTATGGGTATCCGAGGTACAGGGCGCTACGATCGTTGGCTTGATGATCGCGTCCAAAGGCCCGCAAACCGGTCTTTCTTTTTCCAGCCAGCCGTGTTTGCCTACCGAGATCATTCCATACCCTTTCATAAATCCATCATCCCTTCTTTTCGCAACGCGCTTTCTCCGCGGATTTAAGTTCTCCGCAGCCGAGCGCGCCACTGTTGTTTTCACTCACTGCCAGCGCAAGACGCTATTTAATTATACATCGTACATTCTGATGAGGGCAACCGGGAGTCCTGCTTGGCCATTTGTAGATTTCCATTGAATATTTTCACTATTAGGCTTATACTTTTTAGTGGATATAAAAATTAGAGAATGACGAGAGAGATGCAGGAGTTGGCGGATGACAAAAGCGGGTGATCATGAGAAGGCTGGGATCATGCGTATTGTCTGAGGGAGGGGTAGCGTATGAGATGTCTGACAGATACATTAGATGAGGCTTTTCGGAAAATCGCTGAAAGGAATGCGGAGAAAACAGCCGTGATATATAGAGACGGCCAGTGTACCTTTGCGGAGATAGACCGGCAAGTGGAACAATTAGCCCGGGCGTTGTACGCTAATGGCGTGCGCAAGCAGGATCGGGCGATTATTTTTCTGCCGCATATGCCGCAATGGGTGATCACCTGGCTGGCGTTACAGCGCTTAGGCGCGGTGGCAGTGCCGATAGCCCATTTTGCCGTCGTAGAAAATCTGCAATATATCGCCAATGACTGTCAAGCAAAGGCGATTGTCTGTTCTCAGGCCAATATGGATAAATTGCCGGATATTCTGCCGGGCACGCCGATTCAACAAGTGATTCTCTGTGATCTGGAGACCGTACCGCGCGATTTGGGGTTGCATGTTCAGGCCGATTCGTTTGCTGGCTTGATTCGGGGAGTATATCCTGAATCGCCGCCAACCGCCGTTCGACCCAATGAAATAGCCGAGATCATGTATACCAGCGGCACGACAGGCCTGCCGAAAGGCGTGCCGATCACGCATGATCTGTTGCTAGAGTTATTTGATGATTCTAAGCTGCAGAGCGACCCGGTCATACCCCGGGGGCAAGGCATCGCGCTGCAAGGGTCGCCGTTGAATCATATCTTGGGACAGGATAAGGGATTCGGCGCGCTATTCTATGGTGAGAGCTTAATTCTCTTACCCCATTTTGATACAGAAGAATTGCTGCGCTGTATTGAAACCTATCAGGTGAATATATTGTTAGGCACACCGACCATGTGCCGGATGATTCTCGATCATGCGAAGATAGACCAATACTGTCTTGATTCCATTCGCTATGTCTTTGTCAGCGGAGAAGCGATCCCTCCGGATATTAACCGGCGTTGGCAAGAACGGGTCGGGAGTCCGTTATACACCGGTTATGGGTGCACAGAGGTGGTCGGCAGTGTCTCAGCGCTGGTGGCGGGCGAAGACTTTCCGGAAGGCTCTGCGGGGAAGGTCTGTAAGATTAAACAAGTGATGCTAGTGACGCCGGATACGCTGGAGCCCTTGGAAGAGGGACGCAATATTGGCGAAGTGCTGGTATCGTCTGATAATATGGTGTGCAGTTATCTGAATAGTCCGGAAGAAACAGCCAAGCGTTTCGTGACACTCAATGAGCGCTTGTGGTATAAATCAGGAGATATTATCGAGATCGATGATGAGGGTTGGGTGTTCTTTAAAGAACGCTCGATTAGTGTGATCAAACATAAAGGATACCGGGTAGGTCCATCAAAAGTGGAAAAAGTACTAAATAAGCATCCGGAAGTAGCGAATTCTTGCGTGTTGGGGATACCGGATGATCAGACCGGAGAACTGATCCATGCCAGCGTCGTACTGAAATCTCCGCAAGCCAAAGTGACGCCGGATGATTTAATCGCTTGGTGCGAGGAATACTTGGTGGCCTATGAAGTGCCGCAGATAATCGAAGTGCGTGCGGAATTTCCGCGCAATGAAACGGGCAAGATTCTGCGGCGTAAACTGAAAGAAGAGATCTTAACGTGCAGCATGGCGCAATAACAAGATATTGTAGCTCCGACGGCAAAAATCAGGACGAAAGTCCTGATTTTTTTTGCTAAGTAGAAAAAAACTAATGTTTGAGCAGGAAAAGGCCGTTCAATATAGAAATAGGGTGGAGTAAAGTGGTTCTAAGTGGTGAATTGTGTCTAGAAAATGGGGTGTACAGACATGTTCATGGGGGAATACTTCCATACGATCGATGAGAAAAGCCGTCTGATCATCCCGGCAAAATTCCGCGACATGCTGGGTACACATTTTATTGTCACGAAGGGCTTGGATCATTGTTTATTTGTCTATCCCATGAGCGAGTGGCAAGTATTAGAGGAAAAACTACGGGCTTTACCCTTTACTCAGCCGGAGGCGCGCGCTTTTGTCCGTTTTTTCTTTTCCGGGGCCAATGAATGCGAATTGGATAAGCAAGGCCGGATTCTGGTATCGGCCAGCCTGCGCGAATACGCCCAATTAGAAAAGGAAGTGGTCTTGGTCGGAGTGGCCAGCCGGGTTGAAATTTGGAACCGTAATCTTTGGGCAGACTATACAGAACAAGCCGGGGCAGAGTATGCCGGATCCGGCAGCGCACTTGTTAATCTGGGAATATAAGGGAAGAACAATGCCTGAACGATTTGCATTTCAACACAGGACGGTGCTCAAGGAAGAAGCGGTTTGTCTGCTCTTGACGGATGTGCATGGGGTGTATGTGGACTGTACATTAGGCGGCGCGGGACACAGCGCCCATATCTTAGATTCATTGAGCCCGCAAGGAACCCTGATCGCTATGGATCAGGATCCGCAAGCGATAGACAACGCCGCCAGGTTATTGGGGCGCGACCCGCGTTTGAAGCTGATCCAGACGAATTTTGAACATCTGAAGAGTCAACTCCAAGCGTGTAACCGGTTTCCGGTTCACGGATTGCTGTTTGATCTGGGGGTTTCTTCCCCGCAAATCGATCAGGCTGAACGAGGCTTCAGCTACCAACAGGATGCCGGATTGGATATGCGGATGAATCCTGAGAATCCTTTGAGTGCGGCGGAGATTGTCAACCACTGGAGCCAAGAGCAGATTGCCCGGATTCTCTGGGAGTATGGCGAGGAACGATGGTCCCGGCAGATTGCCCGGCACATCGTGCAAACGCGAGCGAAGGAGCAGATCCGCAGTACCGGGGCATTGGTGCAAGTCATCAAGGAAGCGATCCCGGCAGCGGCGCGGCGCAATGGACCGCATCCGGCTAAACGAAGTTTTCAAGCGCTGCGTATCGCGGTCAATGATGAATTGGGAGTATTGCGGCGGGCGCTCGATCAGGCCTTGGAGTGTTTAGCGGTGGGAGGACGTATCGCAGTGATTACTTTTCATTCCTTGGAAGACAGGATGGTCAAAGAAAAAATGCGTGACTGGCAAGGCCAGTGTACTTGTCCGCCGGGTTTACCGATCTGTAGTTGCGGCAAAAAGACTTTAGCAAAAATCATTACCACTAAACCATTGCTGCCAACCCAGACGGAAGTGGAGAACAATCCACGCTCGCGTAGCGCCAAACTGCGAGTTGCTGAGAAGATTTAGCAGGAACCTCGGATAAATAGTTATTAAGCCTTCGGTCTAAAGAAAGAATGGAGAGAATAGTTTTGGTAGTAGCACAGAGAAAAGCCGACTGGCAACAACCGTTACCGGAGATGCAACCTTCCAAACCGGCTAAGTATCGCAAGATAGCGCCGCGGCGCAAATCCTGGCAAGGCATTCTGGTTCTGCTGCTCATATCCTGTTTGGTGGGAGGGACCGGCGCGGCCAGGATTTATCTCTCGACAGTCAAGAGTCAGCAGATCAGCGTATTGCAGAAAGATATCGAAGCTTTAGCGATCCAGAACGATGCTTTGCGCGTCGAGGTAAATCAATTGAGTTCGGTTGGCCGTATTGAAAGTATGGCGCTGGGAATGGGGATGGAAAAACCGACGGATATGGTGTATGTGGTGGGGAGCTTATCTGTGCTGAATAGCAAAACGGGGATTCAATCTGCGCTACCGGCCCCCATAGAGGATACAGTGGCCACTGAAACAGCGGGGGCGCCTTCAACCATCAAGCAGATATCGCAATTTTTTACCGGCTACTTTGCCTCTACACAGCATTAATCATTGAAGAAGGCCGTTTTAACGCTGAACCCCGTTACTAAATGGGGGTGGAAAACCTGAGTCCCTATGTGGTCATGCGTAAACGAATTGCCTTCCTTTTTTTATGTGTGATAGCCTTTCTCGGTGTACTTATTGTTCGTTTGGCTTATGTGCAATTGGCGCAAGGAGAGAGACTAGCGGATATTGCCGAAGATACGCATTTTCGCGGCGTACCGGTGGCGCCGAAAAGGGGGAATATCGAAGATCGTAACGGGGAAATCCTGGCGATGAGTGTGAGTACGGAAACCGTCTATGCAATTCCGGCGGAAGTGCGCCAATCAGGACGCGCCGCTGAAATCGCTCAAATCCTCTCGGGTTTGCTGGAAGAACCGGTAGATGAGATCCTCTCCAGGATCAGTAAGCGTACTTCTATCGAGTATGTGAAGAAACGGATCAGTCCGGAGACGGCGGAGCAAGTGCGCATGATGGAACTGCCGGGCATTGGCGCGACGGAAGACAGCCAGCGCTATTATCCGTTGGGCAGTTTGGCGGCGCAAGTCATCGGATTCGCCGGTATCGATAATCAAGGCTTAGAAGGGATCGAGTTAAGCCGGGATAACGAACTGAAAGGGTCACCCGGCAGCGTCTTAACGGAATACGGGGCGAACGGGATTGCCATGCCGGAAGCGCAGAAGGCTTATCTGGCGCCAAAAGCAGGCGATACTATTCGCTTAACGATCGATAAGAACATTCAATCCTTTGCCGAACGTGAACTGACCAAGATCATGACCGGGCAAGGCGAGAATATGAGCGGTTTTGTGCCGAAGAACGCTGCGATCTTGGTGATGGATCCGAATAGCGGCGAGATGTTAGCTAGCGCTACTGCGCCGACGTTTGACTTGAATCATTTTCAGGACGCGGATGTGAGCGTACGCCGCAATGTGGCGATTCAAAACGGCTATGAACCAGGCTCTACCTTTAAGATTGTGACGCTGGCCGCCGCATTGGAGGAAAAGAAGATTGCGCCGGGAGACGGTTTTTTTGATCCTGGTTTTTATTCGGTTTTGGGTATAGCCGTGCGTTGCTGGAAAAATGGCGGACACGGTCCCCAAACATTTACCCAGGTTACGGAGAACTCCTGCAATCCAGGGTTCATCGAGATGGGTCAGCGTCTGGGTATAGATAAGTTCTATGCATATTTGCATAATTTCGGTTTCGGCCAGAAAACTGGGATCGAGATGTCCGGGGAAGCGCGGGGAATTCTAGCCAATAAGCAAAAGGCCACGGCGCTGGATTTGGCAACGATGTCGATTGGGCAAACGAATAATGTGACCGCGATTCAACTGCTTACAGCCGTGAGCGCGGTAGCCAACGGCGGAACGCTGATGAAGCCGCAATTAGTCAGGGAAATCACCAGTCCGTCCGGTACAGTCGTCACTCCTTTTCAGAAACAGGAGGTTCGGCGGGTGGTCAGTGAAGAGGCGTCGCGCACAGCACGGACGATGTTGGAGTCCGTGGTGACGAACGGCACCGGCCGACGGGCCTTTCTGCCGGGGTATCGGGTAGCCGGCAAGACCGGAACGGCGCAGAAAGTGGAAAATGGCGCCTATATGCAGAATGAATACGTCGCCTCCTTCGTTGCTTTCGCTCCGGCGGATCAACCCAAGGCGGCGATTCTGGTCGTGATTGACGGGGTGCCGTTTTATGGAGGCGCCGTAGGCGGTCCGGTCGTGCAGAGCGTCCTGCTGGATACATTGAAATACTTGGGAGTGAAGCAGGATTTGAACGCGCCGCTCTCTCCGAGCAAACCGCTGCCGGGACAGAATTTTGCTCCGCTCAAAGAAGCGGCTGAAGTGCCATTGGTTGCCGGCATGACCCTGGATCAAGCTTATGAGACTTTGCGTCAAGCAGGTTTCCAAGCGCAGACAGAAGGAGAAGGTGCTGTCGTCATTGATCAGATCCCGTATGACGGAACGAAGGTTGAAAAAGGTTCTACGGTGCTGCTGTATGTAGGCGAGCCGGGAGAATCGGCTGCCGCGCCGGCGTTAGGAAAATGGTGGGAAGATGAGGACGAAGATGTAGAGGCGATCCGCTCTCTGCCGGGGCGAATCCCGATCAGCGCCGGCAGCCTGGGCCGGGATTAAATCCAAGTGAATCGGGATAGGATAGGATAGGATGTAGAGCTTGGGAGATGAGAAAACATGCCGGGTATGGAACAAATCGTCGCTGGAATTGAGATCTTAAAGATAGTCAACGGAGCGGATAGCCCGGAAATCCGGGGGATATCGATGGATTCCCGCAAGATCAGCCCCGGAGATCTGTTTGCTTGCGTGCCGGGATTTAAGACAGACGGACATCATTTCGCCGAGCAAGCGCTGGCCGCCGGGGCGGTGGTGTTGCTGGTCGAACGTATTCTGCCGCTGAACGCGCCGCAGATTGTGGTCGCTGATCTGCGGCAGAGTGTCGGCTGGCTAGCGGCGAATATCTATGGACATCCGTCAGGTAAACTCGAATTGATCGGCGTGACCGGCACGAACGGCAAGACCACAGTGACCCACTTAATTGAGCAAATCGGCGTCAAAGCAGGTCGCCGCACCGGCATCATCGGGACACTGGGCGCACGGATCGCCGGACGAGAGTTCCCAGGCAGCCGAACGACGCCGGAGGCTGCGGATATTCAAAAACTCCTGGCGCGGATGCTCGCTGAGGGTGTCGATCAGGTGGTGATGGAAGTCTCTTCTCACGCGCTGGATCTGGGGCGAGTGCACGGATGTGAATTTGCCGCGGCGATATTTACCAATCTGAGTCAGGATCATTTGGATTATCATCACACGATGGAGGAGTACGCGCGGGCTAAAGCGCGTCTATTCAGTGGCTTGACCGGAGCGAAAGAGCGCAGTACGATCGTTTTGATCAATGCGGATGACGCCCAGGCCCAGTTGCTGACAGAGGTTAGCGCGGTTCCGGTCGTGCGCTATGCCGTGCAGGCGCAAGCGGAATATCGGGCGCAAGACATCCGGATATCCTCCGAGGGGGTGCGTTTCCGCGTGGAATTCGCTGGGCAAGCGCAGGAGATCATGTATCGGACGCCGGGCTTATTCAGTGTGTATAATGGATTAGCGGCTTTCGCTTGGGGCGTGGAACGCGGCTATGACCCGCCAGGCGTGGCGGAAGCGCTCTTGGAGATTACCGGAGTGCCGGGAAGATTTGAAAGCGTACGTAGCGGCCAGCCGTTTCAGGTGATTGTGGATTATGCGCATACGCCGGATGGCTTGGAGAATGTTCTGCGTACAGCGCACGAGTTTACGAAGGGCAAGTTAATCACGGTATTCGGTTGTGGCGGGGATCGTGACCGGACGAAGCGCCCGCTGATGGGGCATATTGCCGCGCATTGGAGCGATTATGTGTTTGTGACTTCGGATAATCCACGCTCAGAGGATCCGGATGAGATCATTCGTGAGATCCTGACCGGAGTCAGCGGGGTGGCCTGCGAGGCGCAGCCCGAACGGCGGACTGCGATACAACAGGCTTGTGCGCTGGCGCAAGCGGAAGATACGGTGATCATTGCCGGCAAAGGTCATGAAACCTATCAGATCATCGGGCCGGTGACGCATGATTTCGATGACCGGGAAGAAGCAAGAATCGCTCTGAGGGGGCTGGGATATGGGCGGATGGCATAGCGAGCGGATCGCGGCATGGATGCAGGGAAGACATATCGGAGAGCCGCTGCCGGTCGCCAGAGGCGCCGGCATGGATAGCCGCAAGATCGTGGCGGGCGGGATTTTCTTTGCTATGCCTGGAAGGCAAACGGATGGCTATGTTTATGTAGAGTCAGCCTGGGCCCAGGGCGCTAGCTTGGCGGTTGTTTCAGCGCGCTCGTTCGCGGCACATCCGTTGGAGGTTCCACCGGGCAAGGCGCTGATTCTCGTGGCGGAGCCGCAAGGCGCTTTGCAGGAGATGGCCCGCCGGGATAGGGAGTCCCGGAGTGTGCGTGTCATCGGAGTTACGGGCAGCAGTGGCAAAACGACGACGAAGGATATGCTGGCGGCGGTCTTAGCTCAGAGCTATCGCGTATATCAGAGTCAAGGGAATCAGAATAACGAATTGGGACTGCCGCTGACGATGCTCAACGCTCCGGAGGATACGGAAATATTGGCTTTGGAGATGGGTATGCGGGGCTTAAAGGAGATTGCGGAGCTGTGCGCTATTGCGCATCCGGAAACGGCGCTGATTACAAATATTGGGCTGACGCATATAGAACGTTTGGGGTCGCAGGAAGCGATCGCTCGGGCGAAATGGGAACTGATCGAGGCGCTGCCGGCACAGGGCGTGGCCATCTTGAACGCTGAGGACGAATGGAGCGTGCGTCTGGCGCGGCAGGACGGGCATAGACAGTGCTTTTATGGGATCACAGGCAACGGGCGGCAGCCGGATGTGCTGGGTTCAGATTTGCGTAATATTTCTTTTGCGGCGACTGAGTTTACGGTGCGGGATCATACGGAAACAGCGCAGGTGCGCTTACCCTTACCGGGCAGGCATCATGTACTGGACGCCCTGGCTGCGCTGGCCATGGGCAAAGCATACGGCGTCTCGTTCACGCGGGGCGCGCAGGCGCTGAGTCAATTCCAGCGTTCGGCTATGCGTTGGGACGTGCAAAATGGCTGCGAAAAGAGTATACTGATCAGCGATGTCTATAATGCGAATCCGGATTCCATGAGCGCCTCTGTGGCGGTGCTGGCCGAGCGGGCGCAAGGGAATTTCACCTTGGCTTTGCTGGGTGATATGTATGAATTAGGACAAGAGAGCCGCAACGCTCATTTCCGGGTGGGCCGTATCGTGGCGCAAGCAGGAATCAGTTGTTTGCTGACGGTCGGAGCACTGGCGGCGGATATCGCGGCCGGAGCCTTAGACGCGGGTATGGCGCGTGACCGTGTGCTGCATTGTACGGATAAGACAGATTTGCTGGCCAAGGCCAAGAATATCTTGGCGCAGCATAGCGGCGCGCGTGTGTTGATCAAAGCCTCACGCGGTATGCGGATGGAAGAAGTGACGTCCGGTTTATTGGACGTTGCGCCGGAAATTCTGGAGCAGGGGAGGATGGATGCGTGAGCCTCGAGCGTTTGCTCATAGCGGCGGCGGTCGCTTTGCTGGTGACGCTGGTTATCGGCCCGTTGCTGCTGCCGGTATTGCGTTTACTGAAATTCGGCCAGTATATTCGCACAGACGGGCCTAAAGCGCACCGCAAGAAGTCCGGAACTCCGACGATGGGCGGGATGTTGTTCCTCGTGGGAATTGTGGTAAGCGTCTCGCTGGTGGCTGAGAAACCGCTGTCGCTGGGCCTGATTCTCCTGCTGGGCGCTATGCTGGGTTTTGGCCTGATCGGCTTTATCGATGATTATATCAAGGTGGTCTTAAAGAGAAATTTGGGTTTGCGCGCTTATCAGAAACTTCTCGGGCAGATGTTCGTCGTTGCTGTCATGATGATGGTGAGCAGATCCTATCTGGGCGGCGGGACGGATTGGCTGATTCCTTTTACCGGGATGCGCGTAGCGCTGGGTTGGTGCTATTATCCGCTGACAGCGCTCTTGCTGGTCTTTTTCGTGAATGGGGTGAATC
>JAITOV010000027.1 GCA_031289735.1 Peptococcaceae bacterium
AGGTGCAGATCTTACGAGCGACGGCGCCTTTATCCAGCGATTTACAGGCAACGACCACATGGGCGCTGACCGGTATGACTTCGATGATTTTTTTCGGACATATGGTTGCACATTTGCCGCAACCGGTACAGAAGGTTTTGTCAATGACCGGCAAACCATGCGCACCCATATGGATCGCGTCAAATACACATTGGGTCACGCAGGAACCCATACCCAAGCAGCCATATTGGCAATTTTTGGGGCCGGAGTGCATCAGACTCGCCGCCACACAGTTGGTAATACCGGAATAACGGTACTTTTCTGATTCGGCGGTCAGAGGGCTGGTACAGCGCACATACGCTCTCTGCGGCTCTACATCGCCGGAATCTTTGCCGGTGAGTTCAGCAACTTTCAGCGCCACTTCCTGTTTGCCGGGAATGCAGAGATTCGGAGGGACGTCTTCATTCAGCACGACCGCTTCCGCATACGCCTGACAGCCGGCATAGCCGCAGGAACCGCACTGCCCTTTGGGTAAGATATCTTCCACAAGATGGATCAACGGGTTCATTTCCACAGCCAGCTTCTTATTGGCAAAAGCCAGGACGCAACCGAAGAATAAACCGATGATCCCCATCAGAAGGAGCACAACGATAATATAATTCATATCCATAATTGTTCTCTACCTTTCTAAATCGAGATCATTCCCGAGAAGCCAAGGAATGCTAGAGACAGGCAACCGGCAACGATGAAGGCAATGCCGAGACCTTCCAGAGATTTTGGCACATCTGCCAGGACGAGTTTTTCCCGCAAACTGGCCATTAAGATTAGGGCCAAGGAGAAACCGATGCCCGCGCCAACAGCGTTGACCGTACTGAGACCCAGGGAATATCCGGAGCGAATGTTGATCAACGGTACACTGAGAATGATGCAGTTGGTCGCAATCAGCAGAAGATAGATGCCCCACATGTCGTATAACGCCGGAGCAAATTTACGAATGAGCATTTCCAGCAGCTGCACGAAGCAAGCAATGAGCAGCACGAGCACAACCAACGATAAGAAGGTTAAATCCAAAGGCGCCAGGATCAAGTTATAGACGAGCCACGAGCAGACGGAACTCACAGTCATCACGGAGGTCACCGCCATTCCCATGCCGATCGAAGCATTCAGGCTTTTGGACACCCCGAAGAAGATACACAAACCTAAGAAACGCGTTAAGACAAAGTTGTTAATCAATACGGTACTGACAAACAGCAAGATATACTCGGTCATGATAACGCCTCCTCTCTAACCTTCTGTCTTTTTTCCCATTTTTTAACGATCAAGCGAAAGAGGGCGACCAGATAGCCGATCAGGATAAACGCGCCCGGAGGCAACACCATGATCAAAGCTGCCGGATAGTTCGCGCCCAAAATATCGAAGCCTAAGATGCTGCCATTCCCTAAGAGTTCACGGATGACCCCGATAATCAGCATGGCGATAATGAAACCGCACCCCATGCCAAAACCGTCCAAGAAAGAGCGGACCACGCTATTCTTCGCCGCAAAAACTTCCGCCCTAGCCAGAATAATCGCGAATACGACGACCAATTCCAGATAAATGCCGAGATCCTTATATAATAACGGCAAGAAGGCTTGCAGAACCAGGCTGGCGATCGTCACAATCGTCGCAATCGAAATGATGTACACCGGAACGCGCACCTTGGGGTTAATCCACTTACGCACGATCGAAACGACCACGTTATTGCAGGTAATCACGAAAGTGACCGTCGCACCCATCGTTAAAGCTGTCGCGACGGAGGAAGTAACGGCTAACGCCGGGCACAGGCTTAGCGCCAGGACCAGGATCGGGTTTTCTAAAATAAGCCCTTTCGAAAATATTTTCCAGAATTGCATATTACTTCCCTCCTTCTTGCACAAAGGCAGAGAGTTGTTCGACGGATTCCTTGATCGCGTTCGTGACAGCCCGGGAGGTGATCGTCGAGCCGCTGATCGATTGAATCAGGTCTTTTTGTGATGGATCTTTGGTTACTACCAGGTGTTCGGTATCTTTCCCGATAAACTGATCGGAGAACAGCGGCTCCGCAGCCTTCGCTCCTAACCCCGGCGTTTCCGCCGCTTCCGTAATCGTGTATTTCAACACGGTCATTTCCGGGCTAATCGCTACGAGAATCGCTATCGTGCCGCCGTATCCCTTGCCTTCCGCCGGAAGGATGTAGGCAACCAGCTGTCCGTCTTTCAACGCCTCATACCATTCGGCTTGCCCTTCAATCTCTTTGAACTCGTCCGCTTGGACCAAACTGATCATGGACGCCTGTTTCAGCTCCACTTGTTTTTGCTCCGCAATCTTATGCGTAGCGGCGTAGATCACACCCAGGATGAGACCGGAGATCAGCGTAGCACAAACTAAGTTGAGAGCAATTTTCAGCGCACTGGTCTCATTATGACTATTATGTTCCGCATGTTCCATAGCTTTGCTCACTTCCTTCCATACTGTCCAGGTTGAATAAAGCGGTCAATCAACGGCGTGACGCAGTTCATCAAGAGAATAGAATAACAAACGCCTTCCGGATACCCGCCGATCAGGCGGATGATCACAGTGATCGTTCCCGCTCCCACAGCAAAGATGATCTTACCCTTACGCGTGATCGGCGTAGTCACATAGTCGGTGATCATGAAAAACGCGCCAATAATCAGACCGCCGGCCATCATATGGAACAACGGATCGCCAGAACCGATGCCGTTGGATCCGCCAAATAGCCACGTGAGAATACCGACTGTAGCGATCATGCACACAGGCGCAACCCAGTCAATATAGCGTTTATAGATTAAGAACACGCCGCCGATCAATAAGAGAAAAGCGGAAGTCTCACCGATACTACCATTGCGTAACCCAAAAAATAAGGCCTTATACATCTCTGTTTGTGAGCCGAAGGTATCAATCAGCGCTTCATATCCCTGCATTTTCAAGATATTTAAAGGCGTCGCTGTCGTCACGGTATCCACCACGGATTGCATTTTCGTCCAACTCGTCATGGCTACCGGCCACGAGACCATCAGCGCAGCCCGGCCGATATGCGCCGGATTAAAGATATTCTGGCCTAAACCGCCCATGGCGTGCTTGGCCACGACGATAGCTAAGAAAGAGCCTACGATCGGCAGATATACGGGCACTTGAGGCGGCAGACACATCGCTAACAGTAAACCGCATAAGAGCGCGCTGCCATCACTGACTGTAATCGGTTTGCGACGAATCTTTTGAACGATCACTTCAAAGACGACAGCCGATATTCCGCCGATGGCCAAGGTCTGGAAAGCCGGTAAACCAAAATAATAAATAGCAAACACGATGGCCGGTACTAAGGCAATGATCACGGTCCACATGATCTTCCGCGTGGAATCATTGGATAAAATATGCGGTGAAGAAGACACAAGCAGTTTCGTTTGCCTGTCTTCCTGATGAATACTTTGCTCGCTCATTTATTTCGCCCCCCTGTCTGCCGCAGCCTTTTTCAGATAACGGATATACTGGACAATCTGTCTCTTCGCGGGACAGACGAAACTGCAACAGCCGCATTCCATGCAATCCAGCAGACTATATTCATTCTTGGCGGTATCGAACATATCCTTCTCGCCCAGAATAC
>JAITOV010000043.1 GCA_031289735.1 Peptococcaceae bacterium
CTGTTCGCTGTTCGCTGTTCGCTGTTCGCTGTTCGCTGTTCGCTGTTCGCTGTTCGCTGTTCGCTGTTCGCTGTTCGCTGTTCGCTGTTCGCTGTTCGCTGTTCGCTGTTCGCTGTTCAATTATGTCGCGGTTTATCGCGCTTGTCAAGCTTTTTTGCTCAAAACAACAGAAATATTTTATCACGCAATTTTCCTCTTCAGTCAATATAACTAATCTTAGCGACATCCGGCTCATGCGGCTTACCGCCGGAGTTTACCGCATAGCCCAACAGAACGGCGATTCCGATCTCATAGCCGTCCGGAAAACCGAGACGGCGTTTGAATTCTACTCTTTTGTCTCCGGCGAAGGAGAAACCGGATAGCCCGCAAATCAGACTGTTAATCCCCAGCGCAGTGGCTGCCAACGCGATGTTCTCAGCCACGATGCCGCAATCGAATAACTCCGCTCCGGTGGGTTGCGCCTGAGCAATCGGTACGACAATCAGGCAAGGGGTATTGTAATATAATTTGCCGCCCCGCGCTAAGATGCGCTCGTAGGTACCGCGATTCGGTAAATCCGGCAAAGCCGCCAAATTCTTCATGCCTTCCGCTTCTAAATCCGCGATCAGTTCTTTATTCTTGACGACAATCACCCGCCAGAGCTGACGGTTTACCCCGCTGGGCGAGGCGACGGCGGCTCGGGCGATGATCCGCAAGTCCTCGTCGGAAGGCATTCTGTCCGTGAAGGCCCGGCATGAATAGCGGGTCAAGATAGCTTCAATCGTATCTAATGGCATCCCAATTTCCTCTTTTTATTGCTTATGATACTATTAAATCAGCGTTTTGTAAACACCCGCCTAACCGGATTAGGGCATGTTGCTCAAATAATACGCGTCCACGGCGGGGACATAGAATGGCGCATAGGTTTTTAACCCGTTGGCCTGCGCCTGATCCGGCATTTCTACCCAAAACAGATAGTACGGCATATACGTCTGGTTATCGTATCTGCCCTCCAACCGGTTGTTGTTATACAGCAGTTCCACCTTGGCAATATATTGCTCCCCTGGAAACCCTTCCGGAGCTACGAAAGAGATATAATGCTTTTGTAACAGCAGTTGCCGCGCCGCCTGAGGCGAGATGACCGGATAATCCCCTATTTTGTGCGATAAATCGGCGGAATAACGATATATCGTCGTCAATGACCCATCTTCGGCGAAGTAGGGAAAATCGACCTGATTAAAGTTATAGCCCAGTATTCTCTCTAATAGACTGCCGCTGTTTTCATAAGCCTGGTAATAAAATACCTGTTCTATTTCATTGGAGTCATAGTCAGGACGATAGCTCAGGGACAAAGCCGAAGCGGGAGAGCGCATGTCAACGACAGCCGCATATCTGCGCAGCAGATATTGCAGGGTATCATTGGCCTGCTGTTCCGTGGCGCCGAACTGGGGAACGGTATATTCTGGCGGCAAGGAGACGCCTGGGTTAAAGCGCACTACGACCCAATTAACCGCGTCCACCTGAATTGTAATCTCTCCGCAGAGCGCTTCAACCGCGACCGGCGTCGCGTCCGGTTCATATTCCTCGTTGCCTGGTACAGAACGTTCTTTTTCCCGGCGCAATTGCAACTCTTGCTCCGTAGGGAGCGTGATGAGAGCATCGACCGTGAGGCCCATTTTGGCGGCGATATCTGCGGCGTTACGCTGCATCTCATCCTCGGATAAACCGTTCTGCGGTATTCCCGCGAAATAATTTATCGGATTTTGAAAAACCGGCAGAGTCTCAAAAACAGCGCTTTCCGACCACGGGTTTGCGGTATCCAGGTCACTGATGTCATAAGCCTGTACCCCATACATTCCCCCGCTGCCGCCGCTTGCACCCATCATTCCATTGACGGCTAGCTTCGGCAGATCCGGATGATCGTTCGTGTCCCTGGGCAACCATAGCGCCGTCATAGCAAGCACGACACAGGCTGCCGCGGCTACGGAAGCCCAACGCAGCCAGAGACGTTTGCCCGCTTTCCATCCGCGTGCAGTATCGGCTTCCCTGATCAGCGCGTCGTCGATCAGCCCTATGGCATTGAATAACTTTGTGCTTCTCATAGGTTCACCTCTTCTCTTTCCAGATACACCCTGAGTTTGTTACGCGTACGGAACAGCAGGGATTTTACTTTGCTCTCGCCCATCTGGTAGCGTTGCGCTAGCGCGGCGATGGAATCGGCATACCAATAACGCCGCACAAAGATGATTCTGTCATGCGTATTCATCGCGTATAAAAAATTGCTGATGGTTTTGGCGACTTGGCCCGTTTCATATTCAGCCTCAACATTATTCGGGGCGGGAAGGCAATGTTCCAATTCACTCAACAGCACATCCATCTCCTGGCCGCCGCGCTTTTTGGTATGCCGGGCCTTATATTTGTTCAAAGAAACGTTTCTGGCAATCCGTCCCAAGAAAGCCGGGAAGATCACCGGGCGCTGCGGCGGAATAGCGCTCCAAGTCATATGATATGTATCGTTCAAACATTCGTTGGAGTCTTCGCGGTTTTGCAGGATGTTCATGGCAATGGTCATACAGTACGCTCCATACTTTTTGTTTGTTTCCGCGATAGCCGTTTCCGAGCGCGACCAAAATAAATCGATGATCGTGTTGTCGTCCATATATTCCTACCTCTCTATTCATTGAAAGTCTCATCTATATAGACAACAAAAATGGCCATCGCGTTGCAAAATTAAGCTGCGGATGTTACAACTCTAGCGCTAACGCCGCCTGCCAACTGCGCAGTTTATCCTCAAAGGTCAACGAAGCGAACGCCGGGCTGGTGGAAGGCACATAGACCGTCGCTACCGGAAGCGCGGCGAAGCGGCGCTGGTATTCATATTCGGCTTTTCGTCCATTGAGCAAGATTCGTCTGATATTTGGGTACGCTATCAATAAGCCGGAGATATCGTTGGCTTGCACGGCGCTGATGCTCGTGTCGGCGGAACCCGAACGCTCTGCCGAAGCGCATACATCCCATAACGCTAAGCCGTGTGAGAGGATAAACCCACAACGCTGAGCATAATCGGGGTTGGGTTCGCAGCCAAACAAGGCGTAAACTAAACGCCAGAACACATTGTACGGGTGCGCGTAGTATTGCTGCTGGCGTAATGACTCCGCCCCCGGCAAGCTGCCGAGGATGAGGGTGTGTGAATCCGGATGAATCAGTGGGGCAAATGATTGATGGCGCTGGTTAGAACTCAATTTCCCTGACCTCGCCGCGCACGATGATCCTCTCCCCTACCTGACAGGAGAGCGCCTTACCCGAAGGTTGTCCGATCACAACATCCCGGCCGAGGACGCTGGCTACAGCCACCGTGCCGCTGAGACAAGCTGTTTCGTTGACGCAGGTATCGACAGCGGGAACATAGACGATCGGTTTTAGCGTGTTATCTTTGTAAAACATCACGCCGAGCGCCTGCTCGTTCTCTGCCGTAACGACAATGTGACGGATACCGTCCAGTTCGACGAAGTAGATGCCCTGCGTGATTTCGCGCCAAGCGGGTTTCGCCAGAGCAAGCCAGACTTCCCGGTTCTCGTCGATGCCGCAAGAGATGCCTCCGGCGCAGGTCTCGATCTCTATGCGTCCCGGCTGCCCGTGTAAATAATAAAAAGCCGCGCAGCGTACCGCGTTACCGCAGAACTCGCCGCCAGCCATCGTCAGTTTAGGCTGGGCCTGATTGAGAAAACCCACCTGCTCCACATGAGGATGCTTCCTCATGATTTCGTCATTCAGCGCCTTATAATTCGCATAGCCGTCGCCCAAAACCAGCGCCGTATCATTGCCGCTTGGGCTGTAGATCCGATATTTCATGCTTTCTGCCGCCAACGCAGTCTTCCCTTCTCCATGATAGCCACCCGATCGGCTAAAGAACTGCAAACATCCATATTATGTGTGACGATAATCATGGTTTGGCGGCCTTTCAGCGCTTGGATCACCTTAACGATCTCGCCGGTCGTCGATGGATCCAGCGCGGACGTCGGCTCATCAAAACAGAGCACAGCCGGTTGCAGCATCAGAGCGCGGGCTATGGCTACGCGCTGCCGCTGTCCGCCCGAGAGTTGACTGGGGTAGTTATGGCGTTTCTCCAGCAACCCGACTTGATCGAGGATGGATTCAGCCTGATCGTACGGTTTTTTGAGCAAACGCGGCGCTAAGGTCAGATTGCCCAGCACCGTGTATTGAGGAAACAGGTTAAAATCCTGGAATACCAAGCCGCATGGTCCGCCGATGATTTTACCGCTGTCTAAGGTCTCTAATTGATTTAAGAGGCGCAAGATCGTGGTCTTACCACTACCGGATGAGCCGATGATGGCCAGTGCTTCCCCGTCAGCTAAGTCGAAACTAACGTTATCGACCGCGATATAATCGCCAAAATTTTTACATAGGTTCTTCACCGAAAGCACGGGTCAACCTCCTCTCCAAACGTCCGAAGCATAAGGTCACGATCGCTGTCGCCGCCAAGAAAAATACCCCGCAATAGAAGAGCGGCCAGATCAGACCGCGGCTCGTATACTCGGTCGCGTGCATCAGAATTTCGGGCACAGCAATCACGCGGGCTAAGGAAGTATCCTTAACCAGCGTGATGACTTCATTGCCGATCGGCGCTGTAATACGCTTAATCACTTGTAAGAGGATAATGTGCGTGAAAACTTGTCTGCGGGATAGTCCTAACACTTGTCCCGCCTCAAATTGCCCCTTCGGAATATTTTCGATCGCGCCGCGGTAAATCTCGGCAAAGTAGCAGGCATAATTGATCACAAAGGCGATCAATGCGGCTAGGATACGATTGCGAAAAGGCAGATCAAACAACAGTCCCGGCGCGTACAAAACGACGAATAGCTGTAGCAAAAGCGGCGTTCCACGGATCATCCAAACGAAAGTCCTCATGCCATAGCGCAGGGGCGCGAACTTCGCCATCTCGCCAAAGGTAACGCATAAACCCAATGGCAACGCCAGGATCATCGTGACTACAAAGATCAGCGCATTCTGACCCAATCCAATAAACAGACTTCGTGTGACATCTATAAGCATCGCAACTAATCCTTATTCCGCCAGATTACTTAATGAGGAGATCCGTCAATTTGTAATGATCGGCAATCGTATTCAACTCACCGCTGGCTTTTAACTCTTCAATCGCTCCATTTACTTGTTTCAGGGTTTCCACAGACCCTTTGCGGAAACCGATACCGTACTCTTCCGGATCAAAGGTCTTATATTTGGAAACCTGCAAATCGGCAAAATCCGTACCTGCACCCAGAGAACCGATCGCCATCACATAGTCTCCGACGCAAACATCCGCGGTCTTTGACTTCAATTCGAGGAAAGCTTTGATTTGGGTATCGACGCCCGTAAATTTTCCTTGCGCGAAGAAGGCGTCGCTCTTGGCGATATCTTCCGCCATGGATCCGGCTTCAGCGATCACCGAAGCGCCAGCCAAAGATTCAGGCGTTTGATATTTCTCTTCGTCAGCCGTACGTACGATCATGACCGGACGATTGTTCAGATAGCTCAGCGAGAAATCCATGTTCTTCATGCGTTCTTCATTCTTGGTCATCCCATTCCAGATCGCGTCGATGTTTTTGGCGTTCAGTTCCGTCTCTTTGGCGTTCCAATCGATTTCCTGGAATACGGCTTTCACACCGAGCTTGGTACATACCGCTTCGGCAAATTCAGTTTCGAACCCGATCAGTTTCCCGGCGCTGTCCTTGTAATTCATCGGTGCGTAGTATGTAATACCGATGATCATTTCCCCCTTGTCCTTGATGTAATCCCAGTCGGTTTTTGCTGTCTGTTGCCCAGAATTCCCGTCGCTATTTGTTCCCTGTTGCGCAGAACCACAGCCGAATGTTCCCAACATTAACACACAGGTCAATAAGAATACGACAATTTTCTTCATCATTCCTACTCCACTTCATTTTTTTATTTACTTTTGCATAGATCTTACTAAAATATATCCTATCAATCTGGAGCTTGTCAATCGGTTGGCATGAACAAAACGCTCTTGTTTTCTTATGTTACATTACGTAATATATAAATATGTAAATGCGACGGACCCCGTCGCCGAATATATCCTGTGAAAGTGCTGCAAGCATAAGGAGGTAGCGCAATGCGCCAATGCATGGACGCCGATAATCTGCACAGACGATTGAATAAAATCAAAGGACAACTCGGAGCAATCGAGAAAATGATTGACGAAGATATCCCCTGCGAGGATATTCTGATTCAGATCCATGCGGTCAAGAACGCGCTGCACAAGGTCGGGCAAGTGGTTCTTGAGGGACATCTCAATCACTGTGTCCGCGAAGGCATCGAGCATGGCGACGCTGAGAAAACCATCGCAGATTTTGCCAAGGCGGTGGAGCATTTTTCGCGGCTGAGTTAGACGTGAACCGCTCGATCCCCCGCTTGATGCATGTATATCTCTTAGGGTATAATATACCTATAGGGGTATATGTATATTGAGGAGGGCTTATGATTTCTTTATGGCAAAACGCTGAGCAACGCACCCTGCTATTTCTCGGCATATCTCTGGTTACGCTTGTGGTCAGCTTCTTCGATGTCGCTCATCTTCCTGTCAATGCTGCGTGGATAGCGATACTGCTTTGCGGTGTACCGATTGTCAAAGGCGCCATCGCCGGGCTTGTGCGCGAGTTTGATGTGAAAGCCGATGTTTTGGTTTCCCTCGCGCTGATAGCCGCGGTGATGATTGGGGAAACTTTTGCCGCCGGTGAAATTGCTTT
>JAITOV010000048.1 GCA_031289735.1 Peptococcaceae bacterium
GCGGTTGATCCTGAAAGAGCTGGCCGAAATCAAGGAAAAGCAAGAGAAATAACCCCGTTTTTTACTACCGCTTTTCCACCGCTATTATACCGCTAATACGTCAGAAAATAGCGGTATAAGGCAGTAATAGTTAGTAAGCAATTAAAGAGAAACCCTTTAAAATAGCGGTGTTCAGCACTAGTGAGAAGTGAATAGTAGAGGATACGAGCGTTTCAAGTCCCCTCATCCACCCCAAAGAAAATAAAAACTGTGCAACGCACAGTTTTTTATATAAGTGGGTCATGCCAGCCGAGTCTAGCAAAAATGGACAACACAAAAGCTTCCCTAAGGGAGCGTTACGACTGAGACACTTTCAAGTAGGCCAACTCAAAATTTAGTTTCTTTACGGCTCTTTCCAGCTTGGTAACTCTGAGGTCGTATCGCTCAATGATTTCATAGTTGGCGGTGTATCCGTCAAATAACGCAGTTAGCTTTTTGCCGTGATCTTGTTCCATGCGAAGAGTTATCTCTTTTACAGACTGAACGTCTTGCTCAAGATTATCAACTTTAGTGTCTAAAGAGCTGACCGTTGTAGACAAAGAGCCGATCGTTGTAGATAGATTTTCAACGGTGGAGAGAATCTTTTCTTCGTTGTTCATATGCAAAGCACCTCTAAAAAAAGTATAGCACAGGGGGATAAGACGGATCAAGAAAATTTGTACCAACATTCCCATGATGGTACAATAAATTATCCCCCGTCCCACTGGCTGATAAGAGGTAAAATTATGCACGACAGTTGGAGACCCTATCTCAAAGCAGAATTTGCTAAGCCCTATTTTATGACGCTCAGTGAATTTCTCAAAGAAGCCTACGCTGCGCGGACGATTTATCCGCCGAAACAGCAGGTATTCAACGCTTTTGCTACAGAGCTGAACGAGGTCAAAGTAGTGATTATCGGGCAGGATCCGTATCATGGACCGCACCAGGCGCATGGGCTGGCTTTTTCGGTGAGTGAACGCGTGGCGATTCCGCCGAGCCTGTTGAATATCTTCAAAGAAATTCATGATGATACGGGCGCGCCGCTCCCCAGCAGCGGTAATTTATGGCGCTGGGCAGAGCAGGGCGTCATGCTGCTCAACAACACGCTGACCGTGGAAGCGCACCGGGCAGGCAGTCATCGCGGGCGCGGCTGGGAAGAATTCACGAATGTGATGATCAAACTTCTGAACAATGAACGTGAGCATTTGGTGTTTTTGCTCTGGGGACGCGACGCGCGCGGCAAGAAAGACCTCATTGATAGCTCGCGCCATTTGATTCTGGAAGCGGCTCATCCGTCGCCGCTCTCTGCGCATAACGGTTTCTTCGGCTGTCGGCATTTCAGTCAAGCTAACGCCTATTTGCAAGCGCACGGGCAAAAAGAAATCATGTGGTAGTCTAAATATCGGACCATTCCGGCAAAATACTACGAAAGACTGGGACTGAAAAAAGAAGTGGTAAAAGAAGAAAAATGATTGGTTTAGGAACGATTGCCAATGTGGCGCTGATCCTGGTTGGCGGCGCTATTGGATTGGTGTTTAGAAAAGTATTGGCCAAACGGCTGACAGATACCATCTTGCAAGGGGTGGGACTGGCTGTTGTCTTGATCGGTTTGAGCGGCGCGTTGAAGGCGGCGTTCACGATCATAGACGGTCAAATTGATACCCAGTATACATTGTTAATGATTGTATCTCTGGCTGTGGGCGGACTGATCGGTGGATGGATCGATATTGAACGCCGCTTGGAACGCTTCGCCGCGGTTTGTGCGCGCAGATTCTCGGCCAGTGATTCCGGTTTATTCGCGCAAGGGTTTGTCACCGCCACATTATTGTTTTGCGTCGGCGCGATGGCGATTGTCGGTTCATTGGAAGACGGCATGCACCACCATGCGGATATCTTATACGCCAAATCTCTGCTGGATGGGATCTCGGCGATGATCTTTGCTTCTACGATGGGGATCGGCGTCTTGTTCGCCGCCCTATCTGTGGGGTTATATCAAGGCGCGATCACCTTGCTGTCAACAGTCGTCGCTCCGTATTTGCAGGAGGAAGTTGTGGCGCAGATGTCCTATGTTGGTTCTGTGCTCATCCTGGCTCTGGGTTTGAACATGCTGGGGATCGCTAAGATCAAAGCCGGCAATTTGCTGCCGGCGGTATTCTTGCCGTTGATCTACTATATAATCAAGTCGTTATGGGTCACAGCCGGCGGGTGAGGCCGGAGCAAAGAAAGACGCGATGGAGGAACCGTAGTGCGATTGAGCCATTTTTTTGCCTATTTGTCCAGGATGAGATTGATTCAACGCTGGGGATTGATGCGCAATACCCAAATGGAAAATATTCAGGAGCATAGCTTGCAGGTTGCCATGATTGCCCATGGCCTGGCTGTTATTCGCAATATCTGGTTTAACGGCGCTCTGAATCCGGAACGGGTGCTCTCTCTGGCGGTCTATCATGAAGTCGGAGAAGTGATCACCGGGGACTTGCCTACGCCGATCAAGTATTTCAATCCGGAGATCAAGAAAGCCTATAACGAAATAGAAGAGCTAGCGAAGCAAAAGCTGATCCATATGCTTCCTGAAGAATGCCAGACGCAGTATAACGAATACTTTTTTCACACTGAAGCGGATCAGGAAAACTGGCGGGTCGTTAAAGCCGCCGATAAACTTAGCGCCTACTTGAAGTGCATGGAAGAACTCAGATCCGGTAACGAGGAGTTCTTCAAGGCGAAAAACAAGATTGAGGTAGAGCTGCGCGACATGCAGCTGCCGGAAGTGCGGTTTTTCTTAGACCACTTCGCGCCGAGCTTTGCGCTGACTTTAGATGAGTTGAATTAACTTGAAACATGTCACGAAATAAGATAGAATGGACAAACAGGTAAAAATGAATAAGCTGAATCTGGTCTAACTAGAGCGGGGGACTAATTTTTTGGGGTGAATCGCGCCATCGGCGTGTAGGGCTTACACCTTTTTGCCCGAATCCGTCAACTAACCTCGTAAGCGAAGAAAGGTGGAGAAGGGGTGCGCTTACCGCTGGAATGGGTTGGCCTGCTGAGAAGAGCATTGCCTGGAGTGATCCTGACCGGAAGCGTAGTGGTGTATACTGCGCTGATCCTTGTAGCGAGTCAGCCGGGAGTGTTGCATCAGACGGCAGAACCCAAGGGCAATGTGCTTATCATGGCACAAGGCCAGGAGATCCTAGATGAATCAGACGCACTGGAAGCACAACAACCGCTGGCATTGCCAGATGAAACGGCAACCGGCGAACCGGAAGTCATTGAACCTGTAACTGAAATCGTACGATCGGAAGTCGCCGAACCGCAAGAGAATCGTACAGAAACCCCGGTAGCCGTGAAGGAACCGGAACGCGTTCAGGTGGAGACCACGCTAAGCGCTCAAGCTGAAGTGAAGACCGTTGAACCGGTACCAGCTGAGCCTGCGCCGAGTGTTCAGACGGTTTCAGTAGAATCTGAACAGCTGCTGTCGCGTGGTACGGAAAGTAACGGAACGAAAATTGTCGATCTAGCCATGAGTTTGCTGGGCGCGTCTTATGTATCCGGTGGGATGTCCAGAAACGGTTTTGATTGCTCTGGCTTAGCTAAATATGTCTATTCCGGGGTAGGTATAACGATCCCGCGCACTTCCTATGATCAATTTGCCGGTGGAACAGCCGTGAGCAAAGCCGATCTGGAACCGGGCGATTTGGTGTTTTTCACGACCTATGCCAGTGGAGCTTCACATACAGGTATCTATATCGGCGGCAATCAGTTTATTCATGCCAGCAATCCGCAGGACGGGGTCAAGATTACGAGTTTAAGTGATAGTTATTATGCCGCGAGATACTTAGGGGCGAAACGGTATTAGATTGCGTGGCAAGTGGAACGTATAAATAGAGCAAGGTGCTGGACAGATTTTCAGGTGGTTTCTGAGAAGAAGACGCCCGCCTCCGGCCTCACGGCTGAACCGCACATTTGCCAGAGGGGATAATCACGTATGACTACCCCGAAAAGAACTGCTCCAAGAACGCTTGTGGGGATAGCGCGGGAACAGGGGATTGCTCAAAATCTTTTTCGTTGCGGGTGATGATATACTCAGCTTTGTGCCGTTTGCCGCCAAAGGCAAGCAGCGCGTCCTCGTAGTCGGGCATAGCGGAAGCCAGCGCGTTCTTTACATCGGCGGCGGTAACGTCAATTACCTTCACGTTGCCGATCAGTATTTGAATGACGGCTTTTGCTTTCGTGGCGGATTTTCCCATGCGGTGCAGCAGATAAAAGATATCGGTGGTCTGGCTGGAGGCAATAAAGCCCGTCGTCTGTACCCCGCACAGTTTCAGAAACGACGCAGAAATTTCAAAATGAGGTTCGCGCTTCGTCAGCACATCAAGGATAACGTTTGTGTCAATCAAGACTTTCATATTTTTGCGCCAGCCTCTTCGCTTTGATTATCTTGACGCCGGTATCGGCGTCCGGAATAACGCCGGTTAAATCGTCCACCCAGCTATGTTTGGATTCAGGCGCGACAAGAACGGCGATATCCGCGCCGTTTTTGGTGATGTGAATTTCCTCGCGGCCAACAAGCGACAGGTATTTGCCGAGGTTCGCCTTGAAATCTGTTGCGGTGGTTTTAATCATAGCGCGCGCTCCCTTCGTTCGGTCACACTGTTATTATATCAAAATCGAACGATTTTGCCAATGCTATTTTTTAATCGAACGATAATAAGTAAATTATTTTAATGCTGCCGTGTCCAGATCAAAGGCGATTTGCTTGTCGGCTTCCGTAAGTTTGCCAATCTGGGATTTCAAGAACGCTTCTTTCCCATTACCAACCAATCGTAGACTGCGGGGTCTTTGTTCTTGTCTGCAATGATTTACCTGTTGCTTCGATAGTTGCGGCAAGCTGTTCGTCAATCGTAAGCGCAACGGCAGGCTTAAACGGCAATCCTTTTTCCTTGATTATCTGACGGTAGTACATTTCTATAGCCGTCGTTTGGTCTATGCCCATACGCTCCAACAAGCTTACCGCAAGTTCCTTAATGCTCGCGTCGATTTTGACGTTTACCGCTGATTTTGCGTTAGCCATAATGATCACCTCTTCATTGCGGAGGGTTGGCGGAGGGACGGGTTCGCCTTCGCTTGGCTTTGAGGGGCTTGGCGTGTGTGGGTCTGTTTTTTGGGGTCTGCTGAAAAGACGCCTGCCTCCGGCTTCGCTGTGATATACCTGCTCTTGGTGACAGTGTCTTCTTGTTTCCACTGTCTACCGCAAGGAGCATATCAATCACTGGGCGAAGCGGGGGCAGGCGTTGTTGGGTTTTGGGTTGGGTTGCTTTATGAGATTGCTGCTTACTCGATTCGCTGTTTACTTATCCGAACAGTCTAAATTAATAATATTAGTTTGTAGCTAATTCAATTAGTTTATAGCTTACCAGATTAGTTTAGTCGTTTGCCGCGTTCAATTTCGCACTTACTTCGCGCCGCCGAAGTCCGCTCCCGTGGGGTCATTGTTGGGGGTGAGGACGATGGTGCTGCGGGTTTTGGCGGCGAGGACGGAGCCGGTGAGAGCGTCTACGAGGGTGTTGCCGTCCGCCGGTAGATGGTTGCATTGTCGAAGCTCAGGGTTTGCCGCAGGGCCAGGTTGGTGGCGTAGCGGTCCAGGCCGTAGATGCGAGTGTACCCTGAAATATCCTGTACGAGGGTGGGGCCGCCGAGGATGAGTTGGTTCCACTGCCATACTGCGGCGGGGTGGCAGTGCCGTCGGGGTTGGCGATGTGGATGGCGTAACCGTTGACGGCTGCCCAGGAGGCGATGGATATGGCGTCGGCGATGGCGTTGTAGCCGACAACGACGGTTCCTTGGGGATTGGTTATTTTGGCGTTGATGAGGGAGGCGGTGGCGAAGCGGTCAGCGCCGCGCAGGGTTTCGATTTCGATGTTGGGAAAGACAGTGCGGAGTTGCTCGATGAGGCGGTCGCTGAGCGCGCCGACGGCGAGGATTTTGGTTGCTCCTAAGCGTTGGATTTCCGCTCAGACTGCGGTGTCGATGATGTTATCGACGCTGAGGAGGAGGGGGGCGTTTTCCGGGTAGGCCAGGGGCGCGACGGCCAGAGCGTCGAGGAGGTGGGCTTCCGCGCGGGGGCGAGGATGATTGTTTGAGTTGCTGTCGGACATACTGGGACGGCCGCTGAAAGACGTGAAAATACGCGGCAACGAACCACCGCTCGGCGACGTCGGAGCGAAGCGCGAAGTGTTCGACATCAACTGCGTGGCCGTGGACGACCATTCGCAGTTCGACGTCGAAATGCAAGCCACGCCGATGGAAGCGGATACCCTTGCGAACGGGCATATGTACATCAGGAACCGCTCCGTCTTCAACCTCTGCGACCTCCACGCGAACCAGCCCGGACGCGGCGTCCGCTACGGTGATTTTATGCGGAGCTACCAGATCACGATTTGTAACTACGGCGTATTCAGCTGGGAAAACCGGCTCGCCGAAACGTTCACATACCGCAACGATGGCGGCGAACAGCTGAGCGACATGACGACCGCGATTTTCATCGACCTCACGCAGGCGGGCGGGATCGCAAAAAAGCAGGTCCCCGATATGACTGCTATCGAGCAGTGGGCGGTGTTCTTCGCGAAAGCGAACGACCCAAAACACCGCGAACTGATAAACGAAATTTTGAAACGTAAGGAGGGAATTTCCGTGGCGTATGAAATGCTGACGTCAATCAGCACGGACGAGGACGAGCGCGCCCGTTTCCGCTTCCGCCGTATGTGGGAAATGGACAGGGCGCACGAAAAAGCCGCGCGTGAGATTGAGCAGAAGGAACTATTAGAGAAAGTGGCACAAGCCGGGCAACGCGCGACCAAATGGGAGCGCGTGGCTACCGACAAAGACAAGACGCTTGCTGACAAGGACGCGCGCATCGCCGAATTGGAACGTATGCTCAACACGGGCCGATAGCTTGTATGGCGGGGAGAGTCCGCGAATACGCGCAAGATTGACGTCTGTAAACCCGCGTTTTCACGCGCTTTGCGCCCAACCCCCAAACCCTCGCCGCAGACGTGGTTAGCAATGTCTGTGCTGCCACACAGACGCTTGTTAGACCTACCCCCCCGCCAGCTCATAGTCGGCTATGTTATTTTAAATACAAAAGCGCCTTTTGTTAACATCTTTAATAGAGATTATTTTTGTGATAAATTTTATTATCTGAATATTACAGGAAAATTGTATGCCGCCGATTAGGAAATAACTCACCATTCATTGCGAATATTCTGCCATTTTGGCACAATAGGCTGGGTTGGCTTCATCAACCCAGCGCTTGCTATCTATTCAACCCTTTCGTCATCTTAATGATTGTGGTGTAGTCCGGTGCGCTTTGCGGTATAATATCGCCACAACAGCTTGTTTTAATAAGTGATATTAACCCTCTCAACTTGGAAGCGCGTTACCCCGAATATAAGCGTGAAATGTCCGAAAATCTGGATGCCGAGAACACACCGAGGTTACTGTCGCAGACGGAGGAATTGCTATGTTGGATAAAAGCTCAGTAATCGACTACGCAACACGTTACGCCGAAGCGGTTGCGCGCGAGTTTAACCCGGTGCAAATTGTACTGTTCGGGTCATACGTCAGCGGCAATCCTGCTGCCGGCAGCGACATAGAGTCGCCGTTGTTTTCGACCCATTCAATGGTAATCGTTGGGCTGTCGAATCGCGGTTGTGTCGGTTAACAATGGATGTTAGCCCATACATCGAGCCGACGCTTATCGACCGTTCCTACAACGATTTCTACCTTGGAGTTATGCGTAACGGTCGTGTAATTTGGTAGCGCGAAACCACGGCGGAAACGGCGAAGCTCGAAAACCCGTAGGGTGTTAAAATGATAAAAATGCCAAAATCGCTGTTTTTACAGGCGAGAATAGCCCGGTCGATGACCTTTGTGAAGTTCTCCCATTTGGTATAATCCAACACTGACGCAAACTCGCGTGCGCGCCAGTATTCGCTGCCGTCGGCGCGGATGTGATTGATGTCTTCAAACTGCTTGTATTCTTTTGCCTTCAATTCGCTCATAATAATCTCCTGTCCGTCAAACAATGCGCTGATTAGCGATTCGCGGAATAGGTATTGATGGCACGAATCAGATGAAGCTCCATCATCATCGCTACCTCACTTTGATAATAATTATACTCTATCCCTGAAAGGAAATACACTTTTGGGATTTTTTGGTTATTAAAATTATTGATATTGCGGTGAAAACGCGGTATGCTACTATCGAGGTGATGAAAATGGCTGCCAACACAACCTATAATATCCGCATTGACGCGCAGATCCGGCGGCAAGCCGACGCGCTGTTAAAAGTATGGGCCTGTCGCTGTCCTCAGCCGTGAATCTGTTTCTTACGCAGTCCGTTATTCAGCAACGACTGCCGATCGACGAGAGTATACCGCCGGAATTCAGCGAGGCGTTCGGTGAGGCTCTTTTGCGCGATCTTGCCGAAACTAACGCCGCTATAGCGGACGGCACGGCGAAAATTTACGATAGCGTAGACGAACTGTTCGCCGCGTGGGAAGCGGAAGACGAGGACGACGATGCCTAAATACAGAACCATTGAATCGGCGTTGACGAGATGGGATGGCTATGCTATGATCGTTTTGTAAGTGGGAGATCATGCAAACAGACGGAGAATATTTTAAAATAAAGGGGTTGGAATAAATGGATGCGTACCCGACATTAAAAGCCGTGACGCCCTTTGACGATTACCGTTTTCTTCTCACTTTCGGCGAAAACGAGCGGCGGATGTATGACTTCAAGCCGATTTTGAGTCATGCGTTTTATAAGGTTTTGGCCGATATAAAGCTATTTAAGTCCGTTTCTGTGAATGACGGTGAAATTGGCTGGGTGTGACCGGGCAAGACTTTTGCCCCCATACGCTCTACGAGGACAGCGAGCCGCTAAGGTAAGGAGTACGCGCGCGTGGACTTGATTATATCTACTCCGACTCTATGTTCTCCGAGATTGCGATCCGCAGTTCTGCCAGCGGGGCAAAAATCTTGATCGCACTTGCGAATTCAAACGCTTTGCGAGTCTGTAATTCTGTCACTTCGGATTCATCGGGATAGCGTGTAGCGGCGCTGTATTGCGTGAGAACATCGCAGGCATCCAGAATGCTGTCAAAGCGTTCATCCATCCGTACACATTTTGCACAGCCATCCAAGTTCGTGCGTATGCGGCGGCTCGCCAATGCCGTTATGGATCATAAATCCTTTCAGCCATTTCTCCACGGCTTGCTGGCACAGATAACAAATAACATCTACAGGCAAAGGACGGTGCCTAAATAAAAATTCGGCGGAGCTATACTCGAAATCGCCCTTACGAAACCACTGTCTGACGTAAATGGAATCAGCCATATACCCGCACCCCCCTGACGGCGATGACTTTATCCAGTGTCGGCCCGGATTTCCGCAACGCGTACCCCGTAGAGTTTTTAACAATCAAGTCAAGCGGGAAGAGCAAATCCTTCCTCAGTTCTCTGCGGATTTCAACCGCGATGTCAAGTGGGTGCGCTTCCACCGAGTCCGGCACGACAACATAAATGTCGAGGTCGCTGTCCTTGTGGGGCTTCCCGTAAGCATATGAGCCAAACAAGTATATCGCCTCCGTGTCCGGCACGACATGAAGTACGCCTGTCTTGATTATGTTAAGTTTTTCCTGCATCTCCGGCGTTTCATATGGGCGCATACGCGTGTCCTTTCCTTCCTCTTGCGGTATCTCTGCGGCAACAGCCGCCCCATTATCATCAAAGATAATATCGCCACCTCGCTTTTATCAATTGGCCGTTACCCCGTTTCAAAGCGGTAGCCGCTGCCATAGACGGAGAGGACGGTGTAACCGCTGCCGGGAAGTTTTTTGCGCAGTCTGGAGACGGCGGCGGCCAGCGCCTGTTTGTCCTGCGCCAATGGCAGGTTCCAGACGCTTTCATAGATTTCTTCGGCGCTGACGAGCTGCCCTTCCCGCCGCGCCAGCATGTTGAGCATACTGACGACCTTGAGACATAACTCGTCCACGTTGTACGGCTTGGTGATGTAATCGACGCCGCCCACTTTTAAGCCCTCCAGCTTGTCGGAGCCGGCGGATTTGGCCGTCAGCATGAGGATGGGCGCGTTGGTTTTGGCTTGAATTTCTGCCGCGAAGTCTAAGCCGCTGCCGTCCGGCAGCATGAGGTCTAAAATCACCAGGCCGATGCTCTCGTCTAGCAGCGCCCGACCCCCGGCCAGGGTGTCCGCTTTCAGGGAGCGGATCGCGCCGCCGCTTTTCAGGGTCAGCATCATTTCGTTGAGTGCGCTAATCGCCTGGTCGTCTTCGATCATCAGGACGGTTTTTTTGTCTATGATTAAGCCCTCCAGACCGGCAGGGTGAAAACTGCCGTCGTTCCCCTGCCCGCCGCCCTGCCCACCCCGGCGTTCAAATAGCGCTCAAACAAGGCGGGCTTGATGTCGTCAGGGATGCCTTCGCCGGTGTCGGACAGGGCGACGCGCAGCATATGTCCCTCCTGCCGCGCCGAGAGGGTGATGGCGCCGTTCCGCGTGTGGCGCATGGCGTTGGACAGGAGGTTGACGAACACTTGCAGTATCCGCTCGCGGTCGGCGTCGGCGAGGGAGAGCGCCGCCCGTTGCAGGCGTATGCCGCCGTGTTCCGCCGCCGTTACGTCGAGGAGCTGTTCCACCAGACGGATCATGCGGTCGGATTCGGAGATCATGAAGTCGGCGCTGATTTTCAGCCGTTCCCAGTTCGCTGCGTCAGGGATCCCCATGCCGAGAATGATCTGACAGGCTTGGGCGTAGCCGGATACGGAGGTCAGGGGCGTTTTCAGTTCGTGGGATACGTTGCCCAGAAACTCCTGGCGGAGATTGTCCAAGCGCTTGAGCCACTGCTGGTCGCGCTGGTAGATGCGTATGTAAAGCAGGATCACGAGCAGGAGCAGGACGCTGGCAACGATGATTCCCGTCAGTACGTCGGTCACATAGTCGCGTTCACCGGCGAAGGGGA
>JAITOV010000103.1 GCA_031289735.1 Peptococcaceae bacterium
CCATCATCGACAGAAGGTCCTTCTCCAAATCTATCCCCGGCGCGATTTCGCTCAAGGTCATCTGTCCTTCCGCTAAAGTTAAGACGCCGCGTTCGGTGATAAACAATACCTGTTGTTTAACCTGCTGCGCATATTTTCCACTGTAACAAATCTGTTCAACCTTTTTCAAGAATTTTTTATGTTTGCCTTCTTTGACGATGATCACCTTGCCGTCTTCAATTTTTAGCTCCGCGCCATGGGTGAACGTACCGCAGTAAACAACTTTTTTGGCGTTCTGGGAAATATTAATAAACCCGCCGATACCCATCACCCGGTTGCCAAATTTGTTAACATTGATATTCCCTTCCTCATCCGTCTGCGCCAGACCCAAAAAGCCGATATCGATTCCCCCGCCATCGTAAAAATCAAATTGCGCTTTACTTTCAATCAGCGCTTCGGCGTTATACACACTGCCAAAGAAGGGTAAGGGCATCGGCAATCCGCCACAGGAACCAGACTCCGTCGTCATTTTGAGAATCTCACTGACATTTTCCTCATTAGCGATATTGGGAATATCCATCGGCATGCCCGTCCCTAAATTAATAATGACGCCGGGTTTAAGCTCCATGGCGGCTCGCCGGGTAATCACCTTTCTTTCCGTCAAAGGCAATTCGGGAATCCGCTTGACCGGTATCTTGATGTCGCCATTAAAAGCCGGGTTAAAATATACGCCGTCTGTTTGCCAGCACGCTTCCTGTCTGGTCGCCACAACCACATAATCAACGAGTATACCCGGTATTTCTACCTGTTTAGGATGCAGGGTTCCTGATTTAGCCACCCATTCTACTTGGACGATGACTTTGCCGCCTGAATTTCTGGTTGCTTGCGCTAGATGCAATCCATCGAGCTTCATACTTTCTTTCGACATGCTGATATTCCCGTCTTCATCCGCAGTCGTTCCTCTGATGAAGGCAAAATCTAGCGGATAACTCTTATAGAATAAATATTCTTCCCCTTCCAATTCAATCAATTTGACAATATCCTCGGTGGTCACATCATTCATTTTACCGCCTTCAATGCGCGGATCGACAAACGTACCCAAACCCACCTTGGTAATCACACCCGGCCGTTTAGCCGCTATCTCACACCATAATTGATTGATTACGCCCAGCGGCAAGCAGTATGCTTCCAATTTATTCTCTTGCAGCAATTTCAACAGATCAAATGCCACGCCTAATAAAGCGCCCATCCAGCGCTTGACTAAGCCTTCTTTGCCCAGATAGGTAATGCTTCGTCCATTAAAATCACCCAACATCCCTCCGTGGGTGAAGGTAATGTTCTTGGGTCGCCCGGTTTCTTCATAGCGTTTTCCTAAAGCCCAACAGAGTTCCTCTGCCCATTGCGTCTGCCCCATACCTGAAGCTCCTAGCGTCGCTTGATCGTTAATTAAATCCGCCGCTTCTTGCGCCGTAATAAACTGCGCCATCTATAACATCCTTTCATCGCCCATTGCCGCCATGCTCATTATAACATTCCATCCTCCGGGCCTCAATCATCCCACCCTAGAGTAAAAAGCAGAAAGGTTCTCCCGAGCTGATGCTCGCAAGAACCTTTCTGCTGTATAGTCAGGACAAAATCTTGAGAAGATTAAAGCCCGATCAGATGTCTTCCGTTATTTCCCAAAATGCCTGCGATCTGCTCTGGTTTGAGCGGCAGATCTTTGATGCCGTCTCTAAGATTGATGATCAGTTTTTCATCACGAATTTCCTGTGGGTAATCCGTACCGAAGACCAATCTTTCCGGTTTCAATTCTACCAAAGCGCACTTAACCGCGTTGGGATTACCGAAGAAGCCGCCCGTGTCAAATAAAAGACGGTTTTCCAAATAATAACGGAAGGGTTTTTGGGGTAATTTACCATGACGCGGATGATCGGCCGTTCCCCAGAATTCTTTGTCATTGTAGGGCTCGACGCGTCCCAGAATCGCCGCGATCCCGCCGCCCAGGTGGGAGATAATGAATTGCAGATCCGGGAAATCATCCAGTACGCCGCCATTAATCAAGCGAATCGTCGTCGTACACATTTGGAACTCTCGGCCCGCGCTGCGTCCTAAGTCAAAATCCAGATAACGATCCTGGCTCAACGCCGGATGCACGAAGATAAATTGTCCCAGCTCGCTGACTTTTTCATAGAACGGATATAAGTCTTGCGAATCCAGTTCCGTATCGCCGACGATGGACGGCATCGCTACACCTTTGAAACCCAGTTCTTTCGCTCCTCTTGTCAACTCAGCCAGAGCATCTTTGCCGCCCAACTGCGGGACATGGGTCAGACCGATGATTCTGCCGGGATATTTGATTTCGGCTTCGCGCAGTTTATCATTGACAAACTTGCACTGCTCGAGATCAGCGCCCAAACCGGCGCCGGATGAGATCACCGCCGCGTCAATGCCGGCTTTATCCATACACTCAATCTGGTATTCCAAATCATATAGGTTGTGATGGAAGGTGTAAGCCGGAGCGCCATCCTTAAATACGGTTCGGATCGTCTCTTCGGGAGAGATTTTGTCCTTCGCTAATTCATAAGGCGTGTGATGAATGTGAAAATCAATGATCATCAGGCATTCTCCTTTCTTTCTTGACCTATTTTATTTTTTTTCCGCAACTTGTCTCGCCTTTTCCTCTTTTTCTAGCAGATCGTCTTTCTTTTGGAAGAGCGGCAAGACAAACGTCGCCCCAATGAAGTTCTGTAGTTTTCCGTAGAGCAACGCTGGAATCAAGGTTAGCGGCGTATCCTTAAAGTGAGTGTTCGCCAGTGTTTGCGTCAGCCCGGCGTTTTCTATCGCTACTTCAAAGCAGATCGCACGACGCTGTGCATCCGTTAATTTGAACAGTTTCGGTACTTGATAACCCAGAAAGAAACCGGTGCTGCCATGGATTAAGCCGGCAACAAAGATGAACGGCAGCACGATCAGCTGTTTGAGCAAGGTCGGCGTACCTCTGGCCATCGAGGTCAGCATGATGCCGCCCAGCGAGATGATCGCGATCGGCGCCAGAATCGGTTTGATCTTTTCAATCGGTTTGGGAATCAGAATCCCGATAATACTACCTATGAGCACCGGCAGCAAAACGCTCTTCACTAGATCTATCATGATGGCCGAAGTGCTGAGCGAAACCATACTACCGGCCAGCCAGAGCAACAAGGCCGGCTGCACGATCGGAGAAATCAGACTGTTGACTGTCGTCACTGAGACGGACAACGCCAAATCCCCGCGGGCAATCAAGGTCAGCGTGTTAGAGGCCGTACCTGTCGGGGTCGTACCTAAGAGGATTAACGCCACAATCAAGGTATTCACCGTCACCGGATCTAAGCCATACCGGGATCCGATGACTCCAAAGACGATCTTACCGACGATGAACGCTACGAAAGGCATCACCAGCCAGCGCAGGAGAACCGCCACACAGATCGCCTTCGGCGCTTTCGTCAGGTTTTTCCAATCGCCCAGTTTAATATTTAAGCCCATGACAAACAAAGAGATGGCCAGGAACGTGGTCATCATTGAGGGCAACGGACTGCCCGGTCCGCCCAGGGTCGGAAAATACGCATACCCAAATAATATACAAAATAGCAGGATTTTCGAAGAATCGGAATTGACATAATTGCAACAGCGCACCCATACCGGCATCGCTGCCGGCGGCTGTTTATCCTTGACATAGGCGCGATACGCTACAACCACACTGGCCATCCAAAAAGCGATGTGCAGGATCAGGATCGGGATATTCGACGTTAGTTGCATCCCAGTAAAATTGCCGGCGATTAAGGGAAATAGAAAACCGGCTAATAGTAATATGTTAGCAGTCCATTTTAATGATTTGACGTTCAATCGTTCTGTACCTCCTCCAAATTACTCTATGGAATTATTGGCTAGTACTTGCTCCTCCTTTCACATGATTTCTCCCACACTACCCTTGCGCTTCGCGGGAGACTCTTCTCCTCACTGCTTCGGCCGGTTACCACGTGAGCGCTCTCTGGACGCTCAATCGTCAGTGATTGATTGCATTATAAAATAACCGCCCGATAAAATATGTATCCCCTGACACAAATATCAAATTTTCTGCCATCTCAAGTGCAGCGACAAGGACTGTACTTGAAACTTCCATTTCGTGGACGCCCAGATTTCGCGCGACCAGCGTGAAATCTGGTATAATAGAATTGGTATTTTGACAAAAGTCTCTTATTTTGGTTCCTATGCTGACAGTACCCAGACCGCGAGCAGCGACCTTGATATATTTGGTAGAGTTCAACACGCCAACCATATCGCTGATCAAGCTCTCCGGGCTGAAACAGCGTCTGGAGATACAGCTTGGCCTGCATGTGGATTTGGTTCATGCCCCTATTCCGGACAATTCCTATATCAAGGTTAACAAAGAGGTTGTGGTTTATGAACGAACGTGACAGATCTGTACTGATAAATATAGGCGAAGAATGCGCGGTGATTGCCGAATTAATTACTGGATTTGCACTTGAATCGTTCCTGCGTGACGAACGAACAAAACGGGCCGTCGCCATGTCGCTAATCAATGTAGGTGAATTGACTAAACTTCTTTCTTTTGAGACTCGCTCAAAGCACAATCATATTCCGTGGAAAGATATTGCCGGGTTACGTGATGTTACCGCACATGGATACAAAACGCTCAGAATGGACGATATTTGGGACACGGCGAAAAACGAGATGCCCTATAGACAGCTCGCGCATCCTTACTTATTATTTTTAGCCAGACCGATTTATTTTACGCAGTCAAATCTAAGGGTGGGACTTCAGTCAGCAGCATAGGATACGCTTTGTCCGTGATAAACATACACAATAAATGCCCCAATCCTTCCTAACCGGAAAGACTGCGGCATTTGTATTTTTTTATAGCATAAACAGCGATTCTCAATCGATGCGCGTGTTTTTTGCTCCTAATTCAGATATTTCGGCGCTTAGTTCTTCATACAAACCGATCAGAGCGTCCATGCGTAGAATCGTCCAGGGTTTTGGTTTGGTCCGCAGAATACCTCGCATATTTAAATTCTGTTGCACCCTGGCTACCGTAACCCTTGTGGTTTGAGAATAGCGAGCCAAGTTCTCCTGGGTCATATCGACTCTCAGCACCACCCCTTCGCTGTTCGCGTAACCAAACTTCTGGGCGATATTGATCAGGCTCTTCACGACGCGCGCTTCCGCCGATAGGAAACTGTCTTCAAACAGGATCACCGATTCCCGGTAATGATTACTCAACTGCTGATACAAATATACCAGAATATCCGGATGCTGCATGATCAGTTGTTCTAAATGAAAGCGCGAGATCTCTATATTGACCGCCGGTTCTATGGCCTCAATCGTCAGGACATGATTGTCTCCAGTGAGTTTACCGTAAACCTCATGCGGTTTAACAAAGCGGAACAACCGTTGCTGACCGTTAGGATGCGTCCGGTAACCAATCAGCACGCCCTTCAGCAAAACGTAGACAGAGTCACATTCGGATCCTTCCCGATAGATAATTTCCTTCTTCTTGTACGTTCTGATTCTGGCAAACTCCAGAATGCACGGATACGCCAACAACCACTCATTAGCAATATTATATCGAGAAAAGGCTTCGATATGTCTCATGGACCGCACTCCCTTTTTGGTATGATCTTATGATATCTACATACTATTGCCTATCAGGATTTATGTCAATCATCCCTATGCTGGTGATAGAAGACGACGTATGACTTGCCCCCTTGGCTGGCATACCCTATACTGAAGAGGAAGGAAGGAGGGAAACCCATGGTCAAAGTCATTGCCAAAAATTTCATCTTGCCTGAGCATGTCAGCACAGCGAAATCGTTATTCCAGGAACTCATCAGCGCGACCCGCCAAGAAAACGGTTGTATCGCATACCGCCTTTTCCTGAATACCCAGGATCCATCCGAGTATACATTTATCGAGGAATGGGCTAGTCAAGAAGCGCTAGACCGGCACATAAACACCACACACTTCCAAACGCTCCTCCCACAGATCGGCCAACTCGCTGCCAAACCTGGCGAAATCTCCGTTTATACAGAATTCGGCGCACCGTGAATCCCGCGCCCACACACACCGCCAAACCAGATCAAGAATGCCGCAAGGCTGCCGGAAGACCTAAAATCCTTCTGACAGCCTTGCACATCCTCTATATACCTTACAGCATCATTCTCTATAAAAATACAGTTTCCAGGCTCACATCTAAACCTGGAAATTCAATGTAGAATCCTTCAGTTTTACCGGCCGGATACCGCGACGTCTTGTGCTAGTATTTCCGGTGGACCAGGCAGATCGAGCGCTTCCAAACCTATCGATATTAAAATCGCTTCAATCATCTTCTGTTCTTCTTCACGTGTCATCCTACATCACCTCCTTTTTTGATATATATCGTCATTATTGGCAAAAACCTGCATATGCGTTGATTCTTTATACATATGCGCTAAAACCTCAAGATGTTCCTGTCCCCATGGCCGCATTCTCACTTCTCTTAGCGGATAACCATTGCATTCAAACGCCCTACTCTTTCTTCAATGGGCGGATGTGTACTAAATAATGTCATCAAGCTCTTTTTGCGCAACGGATTCACAATGAACAGATGGCTGGCCGATGGACTGACCTGCATGGGAATCGCCTGAGCCGCCCGCTCTAATTTGAGCAAAGCTTGCGCCAATCCCTGCGCATTGCCGGCAATCTGTGCCCCGCTGGCGTCCGCCTGGAATTCGCGGGCGCGTGACATCGCCATTTGGATAATCATCGCCGCTAAGGGACCCAGGATAATCAACGGCAGCGCGGCCAACCCTCCATCGTTGTCACGATCGCCGAATCCGCCGAACATCAACGCCCACTGAGCCCAATGCGCTAATGTCGTAATAACGCCCGCCATAACCGCTGCCAGTGTGCCGATCAAGATGTCGCGGTTTTGGATATGCGCCATCTCATGCGCGATGACGCCTTCCAGTTCTTCCCTGTTCATCATGCTGAGCAATCCCTCCGTAACCGCAATCACCGCATGGGCAGGATTCCTGCCGGTGGCAAACGCATTCGGTTGAGGAGATTTGGTCAGGTATATTCTCGGCAGCGGGATATCGGCATTCTGCGCTAATCTATCCACCAGATCGAACAGCTGCGGAGATTGCTCCCGCGTCAAAGGAATCGACTGGGTCATACGCAAAGCAATCTTATCGCTAAACCAATAACTACCGAAATTCATGATGAGCGCCAGAATAAATGCCATCATCATCCCGCTTGATCCGCCCAGCGCTCTGCCAATCAAGATCACGATGACCGTCAGCAAAGCCATCAGTACAGCTGTTTTTAATTGATTTCCCAATCCTGACATATGATTACATCTCCTTTACTTCTCTATCAATCTCTATTTTATACCCAACAGTTACATGGCCTATTCTCACAGGTTGATTTTTATTACTCCCGCAGCGAAGATCTTCTGATTTTGCCGATGATCAACACCAAGGCCATCAAGCCCACCGCTACAGGAATTTGCCACATCGCGTATGCTCCCTTGATCCAGAACGTAAGAATGTCTTTCATCATCATGGATCCGCCGGTATAGGCGATCAGCGCCGCTCCCAAGAATACAATCACTGGAAATCTGTCAATCAAACGAATAATGAGCGTGCTGCCCCAAACAATAATTGGCAGACTGATCAGCAGTCCGAAAACCACGATCGAAAAATCACTGTGAGCCGCTCCGGCAACCGCCACAATATTGTCCATCCCCATCGAAATATCCGCCACCATAATTGTTCCGATCGCCGCCAAAAAACCGGTATGCGCGTTGTTGGTTTTGTGTTCTTTATTATCATCCAGCAGCAGTTTGTAAGCGATCCAGAGCAGTAAGAGCCCGCCTACCAATTGCACACCCGGAAGAGCTAATAGTTCCAGGACTACAAAGGTTGCGCTGATTCTCACAACGACTGCGCCAATCGTGCCGCAGATCACAGCCTTCTTTTGCAGGTCACGCGGTAGATTTCGCGCTGCCATCCCGATCACGATCGCGTTGTCCCCGCCCAACACTAAATCAATCAGCACAATCGCTAACACTTTTGATAAAAAATCCAGCGTGAGAATCTCCACTCGCGATCCTTTCCTTTCTTGAAACATAAAGACCTTTACCCGGTAAACGGTAAAGGTCTTGCTTGCAATGTAACATTGCCAACAAAGCCGGGGTTCTCACGATACCCGTACTGACGACTTTGCTGAAGTAGCTACTCCCCTTTAGTTCATAATACTCTGAGCAAATTATAATATACCCCGTCCATCTTAGTCAAGTAAAAACTTGTTAAAATGGGGAAAACACACATTGAATATTCTTAAATTTTGTTGAACATTTCTTGACAAAATCCCTGCATTTCTTTGATTGACATATGACAACTTCCATAATACAATAAAGTCGTAACATAAGTTCCTCACCTGATAAGGAGGTGTCGTCATGCTTAGCAATAACGTTCTTAGGGTTTGCCTGATCGGTCTTGGCCGTACCGGAAAAGAGATCGCCAAAGTTATCATGGCTCAAGATGATCTGCAATTGGTGATGGCTGTCTGCAGCGCCGCAAGCGGCAATGCCGGCAAGGATCTGGGCGAATTGCTGCAAACGAAGGAGACCGGCATCCAGGTTATAGAAAACACATTGCTGGAACATCATCTTCTGCGCTTCCAACCGGATGTCGCTATTGATTTCAGTCAAGCTCAAGCAACATTAGAGAATATACCGATTTTAGGTAAACTGCATATCCCGGTCGTCATTGGCACCACCGGTTTCGACAATAGACAACGCTGGAAATTGAACGCCATGGCCGCTCACTATAAAATGGGCGTAATCATGGCGCCGAATATCACTCTTGGCGTCAATCTTTTGATGCTATTGACCCATTTAGCCGCCGGTATTTTGCAGGATTATGACTGCACGATTGTCGAATCTCATTTTAGCCAGAAAAAGGACTCCCCCTCCGGGACCGCCTTATTGATTGCCAAGGAAATCGTACAAAGCCGCCGCGATCCGGATCAGCAGGTTCCTATCCACGCGCTCCGAGCGGGTGGGATCATTGGCAGTCACAAAGTCGTCTTAGCCGGTGAGTTCGATAAAATCGAAATCACCCATGAATCTTTCTCCCGCACAGCTTTCGCCCAAGGCGCGTTGCAGGCGGTGCGCTTCATCCAGGGCAAGACCGGTTTATACGAGATGGGCGATGTGCTGAATCTAAAACAGGCGCTGCTGACCTATTTGGCTAAAGAGCCGCTGACGCTGACACTGCTGGCGGAAGATGAACAAGAGCAAGTGATTTAATTTAGCAGCGCGTTACCCAAAGATGAGTTTCCTTTCATCCTCCGGCAAAACGTTCCTCGCCTGATCGCGAATATCGTTCACCCCAATAAAAAACTGGCGCATGAGCGCGACCATGAGATAGCAACCCTTCGGGGTCAAGGTGAGCTCGTCATCCGTATCCGTCGCGATCGCGCCTGCCAGTTTAAAAAAAGCATACTCTTCCGGCGCCCCGGCTGCTACACCGCAGCCAAAATCGCGGCGCCATTTCTTTTTGTCCAAACGCAGGCCGAACAGCTCCATCATGAAACGGTAGCGCATACGATCCTTTTGGGAGAAGAGGGTCCGACCCATCAGGCTCATCTGTCCGGCAGCAATTTTCTCGCTGTATTCTCGCAGACTAAAGGTATTCACATAGAGGCTGCCATCCAAGAAGGAGAGACCGCCGGACCCGATCGCCGGGTATTCCTCATAGTCCACAATATACTCGTCGATCATCCCGTTCTCGATCGCCTGAAACGTCCAGGCGCTGCCGCGCCGGAAGACAGGCTGCGCCCCGCCGGTCAACGTCTCGCTGATGATCTGATAGTAGCGGGCCTCCCGGCTGTAATCGACCTGCCCGGCCGTCGCGGCCAGTGACCGCTCGACAGCCGGCGAAGCCATTAAAGGGTAAAACGTTGTTTGCCGCACCCCGCTATCCAGAATACAAGCGAGATCGTAGCGCAGCATTTGCTCGCTCTGACTGGGGAAATTGAAAATCATATCGACATTCAGATTATCCATCCGCCTGGCAGCCAGTTCAACCCGCTGACGCATCTCTGCGGCTGAGCCGTATTTATCATAACGATCCATCTGTTTCAGCAGGCCGTCATCAAAGCTCTGTACTCCGACGCTCAGGCGCTGTACGCGTTCTGACAGTTGATCCAGGATCTCCGGAATTAAGTGATTCGGGTTCGTCTCGCAAGAGACTTCCCGTATATGAAAGAGCTCGCGCGCCAGATCCAAGCTGCGGGTCAGCTCGTCCATGAGAATCGTCGGCGTCCCGCCGCCGACGTACAACGAGGTGAAATCATAGCCCAGCTCCTTCAGCATACGCATCTCTTCACGCATACTGCTAAAGTACTTCCGGGCTCGTTGTTCCTCCAACGGAAAGCGATTAAACGAACAATACGGACACAACCGCTCGCAGAACGGTACGTGCATATACAACATATACTTGCGCTGCGGCAGCGGCCCGGGAAGTTGAGTCTGCCGCGTCGGCGCTAGTTTCAGATAACGGGTACTGAGCAGACGCACCATGCGTGATTGGATTCGTTCAGCAAGCATCGGTTTTCCCTTTCCTTCGTTCTAGTGAATCAGCAGATCCGCGGCAGATGCTCGCCCTCCAGCATACCGACGATGCGTTTGGCGCTCAGCGCGGTCTGCATGACGACACGCCCAGCATCCTCCGCCCGGACAACGCCGATTTTCGCAGCTTGGCGCCCCAGCTCGTGACCGCGCATCCGCGCTAAGATCTCATCCGCCGACTCGGGGGAAGCGATCACCAAGACTTTCCCTTCATTTGCCAAATGCAGAAGTTCCAAGCCCAACATATCGCAAGCCCCAACCACAGCCGGGTGTACCGGCAGCGACTCTTCGTACAGTATCATCCCTACATCGGCTTGCCGGGCGATCTCATTCAAGATCGTTCCGACCCCGCCGCGTGTAGGGTCACGCATACATTTGACCCCCGGACCGAAGAATTGGTCAACGAGGATATTTAACGGCGCGCAGTCGCTGCACACCGGCGTCTCAAATTCCAAACCTTCCCGGTCCGCTAATACCGCAATGCCATGATCGCCAATGGTTCCGTTGATCAGGATCACATCCCCCGGCTTCACCTGCGCCGGGCTGACCGGGACATCCGTCCGCAGAAAACCAATCCCCGCCGTATTAATATAGATTTTATCCGCGTTGCCGCGTTCCACCACCTTCGTATCTCCGCAGACAATCCGCACCCGCGCCTGACGCGCTGTCGCCGCGATACTGACGATAATCCGCTCCAAATCGGCGATCGCCAACCCTTCCTCCAGAATGAGGGCCAAGGTTAAATACTCAGGGATCGCCCCGCTGACAGTCAGATCGTTGACCGTTCCGCACACAGCCAGTTTTCCGATGTCCCCGCCGCGAAAGAAGAGCGGCGAAATCACAAAAGAATCTGTCGTCAGCGCAATCTTATGCTGAGACGGCAGAATCGCCGCGTCATTCATTTGATCTAAATAAGGGTTCCCCAAGTGTTTAGCAATCAATGATTCTATTAAGTGCCGACTCAGTCTCCCACCGCTGCCATGCGCCAGCGTGATATATTCCATCCACCGCACCTCGCTTGCTTCGTTATCCGGATACGTTATTGAATATTGTAGCGATAATACGCGGCGCACGTACCCTCTGAAGAGACCATGCAGGGTCCTATCGGCTGCAGAGGCGTACACTCACTGCCAAACAAAGAGCATGCTCCAGGCCGGATCCGTCCCTTGAGGATATCCCCGCAACGACAGTGCTGCGGCGCGACCGACTGAAAGAGCGGCAGATTGAACTTGACCGCCGCATCCCAAGAGCGATACGCCGGACGTATCGCTAACCCGCTCTGCGGAATACACCCTAAACCGCGCCAGAAAGCATCCGCAGGCGCGAACACCTCAGTGATCAAGGCCTGCGCCTGCACGTTGCCCTCCGCCTTGACGACCTTCTTATACTGGATCTCAATCTCCGTCCGGCCTTGGACTCTCTGCCTGAGAATCATCAGAATCGCTTCCAGAATATCCAATGCTTCAAACCCGGTGACGACACCCGGTTTGCCATATTGCCGCGCCATAAATTCCAACGGGTGAATCCCGATAATCGCGCAGGCGTGACCCGGATCCAAAAAAGCGTCCACCTCAAGCAGCGGGTCCTCAGCCAAGGCACGCAGAGCAGGCGGCACTAATTTATGAAAAACCAGTACACTAAAATTCTTTAAATTCTCCTGACGCGCTATTTGCAGGCTGACCGCCACGGTCGGCGCGGTCGTCTCAAAACCGACGCCCAAAAAGACGACCTCTTTAGCCGGATTTTTCCGGGCCAACGCCAACGCGTCCAAAGTCGAATACACGACCCGGATATCCGCTCCTTCACTGCGCAGCGCTTGCAGACTTTTGCTTGTCCCCGGCACCCGGATCATATCGCCAAAGGTCGCTGTGATGATATCCGGTTGAGCCGCTAAAAATAAAAAACGGTCAATATCACTCTGATCCGTTACGCATACCGGACAACCTGGCCCCGAGATCAAGCGGATCTGCGGCGGCAATACATCGCGCAGGGCGTTTTTGGCAATCGCCACCGTGTGCGTCCCGCAGACTTCCATAATCTTCAGCGGCTGATCCGCTAAGCGTCTAATTTCCGCTAAATACTTCGCTGCCCGAGCTTTATCTTGCCTATCCATCGTACGCATCGTATCTACCCTTTGCGGCTTGTGCTTCCTCTAACAAAAGCTCCTCAGTTTCACGGGCTACTGCCGCGTCAATGACTTCGATCGCAAACCCGGCGTGTACCAATACATACTCCCCGATTTGCACGTCCGGATTCAGATGAATCCCAATTTCACGTTGGTTGCCCATCATGTCCACGGTAGCTAGCCATCCGTTGACTGCTATCACTTTGGCCGGTATTGCCAAACACATATTCTAACACCCCGTTGCCGTCATGGTTTCGCCCGTAGAGATCATGATATCACAAGTCGTTCATGATGTACAAACCGCCGTCAATCATTCGGAAACATGCAGATAACTTTTCAATCCCTGTTGGAGAATCTGTGAGAACGGAGCGTTGGCTTTTTCGGCCTGGTGGTTCAGCCACGATGGAATAGACAGCGTTTTCTTTACGGACCTTGTGTCGTTGGCTTGCCGGTATGCGTCCGTGTCGGCGGCGACCAAGGTGAGTAGCATTTCTCCCTGCTCGAGCGCCTGGGTTTCCGATGCGGACGGTATCGGCGCGGCGGTATTCTCGGCCTGCCAGAGCCACATCTCCACAGCCTCTTTCGCCATCAACAGCGCGCCGGCTTTATCGTCGCCATAGGTGTGGCAACCGGGCAAGTCGGGTACCGTAACGCCGATTCTGCCACCATCCGGATAGAGAATCGCCGGGTAAACGTATTTCATCCTTGACACCTCGCTTTATATTTTGTCCCCAAAGACGGGGGTTACTTTTTTCAAATGCATTATATCACGTAATATTACGTATTGCATCGGACAAATTTTGCATGGTACATTCCGTGCCATCATTTTTCGTCATTGCCAGAGGTGCATTCAACTGGAATACATTCGTATTACCCTTAGAGAATGATGATGATTTAGCCATTGACGCAATCAACTTTCTTTCCCTATCCTACCCAGTTCTCAAACGATAGCTCGCTAACACGCTCGAAATGTTTGACATTGTTGGTTATCAGTGTCAACCCGTGGCGTATGCACGTCGCCGCAATCATAATGTCCGCATCCTCAACAGGCGTTCCCGCCGCCCGAAGTCCCGCGTATAGGCGAATAGCCACATCAAACGCCGGGCGGTCTATATCCACAATGCCCATACGTGAACAATACCTGTAAAAATCCGCCTGTTTAGCCATAGCGTTTACAGCGGCAAGCCCGCGCCCCACTTCGTAATACACGACTGACGGGATACGCAAAATATTACCCTGCCATTCTGCTTCCACAAGTTTAGCGAGCAACTGTTTATCGCCTTTCAGCATGTACGAAACAATGTTGGAATCAAGAGCATACCTCATAGGTCCAGCGTCCTCGTGAAG
>JAITOV010000135.1 GCA_031289735.1 Peptococcaceae bacterium
TACGGCAACCAGCATATAGTTCGCGTTCGGTTCGTAACTTTGCACAGGGGTTATGGTCATCGTATTTTGCGAAAAACTCGGCGTTGCCTCCACGGACTGGTTGTCCTTGACAAGATATACATAGCTAAAATCCGATAATTGACGGCGCAATTCGCCGGAAAATGTCAGGGTCCAAGATTGCTCTGGCGCAACTTGATGCTGATCCGGCAGCGGAGTCCATTGTTGGAGCGTGAGCGCACTGCCAGTACTGTCCAGCGCTATTGGCGCAATGCCGTTGATCGCGGTCAGGCGCAGATCTTGATCATGGCTGATCTGTTCCGCATACCCCTGAACCAAAGTGGAAGGCAGCGCACCTTCGCCGCCTAAGATGGTGAAACGATGCATATCATACCCTTTTTCCGAGAGGTAATCGGCGAGCCTGCTGTCGAGCGTGGCGCCCAGGAGAACAATCGGCGCCCCGTCCTTGGCGGCCGGCGACCCGCCTGCTAGGGCGTCGGCAAATACGTTCCCGGTAGCCAGATATACCCGGTCGAAGGTATAGTTTAAAGCGAATTTTTTCAGCACTTGAATATTGGCGTCAATGGGGTCACCCCCTTGAATCTGGGTAACATTGGGGAATTGCGCAGCTAGAGCCGGGCTCAATTCACCGGCAATACTGACGAGATAGGTTTTTTGAATGTTCTGATTGCGTAGGTAATTCACGGCGTCCGCTGTGCTCTGGTTGTCAGCCAGGAGAATCGGAATCCCTTGCTGACCGGCATAGGAAGAGACGATTAAAGCGGCCTGGAAATTCGCGCCGGAAGTAACGATGAGTTTCCCGGATTCGTTGCCCATGTAAACAGCGATGGCTGCCGCCGTCGCATAACGGTCGGCTCCTGCTAAGCGGGTCGTAGTTAAGCCCAGCCTGCGCAGTTGCTGTTCAACCTCCGGCGAGACAACGCCTGTACCGCCGACGATAATCACATTGCGGACACTGCGGGACTGCAACGCCGCCTGTGTGACCGGAGTCAATTGCTTGGTTTCGGTCAAAAGAATCGGAGCGTTGAGTTTTTTGGCCAGCGGCACGGCAGTCAAAGCATCGGGAAAATTCTCTCCGTACGCGAGAATCGCTGTCTGCGCGCCATTCGGCCAACCATTTTCAGCGATGGCGGCGGCGGTGGCATAACGGTCGGCGCCGGCTAAGCGTTCGATTACCTGAGCGGCATTGACATGAGGTACGAAACTGAATAAACTGAATAGAAGTACTGTCAACCCGAAGCAATACCGTAATGTATTTTGGCGTGAGGCTTTGTTCATCTTTACACCGTCCTTGCTGATAACTGGAGTGTGACAACCACTTGGCGAGCTCATTGATACTTTAAAACAATTTCTGTTTTCGTGGGGAAAGTCCTTTCGCCATTTTATGTAGATCTTATTTAGTTTCTTAAATAATCTTTATACCCATTTGAGCGTTTTTTTTATTTCTAACACATTCGTGCCAAATGTACTAGAAAAAACATAGGCCAGCGACGAGATTTCTGCCGATAATAACAATAACAGAGAGAGGAGGCAAAAATGCCTATGAGTATCGGAGCCATTAGCGGCATCAGCGTGTATGCGTCCCAAGCCACTGCCAACAATAACGAGGCGGCACAGTTACAGAGGCAAAGAGCCGCTTTGCAGCAACAACTGCTAGCGCTTCAAGCACAAACCACGACCAACGCCACGGGCCAGAGCGCTTCCAGCAAGCAGGAAGCGGTATTGACGAAACAAATCGCCGCGCTTGACCGGATGATCGAAAGTTTATCGCACGAAGTTGCTTCAACCTCCAGCCTCAATGAAAACACGGGAGTGAACGCATCCGTTGACATCGAGGTGTCCGAGGAAAGCGCTTCCCAAACACTGAACCCTTCCTCCGGTCAGCTATTGGATACGTACGCCTAGATCTATCCGCTCCATCCTTCTGATCATTATCACTAGTAATTTCTTCTTTATATAGCGGCTGCCCCAACAATGCGGCAGCTTTTTTTTGGATGATGTGTTTGAGCGCTATTTTCGTGGTAAGCTATTGGCGTATCTATGTAACGGAAAGGAACCTTGCTTTGCACGACAACCATCCAGGAGCGGAAAATGATCCGGCGACGATAAAAAAGCTCTTACAGCATAGAACGCCCGAAATTCTAGGGAATGACGAATACCATATTTCTGCTGTGCTTATTCCGCTCGTCATGCGGCAGAACGAACTACATATACTTTTTGAGGTGCGTGCGCGCACCCTGCGCGGACAGCCCGGAGAAATCTGCTTCCCCGGCGGCAGGATTGATTCCCAAGACACATCTCCGGCAGCTGCGGCTGTACGGGAAACCGTCGAAGAACTGGGCATCGCCAAGGAGCAGATCGAAATCCTCGGTCCACTGGACGTCCTGGTTACGCCACACCAGAGAATCATGCACCCCTTCGCCGGTTGGCTGAAAGAGGACGCCCTGCTACAACCAGCCCCGGAGGAAGTCGCAGAGGTCTTTTATGTACCGTTCTCCTTTCTGCTGAACGCTCAACCCCTGTTAAGCTGGGACAGAGTGGAACTGAAGCCGGAGAAGGATTTCCACTTTGAGTTGATCCCGGGCGGCGAGTCTTATTCCTTCCGCCAAGGGCATTATCCTGTGTATTTCTATCTGTACGGGCAATATACGATCTGGGGGCTGACGGCTCGAATACTACGGCATTTGCTTGATTTGATCCGTTGAATATGGAGGACAAGAATGGCCAAAGCTAAACTCGACCCGAAACTAGTCAAAATCGCGCTTGTGCTGGTACTAGGAAGGTGCGCTCCTGCACTTGACGCGACAATCATCAACGTAGCGGTTAAAACTGTCGCCGCTGCACTTCACAGCGATATTGCTGTGGCACAATGGTTAACGACTGCTTACATTCTCGCGTTGGGCATCTCTGTGCCGCTTTCCAGCTGGCTTGCCAACCGCTTTTCAGGAAAGAATGTTTACCTGCTGGCTATCGTCATTTTCTTTGCCGGATCAGCCGGCGCGATTTGCGCCTGGAATATGGGAAGCCTGATTGCGTTCCGCGTGTTGCAGGGCGCGGGAGCGGGAATCATGATGCCGCTTATGCAGACGATGTTAATCCGCTATGCCGGGGGCCAGAAACTCGGCTCGCTTCTGGCGATCATTTCACTGCCAACCGCCATCATCCCCATACTGGGTCCGACCATAGGCGGACTCATCGTACATTACCTGCCGTGGAGATGGATCTTTGTCATTAACCTTCCTCTTTGCATCGTAGCGTACTTCCTTTCGCGCAGCGTGTTGCCGCCAACCGAACCGGCCGACAAGGAGCAGCGGCTTGATTTTGCCGGGCTGATTCTTCTCGCCTTGGCGTTTATCAGTCTGATTTTGGGAATTTCCGGCTTACGCGGAGATGACCAAACAAGTGCATTGGTGATCATTGCTGTGGGAGCGATTCTACTCATAGCCTACTACGTATATGTTTTGCACAGTAAAAAATCACCCTTGCTGGATGTCCGGCTGTTCAAACAACGCAATTTCTCCGCGTCAACCGCGCTGGTATTCGTTTATGGAATGGTTTCAACCGGAACGTTGTTTGTGTTACCGCTGTATTTCCAACAAGTCCACAATACCTCTGCGCTTACGGCGGGTTTATTACTCGCTCCGCAAGGGATCGGAATGCTGCTCACCCGCAGCAGCGCGGGTAAATGGGCGGATCAATACGGCTCGAAGCCGATTATTCTCGCTGGCGTCTTGCTCACACTCATTGGGACTGTACCGCTGGCGTTTCTCGGAGATGGTCCAAGTCTTGTCCTGCCAATCATCATTTTGCTCGTTCGCGGCGCGGGACTTAGTCCGTTGTTCGTGCCGATCATGGTGGCGATATATGATGGACTCGACCTCAAATACGCAGCGCAGGGAACGACTTCAATGCGTATTTTTCAACAAATAGGCGGCGCGTTCGGTACGGCATTGCTTGCCATAATACTATCGCACAATCTCGCCGCCATAACCGCAAGCGATGTTTCACCTGCGTTCACAATCGTGTTTTGGTGTTCGGCGGCGTTTACTGCGGCTTGCGCTGTACCTGCGCTATGTCTTAACAGCAAGAAGAAAGCTGCTGCCAAGAAGGTTTTGCTGTAAATCAAGTACCTCAAGATGTTCGCGAATCTATTTTTCATCGTTGTTTCGCCGCCATAAAAATAAGTTGACCATGCCGTTTGCGGCGCAAGCTAGCTTAGATCGGTAAGCGATACGTCGTCCAGCCGCTCTTCGGCTGCGCTCCCAGGGAACGATAGAAGTCAATGCTCTTTTGGTTCCAGTCCAGGCACTGCCATTCTAGGCGGGTATAACCGTTCTCTCCGGCGATACGGGCCAGCTCGGTGAACAGCGCCTTGCCGATACCGCAACCGCGATATTCGGGCTGCACGAATAAGTCTTCGATATAGAAGCCGGCTTGAGCAAGGAAGGTCGAGAATACCGGAAAGTATAAAGCGAAGCCCACTTCCAGCCCATCTACAGCTGCGAAGAGAGCTGCCGCTTTTTCCTGGACGAACAACCAATCCTCCAGGATTTTCTCTGTCGCCACGACCTGATCCGCCATATGCTCGTATGCCGCCAGGTCCTTGATGAAACGCAGGATGAGCCCGCAGTCCGCTCTGGTTGCCTGGCGGAAAGTAATAGCGTTCATAGCGTCACCTCTGTGCGCATCCATTTAACCGCAGCTGTCCCAGCGTATGTACTATCCGGCTTAGCACTGTAACCCACACCTACGCCTACTCGCATACTTATTCCCCTTGTACTAATCATAAAATCCGTCTCCTACCTTACCTAAAGAATATCATATTCGACTAATTCTATCATTATTATTTACGGAATATCCTAGGGCTGGGCCAGATAGCGCGTGCGCTAGTCGATGTATTGGCAGAATGTACTTCCCCTGCGGTGATGTTTCCGGCAGGATTGACAATCCCCGTGGCGACGGCAGCGCAGTTTCGGGCAAGGGCATTTGCTGTTCAACTTTTTTTCCTGGGCCGGTTTACGCTGGAACAGATTGAATAACACACGATTCATCTCCTTCCGTAATAATCGCGTACATCGCGCCGGTTTCCCAGCCCGCGAAAATCACGTAAATGCCGGAAACCGTGCAACCCCCGATGGTGAAGATCTTCTATGGTTCCTCCGAACCGGCTATTCAGTTTATCATAAGCCGCCCGTAGCCGTTCCAGATTTCCTTCATCCCCGTCATAGATACCGAAGCGGGTCTCCATGACTTCCAGGATACGATCTAAATATTGAGCGAAGACCGCCTGCTCTTCCGCGTTGAGCACAGCGAATATATCGCTTAGATCCGGTGTTTCCAGCAGATTCTCGCTCTTACCCTTCTCCGTCAAGCAGATCAGGATAATGCGTTTATCCGCTTCCGACGGTTCACGCGTCACATAACCGTTCTTTTCCAATTTAGCGAGCGTTTCGTTCAGAGAGGAGACGCGAAGCCCTAAGAGGTAAGAGAGTTCTTTCGTGCTCAAACCGTCTTTCATCCGCAAGACCGCTAAGATACGTCCTTGACCGCGCGTCTGATCAGCCGTAGGGCCTCCTTCGTGGAATAAGTGCAGTTGATGTTTATGGAGTAACCACTGGAAGCGGGATAGTTTTTCATAGAGTTCTTCAGACACAGAAACTCCTTCTTTCCAAATTTATTAACGGTACCGTTATAATTATTCTAACCGGTACCGTTAATAATGTCAACACGTTTTTAAACTTTGTCCGGGCGGAAACAATGAAAATAGCGGCGGGAATGCCGCCGCTAATCATCATAAAGTTTCCGCTCGCTTATTTAGCTGATAGGGCCCTCGTCAATGACCCAGCCTGGCGGCAAGGGCGGCGCTCCTTCGGTACTACAATTGTTGCTGGCTAACCGCTCATTGATGGATAATACGATTTCTTCTACCGTCGGTTTCATATACTTCTGTTTCATAGTCATAGATTTTTCCTCCTCTGTAATCCACATTATTTAGTGAACGCCTTCGTAAAGGTGAAGGAATAACCCGGATACAAGCGCGGGAAGATGATCCCTTTGATGGTGAATACCGTCGTCGTTCCCGCTTCCAGGCTGTCCCAGGTGACGTCAGTGACCAAGTTGCGATCTCCCTGCAACCGGCTCGTGACCGTTTTCCCGTTGACGCTGACGATGCCGTCATATTTTTTGTCTTTAGTGGCTATGCCTTCGTTGAAGTTGATGACAATCGTTCCAGTTTCGCTGATGGAGACCCAGGTTTCCCAGATGTCGCTGCTAGCGGCAATCACTTGGATACTCCCGGTGACGACCGTCTGACCGCCGATGAGAGCGGCGACATCATAGTTGCCCGCTGCTTCCGGAGCGACGACGGGGATGAGGGCTTTGCCGTTGGATCCTTTGACGCTGGCGCCGATGATCTGTCCGTCTTGGCCGAGCAGGGCGAAGTCAGCGTTGGCGAGGGCTTCGCCGTAGGTGACTTGGATATAGGACTGGGATCCCGTTACGATGCTGCTGGGTCCGACGGTGATGCTGCCGTAGTCAACAACCGGATCCACTGGATCCGCTTCGACAATCAGGTCGAGCCGGTAGCTGGCGATGACGTTGCCGTCATAGTACACGGTCCAGACGACGTTATCCGTCGCCGGGGTGCTGAAGAAAATATGCGTCCCGGTACTTTCCGCGTATACATTCTCCGGATAGCCGTTGAGATGCGCGATGCCGATCCAGCCGACCTGATTCAGATCGCTCTCGTCTCCGACCGTCAGGGTGAGCTTCGTGGGATCCAGCACGCCTTCGATGGTGAACTGAGGGAAGGTGTGCAGGTCGCCGTTCCATTCCGACGCTTTCAGGGTGTAAACAGCTGAAAACTTGGCGCTGTCATTGACGTCGTTGGTCACTTCGACCGCGGCAAAATGCTTGCCTTCCTGGATCGCTGTGACCACAGGCGCGACCGCAGCTACATCTTCCGCTTCGACAATCAGGTCGAGCCGGTAGCTGGCGATGACGCTGCCGTCATAGTACACGGTCCAGACGACGTTATCCGTCGCCGGGGTGCTGACGAAAAT
>JAITOV010000136.1 GCA_031289735.1 Peptococcaceae bacterium
TATGAATGTGCGCATTGAAGAACGCACGCAAACGGCGGCGGAATTCATCGCGGCGTTGCAGAGTGAAGAGGTTAAACGGGTGGAACCGGTCAAGCTGAAAGCGGAGGTGGGGAAGTTCCCGTTGTGGCTGAAAATCTCCTCAGCGGTCTTGGGCGTAGTCGTATTGGCGCTGGGGATATTGATCGGCAGCGGCGTAATTCCGCTGATTCCTAAAATCGTCGGCGCCAGTATATTCAAATCCGAGCAGGTGAATACACCGGGAGTCGTACTCATGTCTCAGGCTGAAGCGGATGAGGTGTTAAAAGCGGCCGGCTTAGTTTTACAAGTGGAGGATTTGCAGTTCAGCGACAAAGTAGCCAAGGATAAAATTATGCTGCAGGAACCTTTGTCCGGAAAGCTCGTAGACAAAGGCGCTCTGGTTTCGATAACGGTAAGTAACGGGACGGAAGCCGATTATATCGCCGCACAAGCGGCGGCGGCGCTGCAAGGCAAAGTCAGCATACCGAATCTGGTCGGTATGCGTGAAGAGACGGCTTTGGCGGAGTTGCAAAAGCTGGGGATCAATGTAAACGCGGTGACGCGCCGGGAAGATGATGTGATTGCGGCGGATGGGATCATCGCACAGAGCATGGCCGAAGGAACGCTGGTTGATAAAGGTACGGCGTTAGATCTGGTGGTTAGTACGGGAAGAGCGTCCTCTACCACGAAACCTAATCCAGGGACGCCAAATCCTCCCGCGCAAATAACGCCAACCCCAACCCCACCCTCTACGCCGCAACAGACGCCAGTAGCTCCGGCGAAGGTGAATTCTGTAAGTATCAGCGGCAACGTAACGATCGAGGCCGGTAACGGTACGCAACTAACCGCCGCGGTCTCGCCCAGTAATGCGGATAATACATCTGTATCGTGGCGTTCCAGCAATGAAAATGTGGCGTCTGTGTCCAGTACCGGCTATGTTACGGCGAAAAATACCGGGAGCGTGACCATCAGCGCTACGGCAGCTGATGGTAGCGGCGCGTCCGGCAGTACTCAAATGAGGGTTCTGGAGCCGCAAATACATGTCACTGGAGTAATTATATCTTATGTCGGTGATATATCCTTGTCAACCGTTCCGACGGTTACTTTGACCTGTGAGTTTACTCCCCGCAACGCGACAAATCAAAAAGTGGTTTGGTCTATTGCCGATCCGAGTGTTGCGAAGCTGATTCCCAAGGGCAATCAAGTGGAGGTCGTGGGTCTCAAACCGGGGACGGCAAAAATAAAAGTTATTGCGGAAGATGGCAATGTGAGTAATACCTTAGATTTCTTTGTACTGCCGTAATAGAGAAGGTGCGGAACGCAATGACCGGTCTGGGAAGAACCCCGTTATTGCGCCATTACTATAGGCGAGGGTTGAGTATGCAATAAAAGTAGAAATCAGATGTGTGGCATGTGAGGCGTATGGGAAAGGATGATATTGTGAAATTAGCATGTATGGCCAAGCGGCGTGTTTGGCCAGGGATTTCCGCTCTTATGATCTCGGTGATGCTGGTAACGCTCGTAACGGGATGCGGGCTTTTGACTCCTGCCGCACCGGTGTTCAACGAACAAAACCCCGGCATTATCACATTTGAGATAACGCCGGTTGAGAACCTGGTCATGAACCCGCAAACGGGACTGACCTACGCCAACAATGAGATCCTGGTGGTCGCCTCTCCGCAAGCCAAGTATGGCGATATAGAAAAATTGGCCGAGACCTATGAGGCCGAGATCGTCGGCTATATTGAGGTCACAGGGGATTATCAGTGGCGGCTGCGCAAGACCTATACGGAGGCGGAACTTAACGCGCTGATTGAGGCGCTGAATAACGATCCTGTCGTTGCTGAGGCTACGTTGAATTTGTTTTCTGAACTGCAAGAGGATAGTTCGATTTTTGAGCCAAACGATCCTGAATGGGAAGGGCAATGGGATGATATCATACCGGCCGGTCCGAATTGGGGCGTTGAAGCTATTCGAGCGCCTTGGGCTTGGAAGTTTCGTGATCAAATGAAGGGTACTGCCGTTAATGTGGGACTTCTTGATGGTGAATTTGATACAGATCATGAAGACTTACATTTTACTGAGGTATTTTTCAATCCTGCACAGGAGCAATTAACAGACGCACATGGAACTCATGTCGCGGGAACCTTTGCGGCTGGCTTTAACAACGATGTAGGTATTACAGGCATATACCCGTGGGCAGAGGGCCATTTATATGGAGTATCATGCAGCGGGATCTGGTCTAAAAACAGTGGGGTAACAGCTTACGCTTGGAAAGCAGCTTTTGCGGAATTGATTGTTCGCAATGTGAAAGTAATCAATGTTAGTCTGGGTTATGAATACCTGCATGGTTTTCTAGCAGGCAAAGGATATACGGAGGTACAGGAGGATATAAACCAAGATGCGAAAATACTGGGTGATTTTTTAGAACGTTTGCTTGATAAGGGATATGATTTCGTCATTGTTGCTGGTGCCGGTAATACGGCGAACAAGCAATTCAAGCAAACAGGAACGTCAGATGAATATCCATATGGCTGGGAGCCAGTATCTTCAGGCGGCGAAGTAAATAAGAATCTTGCCCAGTGGGGCTCTGTTCTCAATGCGATAACGAATGCGAAAGTTCATGATCGCATTATCGTTGTTGGCGCGGCTGAATTAAAAACAAACTATACGTTTCCTTTCACTTGGGAAAAAGCCTATTCGTTAGCAGATCTCAGCAATGGCGGCAGCCGTGTGGATATTATAGCTCCAGGTGTAAATATCACCAGTACAATTTTGAATAATGAGTATGAAGGAGGATGGGAAGGCACCTCAATGGCGGCGCCGCATGTCACCGGAGCGGCGGCGATGCTCTGGTCATTTAATCCCAAGCTTACCGGGACACAGGTCAGAGATATTATTATCGAATCCGGAAGCAGTTCGTCACAATATGTAGAGGGTACAGATAAAGGAATGGTGCAGGCCCTTTACTGTTTAGCCATTGCCGGAGGTAAGCAGGGCAGTTCTAACGCTAACGTGTCTACTCCGCAAAATGCCGTGGCGATTTCCTTGGTGTGTACATCTGAGCAGGAACGCTTACAGGATGCTGCTGTCGAAGCCATAAATTCTGCAACAGGCGTAAGCGCGGGTTCGGCAAAAACAGATGAAGAGGGTCGCTTTGAACTCATTTTACCGGCTGGGACATATCAGCTTAATGTCAGCGCCGCCGGTTATAGCGACGCCCAAGTGAAGGATATAACCGTACGTAATGGCGAGGTTTTTTATCTTGACTGGATTGTTTTGCCGACGCCGTTAAAAGATTTTACAATCCCCAAGGACATGACCCTGACGATCGGCGAAACCGAGGTCATCGAACCTGATACCGATCCTGACGGCGCCACCGGCTATAACCTGCACTGGACGTCTTCTGATGCGTCGGTCGCTACCGTATCCCCGGAGGGCGCTGTCGGCATCATCACCAGCAAAGCCAAAGGGAGTACGGTCATCACGGCTTCGCTGGCCTTAGGCGGTCAAACGATCAGCAAAAGCACCAATGTCCGGGTCGCCTCCCAGGGCCGGGATACAGTACTCGTGCTGGATGTTTCCGGGAGTATGAACGGGGATCCCTTGAGAGAAATGAAGGCGTCGGCGATTAATTTTTGCCATGAACTGCTGGCTGACGCGTATAACAACCGGGTGGGGCTGGTTTACTATGACAGTGACGTAGCCGCGTTTGATTTAACGAATGACGTAACTTCCCTGATCACGAAAATCAACTCGCTATCCGCGGGCAGTATGACGAATATGGAAGGCGGTTTAGCCGCCGCCAAAGAGATGATGGACGCGCAAGGGAAAGCGGATTATATCAAGAATATCGTGGTGATGGCCGATGGCCTGCCGAACGCGGGAAAGACAAGTAACAGCGGTTCATTCCAGTCAGCGGCGTATGCTTCGAGTGGATATTATCATGCCGTCATCGATACAGCGCTCTCGATTAAGCGCAGCTATCATTTGTACAGCCTGGGATTTTTCCATTCCCTGGCGAATAAAGATGACGCGCTGGCCTTGATGCAGCAGATCGCTATGTCCGATCAGGATTTTTATATCGTGGATCAAGCGGAAAATCTTCAGTTTGCCTTCGGCGATATCGCGGAAAGTATCAGCAATGGCGCGAAAATCGTGATTAACATCGCTTGCCCGGTAGACGCCGCGGTTACTTACCAGGGGGAGCAATTGAACAGCGCCGCGAACCAATATGCGG
>JAITOV010000030.1 GCA_031289735.1 Peptococcaceae bacterium
GGGTAACGTCCCAAAGATACCGGATCTTCCCGCGTCGCTAAAGTGATCATCGTCGTATTGCCACTGTAGACCGCCTCATAGATCGTGTGTCTGTCCACACCGGTTTGCCGGCAGACATCCGTGATCATCTCACGCAGCTGACTGCACATCCCATCATACATCGTAGCTAAGCCTTCCTCGTTCGAAGCAAATTTTATCCTGGTCAATACATCCTGGGCATGCAGACTTTGCGGATTCAACGCCGATACCGAGACTAATTCCTCGCCGCTAAGCGCGTCAATGAGTGCGCAGACCAGGGTCGTCGTACCGATATCAATCGCTAGACCGTAGTTCTGACCAGTCGTATCGCCGGCTTCCGTGCCGATCGGCGCTCCTCCTGCATAGACCGTCGTCTGTCCGTCCGCAAAAGACTTCGTCATATAATTAATAATTTCATACGCGAAACTCTGTCCTTCGCTCAGAATCTTTAAGGACTTATTTTGAGCTTCCGTAGAGACCGTCTCGACGGTGATATCTCCGGTAACGGCAGTCTGACAAGCTAATACATAGCCTTGTTCCGCTTCTTGCGCTGTAATCTTCGTCGTTTCGTTGCTCTGAAGCGCGCCCTCCGCAAGTCCTTGGGAGACGCGCACCTTGCATTTTCCACAAGTGCCGTTCCCGTCGCAAGGCGATTCAATCAGCAGTTGCGCTCGTCTGGCCGCCTCGAGAATCGTCTCTCCCGTAGCTGCTTGTACTGCGATATAGTCCGGTAAAAATCGTATCTCCGGCATATTGTCACCCTCTCTTGTGCCTGGTCTAGGTTATAGCGGTTTGCTCGCCTTCACCGTCTGGGTAAACGCCTGAATGTTCTGAATCGGCGTCGAAGTGCTGAGTCCGCAAGCCGGGGCTAAAATATTAATCTGATTGCGCAACAGAACTTCCGCATTATTGCTGACTTTCTCCGGCTCGCCAAATTCCAGAAGTACCGTACTCAGATTGCCCATCGACGTCACCTGCGGGAACTGGTTCATGATATCGCGCAGGCTGACGAAAGCATCGACACTTAAGGCGTTCGAATGGAACTGGGCGACTAACGGTTTGACCGCCTCCATCTTACCGCAGATATGAATGATCGCGGGAACTCCCATCCCGTGAATCGCATCGACCAATTGATTCAGATAGCGCACAGCGTACTCTTCAAACGCCTTCGGTCCCAGAATCTCTCCGGTAGCCGTCGGATCAGCGATTGAGATGACATGCGCGCCGCTTTCCACCATCCGTCCGGCAAAATGAATCAGGCAGTCCGTTACATAATCCATCAGCTTATGTGAGTTCTCTTTGTCCTTGCGCAATTGTTTGAGAAAGGTCATCGGATCGACGATCGACGCTGCCGTACTGATCGGTCCGGTCAAACTGCCAATCGTCGGGGTGTCCGGATATTTCGCCGACAGGGTATGGATCGTATTCAGAATCGCGTTCACCCGGTTATTGCGGTCGAATTCCCGCGGGGCTTTGAACACCACGCTGGCCGCATTCGGGAATACTTCCTTTTGGATCTTCGGTTCGCACTCCAACGTACCGTAATTAATCTCACTACCCAAAACCTCAGCCTCGACGGTCATGCAAAAAGGGATGCCGAAATTCTCGAAACCGGTCAGCTCATTCACATCATAGGCCAGTTCGGACATCAGTTTGTCGTCGTGATGCGCTGCGGGCAGTTCGTGTCCGGTGGCTTTCATCACATCGACGATCGCCGCATTCATCATGCCTCCCGGGCAGATCACCGGCGGCCGCTCGACTTTTTCTTTATTCAAGACTCTGATTAATCGCTCTCTCGGTGAGAAAACATCTGACATATTTTTTCTTCCTTTCCGTATTCTAGCCGCATCCTTAGCCTAACGCATCAGTTCTATGGCTAGCCGGGCAGCTTCCGCCGCGTTACGCGCGTAACCGTCCGCGCCGATCTTGGAGGCAAACGAACTGGATATCGGCCCTCCGCCGACCAAAACCTTAAATTGCTCACGGATACCCTGTTCTTTCAAGATCGTAATCACGTCGGCGATCGCGTCCATCGTCGTCGTCATCAGAGTCGATATACAGATCAGCTCCGCTTTTTCCGTTTTGGCGCGTGCGACGAATTCAGCCGCGGGAATATCCCGCCCCAGGTCAATTAAGTCGAACCCACCGGTTTCCATCATCAGTTTAACCAGATTTTTACCGATATCGTGCGTATCTCCTTCGATGACGCCGATCACGGCTTTTTTCTTTTCTTTGCCGGCCTCAACCTTAATATGCGGTTTAAGAATATCAATCCCTACGTTCATCGCGTCCGCGCACATCAGCAGTTCCGGTACGAAATATTCCTCTTCTTCGAATAATTGTCCCGCACGTTCCATGCCTTTCGTTAAGCCCTGATCAATGGCCTCGAAAGCATCGATTCCTTCGTTCACCGCCTGTTCCGACAGTTCCACGACTAAATCTTCATCCATATCAACGATCGCGTCGGACATTTTTTGATACAGTTCCTCTTTCGGTTCAGACATGGTATATGCCCCCTTATTGTTCTTAGCTTATTTTATATTTTAAACCTTGTTTACAGATAAGAAAAGTAGTTTTATAGAACTAGTCTAAGTAATGATACGCCACATCGACCATCGCCTGAATGTTCTCGATCGGTACACTCGGCGGGATATCGCAGCCGGGCATCATCAGGTAACCGCCTTTCTCGCCCTGCGCATCGCGGATACAACGGGTACAGTCTTCGCGCACCTGCTCCGGCGTCGCCATCGCCATAATACCGACCGGATCCATGTGTCCGAGAAAGGCGATCTTGCCATCCAGTGTCTCCCGCGCCGCAGCCAGATGCACCTTATAATCCAGAGATATCGCGTCCGCTTTCGTGTCCGGAATCAACTCCAGGAACTTCGTCGTCTCACCGCAGATATGGATCATTTTAGCGAACGGTTTATCGCCGATCAGCTGATTGGTTTTCGTCAAGCCCGGTATCGCGAATTCGCTGAATTGACGTTTGGAGATCATATCACCCGAGGCTGACGGTTCAGCCTGGGAAATGTATTCCGCTCCGGCGTCCAAGAATAAATCCCAATAGCGATAAACCATTTGCGCTGTGACTTCCATCATATAGTGCACGGCTGGTTTGTCTTTGATCAGCAATTTCATAAATTGTTCTGTACCCATCATGAGTCCGGCGAGGGTTAACGGTCCCCATTGGCTGATCCCGATCATCACATCGTCTCCGATATTTTTCTTCAGGATCTTCGTATTCTCCAACATCGCGTTGATCCCGGGGTCATTCTGAATATCATCCAGGTTGATTTTATCCACATCACTCGCTTTTTCCAGAAACGGTTCGGCGACATCCGAAGCGACGCCAGGCCGATGAAAATTCACCTTTACGCCCACGGCGCGCAACACCAGGTTATTGCAACCGGCAGCTGCCCAGACCAGATCGGAACGTACCTCTTCGTTTGCTTGCATCGTGATTTCCGCCGATTGTTCGGGCGGTAGATCAAAAGAATCCTGTAAAGACATGCCGTGCCGGTTATACACCCATACCCCCCCGGAGAGCAATGTCACCGGAATCCGTGGTGTTGGCTCTAACTTAATCGCTTTTTTAAAGATCTCTTTTGGTTTTAACATCAGATCAACCATCCTTTCCGCCGGATTTATTTGACCGCAGAAGCCTTATCAGAAAACAAAAAATGGAGACCGCATTGAAAATGCTATCTCCATTGATAGTCCTTTTATCCATTTCCTGAGAAGCCAACTTTGGACTCAAACCATAACCTTATCCGAATACTACCATTCGTTCCCCATTCTGTCAAGAACAATTTTAAGGATTTTGCTGGCTTTTTTTATAATTGATATAAATTTCTTTAAACGAAAATTGGCATATTTCACATTAATTTTTATTTGTATTTTTTTAATTTGATGTATTGACAAAATAAATACCACCTGCTAAGCTAGAGAAAATTCAAATTGGCAGCTATCAATGGAGATATGCAAGCGCTATCTCCTATTTTTTTTACTCTATCCGCGGTAGGTAGCTAAAATAGGACATAGCACCCCTCGAGCAAACTACCTGAGTAGACAAAATGCGAAAAGGAGATGGGATCTATGGATATCGGAGATACTGCTTTTGTATTGGTGGCGGCAATGCTGGTCATGTTTATGACACCGGGACTGGGCCTCTTCTACGGCGGCTTGGAACGGCGCAAAAATATGGTAAGCAATATTATGAATTCTGTGTTCAACCTGGGCATTGGCATTATGTTGTGGGTAGCCCTCGGCTTCACCCTCACTTTCTGCGGAGATAACTTCGGGATTATCGGGACTTTGGATCATTTCATGATGATCGGCATCGGTATGGACGATGTCACCGGCACCATTCCCACCTATATTTTCGCCGGTTTTCAAATGATGTTCGCAGTCATCACCCCGGTCATCATCACCGGTTCTGTAGCAGGCCGCATGCGCTTTAAAGCCGTATTTATCTTCGTCGCGCTCTGGTCTCTCATCGTTTACTATCCCATGGCGCATATGGTCTGGGGCGGTGGTTTCATCGGTCCTGACGGCATCATCGGCGCCATCGACTTCGCTGGCGGCGACGTCATCCACATCAGTTCCGGGGTTTCCGGTCTGGTACTCAGCATGGTTCTCGGTCGCCGGCTCGGTTTGGAACATTCGGTCGTTCGGACGCATAATATTCCTTTCGTCGTCTTAGGCGGCGCGATCGTCTGGTTCGGCTGGTTCGGTTTCAACGTCGGCAGCGCCCTGGCCGCCAGCACAACAGCGACCCTCGCCTTCATGAATACGGCAACCGCTTCAGGCTCAGCCCTGTTTTCCTGGATGCTATTGGATATCATCGTGCATAAAAAGCCTACCGCAGTCGGCGCCATCACCGGCGCGATCGCCGGTTTGGTCGCCATTACGCCGGGCGCGGGTTTCGTCCCGATTCAAGCGGCGATGTTTATCGGCTTCTTCGTCAGCCCTGTCTGCTTCGGCGGTATGTACCTGCTGAAGAAGAAACTGAGGATCGACGATGCGTTGGACGCCTTCGGCTGTCACGGCATCGGCGGCATCTATGGCGGCATCATGACCGGCATCTTCACTAACCCGGCGATTGCCGGTATGGGCGGCCCCGGACTGATCTATGGTTCCTTCAATCAGTTCGGCCGGCAAGTGCTCAGTATTGTCATTACCATCGTTATCGTCGTGATCGGTACGCTGATCTGCGCAGGCATCACCCGGATATTCACGCCGTTGCGCGTGGAGAAGAACGACGAACAAGTCGGTTTGGACTTGACGCAACACAACGAAGCGGCCTATCCTTCCTTCACCGGGTTGGATTAAAGTACATCCAGAGATGAATCTTAATGAAAGGGAGGCTAAACCAGCATGATTAAGATTGAAGCGATCGTTCGCGAAGAAAAACTGGAAGCAGTGAAAGAAGCCTTAAATAAAGTCGAGATCAACGGCATCACCGTCTATCAGGTCTACGGCTGCGGCAAACAAAAGGGCTATACCGAACTCGTGCGCGGTTCCAAAGTAGATATCACCCTCTTACCCAAGCTGAAGTTTGAAATTGTCGTTTCCTCGGAGGAATGGGCGGAAAAAACGATGAAATCAATCTCTGAAGCCGCCTATACCGGCAATCCCGGCGACGGTAAAATCTTCTCCTATGCGTTGAGCAACGTCATCCGGATCCGTACCGGAGAAACCGGAACAGCAGCGATCAACTAGGACGAACAAATGATACCTAAAATAGTGAAACGGGGCTGTTTTACAACAACCCCGTTTCACTATTTACATTACCCAAGATTTTCTAAATTCACGCGCAGTTCTTCTCCACTGAGCACTTCTTCTTGTTCGAGCATCCGGGCAATCCGCATCAAGCGTTCCTGGTTACGGTTGAGCACTTCCTTCGTCCGCTCTTCCAACCGGCTGAGAATCCGCCGCGTCACATCATAACGCTGTTCCGGATCCAAGCGCTCCACATCCACGACGCCTAATGGCGACATACCGGAGACCAGCATCTTCTCCACCAGATGTAACGCTTGTTGATAATCTCCGGCTGCGCCCGTACTCCGCGTATCCAAGATCAACTCTTCCGCCACAGCGCCCGACAGAGAGATCATAATCTGATCCTCCAGCATCTTTTGCGTATAGAGATGAATATCATCCTCCGGGTAGTGCCGCACATAGCCCAAAGCATTGCCGCGCGAACGCACTGATATCTGCGCCACAGACTGCGGATTGACCGTCTCCGCCAGAAGCGCGTGCCCACTCTCATGTACGGAAACCCGCCACATTTCCTCCTGAGATGGTTTACACTCTAACTTCTCACCCAACATGACCTTGTCTATCGCCTCGGACAGATGTTGCTGGGTAATCCGCTGACTGTGTTCGCGCAGGGCAAATACAGCAGCCTCATTCGTCAAACTCTCCAAATGTGCGCCGGAAAACCCGAACGTCTCCTGGGCGATGATTCCCAGATCCACATCGTCAGCCAACGGTTTCTGGTGCGCATGGATTTGCAAGATCGCCAAGCGGCCTCCTTTTTCCGGCAGGTCTACATGGACTAGGCGG
>JAITOV010000106.1 GCA_031289735.1 Peptococcaceae bacterium
GGCCTGGCTGCCGGTATGGGGTATCTGGTTTGCGCGGTAGTTTCAGGGTTGGCGCTCTGTGCTGCGCTGGTCATCTTGGAACTGTTTAAATACGGCAGAGAAAAAGGATCGATCGTCACCTTAAAAATCACGGCGCCGGAAGACCTCGATTTCCCGAACGCTTTCGACAGCATTCTGCAAGCATATACCACGAGTGCAAGACTCAAGCGCATCAAGACAGCCGATCTGGGCAGCGTTTATGAACTCAATTATGCCGTCGTCATGAAGGCCGGGGCGAATGAAAAGGAATTCATCGATGATCTGCGCTGTCGCAACGGCAACATGAATATCGCGCTCGTTATGGAAGCGCCGTCCGGCGCGGAATTTTGAAAGGAATGAGAGCATGAAACTCAGATGGCAGAAGAAAAAACCCGTCCATACCCTGGCGGTAGCGCTGGCCCTGTTACTTTTGCTTGCGCTGATCTTGCCTGGCTGTACGACCGGTGCGCAGGCCCAGACGCCGGCAGCCAAGGCGAATCAAGGATGGGGTCCTAGCGCCGGTAAAGGAGGCGCGGCAGCCGAGGATGACGATGATACCCCGGCGGCAGTCCCGGTGATGACCATCAGTGAAAACGGCGTGCATACACTCAGTGGCAACATCGACGGCCAAGTGCTGGTTACCGCCAGCAATGTTACGCTGATCCTGGATGGGGCGACGATCAATAGCCCGGACGGTCCCGCTATCCTGGGCGACGATGGAGACGGGAATGATACGCTGCAAAACCTGACCATCGAACTGCGCGGTGAGAATACGCTGACGGCAGGGATCAAGCATGGTATTCAGGGCAAGGATCATTTAACGATCACCGGCAATGGATCGGTTGACATAACTGCTGTTAAGGACGGACTACATGCCGGAGACGCGCTGTATGTCACAAGCGGGATCATTCACGTGCTGGAATCTTATGAAGGCATGGAAGCCCCGCTGATCGAAATAAGCGGCGGTACGTCGGTCGTCCACGCCTCAGACGACGGCGTCAACGCGGCGTCCGACGATCGTTCCGTCATTCCCGCGCTCAAGATCAGCGGCGGCACTCTGACGATCTATGCGGGAAGCGACGGCATTGACTCCAACGGTACCTTAGATATTACCGGCGGCACGGTGGCTGTATTCATCAACGCGCCTAGAGACGGCGATACGTTCGATGTGGATGGGCAGACGAATATTCTGCCGACGATCTTCTCCGCGAATGCGATCCCAGCCGGGGCAAAAGTCAGCTTACAGGACGTCTTCGGCAAAACGCTCTGGGAAACAACGGCTCAATATGAAGCGACCTCGTTTGCCCTGACCTTGCCCGGTCTAACCGACGGTACACTGTATAGTTTGGCCCTGAATGCTTTCGCGCCCACAGCGATTACAGCGACAACCACCGTGCAAGGTATGCGCATGGGCGGAGGTATGGGCGGCCGGGGCGGATTCGCAACGCCGCCGGACGGCGCGCCCGGTACTATGCCCTCGGCGCCTCCGGCCGGGCCAAATGGCGGCGGGCGAGTTCCCCGAGGCGACATGCAGCGGTAATAATTCCGGGTAAGATTGCTCGGGTCTCGGTCTGAGCCACATAGACCTTCCCCAGTAAGACCCGAAAATAAGACCACAGTAAGAATGAAACGACAACAAGCGCCCGAAAGGATGAATGATAAAATGCTGGAACAACATGAAATGTTACCGTATGATCATAGCCAAGGCAGCCAAAGCCAACAGCGCGAACCCCGTCGCCCGCACCGTTTTACTGCTCTGCTCCTCGCTGCTTGCGTCGCGGCGTCCAGCATGTTTGGTTTTCTCGGCGGTTATGCGGCGAATACCCGATTAACGCCAGCGGCGCCCAGTGCCGAAAGCGCGGTGGATCGGCTTGCGCAGCCGCTGATCCGCACCGCAACCTCTGGCGACGCTGCCAATAATGCAGGACTCTCCATTGCTGAGGTGGCAGCGTTCGTGAAGCCGAGCGTCGTCGAAATCACGACCGAAATCGTCTCGCGCAGCGGCAGAATGGGACAGTTGATCAGTGAAGGCGCAGGCAGCGGGGTGATCCTATCATCCGACGGTACGATCATCACGAATAATCATGTCATTGACGGCGCGCAAAAAATCACGGTGCGCTTGGCCGATGAGAGGGAATTCAGCGCTGAAGTTCAAGTCTATGACGCTAAGACGGATCTCGCTGTGCTCAAAATCAAAGCGACCGGTCTGATGCCGGTCGTGATCGGAGACTCCTCTACGCTTATGGTCGGCGACACAGCGATCGCCGTAGGCAATCCACTCGGCGCTTTGGGCGGTTCGGTGACCGGCGGTATTATCTCCGCCTTGGATCGAGAGATCAAGATAGACGGAGAAACCATGTCCCTGTTACAGACAGACGCGGCCATCAATCCCGGCAATTCCGGCGGCGGACTCTTTAACCGGCAGGGGGAGCTGATCGGTATTGTCAACGCCAAATCATCAGGTACCGGCATCGAAGGGATTGGCTTTGCTATCCCGGTGAATATCGTCAAAACGGTCGCTCAAGAACTATTGGAGAGCGGTTATGTACACGGACGTGTGGCCACCGGCCTGACCCTGGTGGATATACAAGATGCGCAGAGCGCCTGGATGTATCGTGTGAATCAGCTAGGCTTATATATCTACAAATCCAGCGACCCCGCCTTGCAAGCAGGCGACCGGATAACGGCGGTCAATGGCGCGAAGGTCGCTGACTTAGCGGGATTTAACGCGGCCTTGAGCAGTTACGCGGTCGGCAATACTGTGAGTATTAGCGTGATGAGAAACGGCCAGAGTGTTACGGCTGACATTGTCTTGACGGAAGCGAGAGGGTAGCAACCACACCGCATACCTTATATCTTACTGAGGATTATTCTCCGTCGGCCGGCAGTCTTGGCAAATCCCGAATATTTCGAGATAATGCCCCTGCACCTGGAATTCTCCATCAGGGAGTTGGGGGATGAAGGTATCCATGGGACAGTTCTCAAGCGCGATCAGCTTATGACAGTTCATACACACCGCATAGTGTTTATGCTGCAAGCGATTCAGCTCGTAAACAGCCATGTCGTTATTTCTGACATTGGTCTTCAGCACGAGGCCTTTATGAATAAATAACTCTAATACCCGATAGACGGTGGACGGCCAGACGGCAGTGTCGCCGTCTTTTTCCCGGCGCGCGCATATGTCTAAGGCGGTTAACGGCTTCTCGGCGTTTTCCAGGATCGCAAGTACGCTAGCGCGCTGCTTGGTCTTTTTCACACCCTGTGGCCAGAGGTTCTGGCTATTTTCCAATGTAGTCACCTCAGTAATTTCTTGAAGATTAGAACGAGAACCAATACGCCTACGGAGATGAGCGCCGTGAAGCCACCGGGGGCCACATTTAGATAGTAGGAAATAAACAGCCCGCTCATGATATCCATCATGCTGAAAACCAGAGAAAAGATCAGGGTGACTTTGAAACCCTTGCCGAGTTGCAGGGCCGTGGCGACGGGAAGAGCGATCATCGAACTCAACACCAGCACGCCAACGATGCGGATGGACACGGATATGGCGGAGGCCACCAGAATGGAGAATATGTAGTTAATCAAACGTACGCGCACACCGGCGACCTTAGCGGCTTCTTCGTCATAGGCGATGTAGATCATCTGATGATAGAGCAGAATCAGGGCCAGCGCGGAAATAACGCTGAGGATACACACCATGATCATATCAAAGCGGGTGACGGTCAGAATGCTGCCAAAGAGGAAGGCGTCCGCATTGGTATGAATTTTGCCGGAACTGATCAGGGTAATAGCTGTACCGACACTCAGGGAAAGCACGATCGTGAGAATCAGATCCGTGTATTTTTGAAAGTAACCGCGCAGGAATTCAATCAGTGCGCCACAGATAGAGGTAAAGACAAACGCGCTCAGGATCGGGTTATGATGCGAGATTAAGCCGAGCGTCACACCAGCCAGCGAGGCGTGGGACAATGTGTCGCCGATCATCGAGTAGCGCCGCAGCACCAGAAAGATGCCGATACACGGGCAGAGAATCGCAATACAGATCGAGATGAGCAGGGCGTTTTGCATGAAACCATAACTGAGCATCGCGGTTGCGTTACCTCCTAACCCCAAAGAATTCCTGTGAATACTGCTCGGGTGTGCACAGATGACCATGTCCATTCACCAAATGATAAATCAGGGTAGAGTTGGCCATCGCGGCATGCAGATTGTGTTCTACAGAAACGACTGTAATCCCGTTTTCCTGGTTGATTTTTTTAATGAACTCGTAAATCTCTGTCTGACTGTTCATATCTACGCCGCTCGACGGTTCATCCAGAATCAACAGGTCGGGGTTCCCCATCAAGGCTCGGGCAATCAGGATCTTTTGGCATTGTCCACCGGATAAGGTCCCCATCAGGGCGCCGGCGCAATCGGTCATGCCGACGCGTGCCAGTGCGCTGCTGATGACCTCTCTGTCTTTTATTTTTAATAGTTTGCGATAGGAATTCAGCGCTTCACGTACCGTGATCGGGAAGCTGGAAGCAGAGGAATCGTTTTTTTGCGGGACATAGCCGATCCGTTGCGCCTGGGAAATGATCGCGCCGCTCGTGGGCTTGATGAATTTGAGCATCAGTTTTAACAGCGTACTCTTACCGCAGCCGTTGTCACCCACGACCGATACATATTCGCCGCAACCTATTTCAAAATCAAGTCCGCCGAACACATACGGCGGTAAACCTGTGTAGGAAAAAGTTAAGTTTTCAGTGCGAATCATTGACAAGCTCAGCCTCC
>JAITOV010000082.1 GCA_031289735.1 Peptococcaceae bacterium
TTCTACAACCACGGAGTCCTCAATCCCGATCACCCCGGTCTCAGGGAAAATGAATTTCGGTTCCAGGGCAAGCACCATCCCCACCGCCAGGACTTCCTTCGCGCCGCGGCTGATCGTCGGCAATTCATCGATTTCCAAACCAACGCCGTGACCCACAAAGCTCACTTGAGACGATGGAGATCCCATGAAATAATCCGCGAACGGGGTCTCTTTCTCTACCCAGGTCAGAATTTCCGCATAGATATCGCCTGTCACCCGGCCTGGAACCAACGCCCGGCGCAAGCGCTCCAGCGCCTCACAAGAGCATTGATACGCTAAACGCATCTCGCCGGCCGGCTCTCCCATAAAAAGAATTCTCGTCTGATCCAAATGATAGCCCCGGTTACACACCGCCATATCGATCATCAATGGTTCACCGGCGGCAATCTTATGCCGCGAAGAACCCATGGGCACTTCTAACATCGGGCCATAACCGGACGCCGGCCCGTCAAAACTGCCTCCCGCCGCGGCGAACGCTCCGGCGGCTATGATACAACCTTCACTTTCTTCACCAAAGGCGCGCATTCGGACATAACCGCTATGTCCCAAGGAACGAGCCTTAGCTTTCAGCAAACTATCCGCCTCGATCTCTGACATCCCCACCTGAATATGATCTCGGGCAAATCTCCACACTTGCTCATAGATCGCTCCGGCTTCCGTCAGCCGGGCTAATTCCCACGGAGATTTCACTGCTCTCTGCATCCGAATGCTATAAGAGATATCCAGCAGCGTAGCTTCCGCAAACGCCTGGCGATAACGGGCAAAACGATTCACCGGCAAGACATCCTGCTCTAAGCCCAATACTTTGGGCAACGGCAGACCGGCGCCGCGAATCAATTGCGTCAGTTTGGAAAAACCCATGAACGAAACGGCCGGCCAACAGCTCTCCTGCCGCGCCCGCTCCAGATTACGATAGACGCATAAGACCGGCGATCCTGCCGCTGGAATATAAACGTGCGCATTCTGAGCGGTTCCCGCATAATAGAGCAAATCCGCCTTTTGCGTGATCAGCGCTCCGTCTATGTTCTGAGCGCGCAATGTCTCCTGGAATGTATCTACCCGCGCCTGAAGTTCTGGCGCCGGTATAACCTCTTGCTTGTCCATACTCCGTGTCACTCGCATTCGTTAAGATTTAGCCATCTTCGCCCAAGAATCCCGCAGGGATACCGTCCTATTCATCACCAGTTGTCCCGGACGGGAACTGGGATCTACACAAAAATATCCGTTGCGTAAAAACTGATAGTGCCTGCCCGGTTGAGCTTCGGCCAGAGCAGGCTCCGCCAAACAATCGGTCAAACGCTGCACGGACTCAGGGTTCAGGCGCGTTGTTTCCGTAGGCGTATCCTCCGGCTCTTGTTCCAGCACAGGACTCTCAGCCAGCATCAGATAATCATATAGACGTACCTGAAGTGGCACGGCTTGAGCAGCGGATACCCAATGCAGCGTCCCCTTCACCTTGCGGGCGCTGTTCGCACTGCCGCTGCGGGTTTCCGGATCGTAGGTACAGTGCACTGCCAAGATTTCTCCGGTCAGCTCATCTTTGGTATAATCCACACAGCGAATGATATAAGCGCTCTTTAAGCGCACTTCCTGACCCGGCGCCAAGCGGAAGAATTTCTTGGGTGGATTCTCGGCAAAATCCTCTTGCTCAATATAGATCTCCTTCGTGAACGGCATACTGCGCATACCCAGCTCCGGGAATTCCGGATGATTTTCCGCTTCCAGCCATTCGGTCTGATCCGCCGGATAATTATCGATGACTAATTTCAACGGCCGCAAAACCGCCATCACCCGAGCGGCGCGCCGATTCAAATCTTCGCGGACGCAGTGCTCCAGCATCTGGATATCCACAATACTGTTGCTTTTGGCCACACCGATCCGCTGGCAAAAATCCCGTATGGCTTCCGGCGTATAGCCGCGCCGGCGCAGACCGGATAGCGTGGGCATGCGCGGATCGTCCCAGCCATCCACCACGCCGTCTTCGACTAATTGGCGCAGATAACGCTTGCTCATTAGCGTATTCGTCAAATTCAAGCGGGCAAATTCAATCTGCTGAGGCCGGCAGGGTAAGGTTACCTGTTCAATCACCCAATCATAAAGCGGGCGATGATCCTCGAATTCCAGCGTGCAGATCGAATGCGTGATCCCTTCAAACGCGTCGGATAAAGGATGGGCAAAATCATACATGGGATAGATACACCAACGGTCTGCCGTACGATGATGGCTGGCGCGCAGGATCCGATACAGCACAGGGTCACGCATATTCAGATTCGCTGACGACATATCGATCTTCGCCCGCAGTACCCTGGAACCATCCGGGAATTCCCCGGCTCTCATCCGGCGGAACAAAGCCAGATTTTCGGCTACTGAACGATTGCGATCAGGGCTTTCCCGGCCTGGTTCCGTGAGCGTGCCGCGATATGCGCGCATTTCTGCCGGAGTCAGGTCACAGACAAACGCGCGCCCCGTCTGAATTAATTCCTCCGCCGCCTCATAGATCCGCTCAAAATAATCGGACGCATAAAACAGCCGGTCTGCCCAATCAAAACCTAACCAACGCACATCTTCTTGGATCGAATCTACATACTCCGTATCTTCTTTACTGGGATTCGTGTCGTCAAAACGCAGATTGCATAAACCGTCAAACCCCTTCGCCGTAGCGAAATTCAGACAAATCGATTTTGCATGACCGATATGCAGATATCCATTGGGTTCCGGCGGAAACCGGGTATGCACACCCGTTGTCAGTTTACCCTCTTTTAACTCGTCCGTAATGATATTTTCTATGAAATTAGCCGGTATATTGTTCGCGCCCTCCATATATCGTTCCCCCTTTACTGTCAAGATTGCTCTCGCTTCCTGTTTTCTATACTTTTATACCCATTCTTCTCGAATCCTGCCCGCCACACAAGAAATTATCTCTATTCGTTTATCCGCCTCCATGCTGGTTCAACTGTACCTGCTTCAACTGGCGAATGCTGGTCAGCGTGTAAAAAAGGATCGCTATCCAAATCAAGACAAAACTGAGCAGATGTTTAACGCTGAATGGCTCATGAAACATCAACACGCCCATGAACAACTGCATCGTCGGAGAAATATACTGCACCAGTCCCAGCGTCGTCAAGGAAACTCTCCTGGCGCCCGCGGCGAATAACAGCAACGGTACGGCGGTCACCACACCGGAAAAGATCAACAGCAAGGTCACATACCCGTTTACCCCAACCAAATGACCTTGTCCCATCCCTTGCAGATACCCGATATACAGGAGCGTAATGGGCACGACCAACAGCGTTTCCATCGTTAATGAGGCAATCGCATCCAAACTGGTCTTCTTCTTGACAAAACCATAGAAGCTGAATGTGATCGCTAATGTCAGCGCGAGCCCAGGGATACGCCCATATTCCAGCGCCATCACCAGCACGCCTGACGCCGCTAAGACTATGGCGGCTATCTGAGCGCGCCCCAGCCGTTCGTTGATAAAGATCACGCCCCACAGAACTGTAAGCAACGGGTTGATATAATAACCCAAACTGACTTCCACCAGCATCTCATGAGTCACACCCCAGATATAGGTAAACCAATTGATACTGATGAAAAAAGCGCCCAGCGCCACCCAATGCCGGGTTGTCCGGTCCCGCCAAATCAGCGCTAATTCATGGCTGCGTTTGCGCCAGACCATTAAAACCAAGACAAAAATAAAAGCCCAAAAAATCCGATGCGCCAGAATTTCCAGCGCCGGAATCGCCACAAGCAATTTCCAATAGAGTGTTATGACGCCCCATGACACAGAGGATCCAACGGCTAACGCTAATCCCGTCCAGTGATATCTCTTCTCCACGATCGCTGATCCTCCAATTCTTATTTATTTTATCAAATCCATCATTATTTACCATCATTATTTTTCAGCATCCGGAGAAAATAAGAGCGTCGGGAAACTATTGAAGGAGGGTTTGCGTATTGAAAAAGCTCGCTATCGGATTACTGACCTTGGCATTGGTAACTTTTTTTGCCGGTTCCGCTTTAGGCGCTGTGGACACGGCAAAATTTGCTGAAATCAAAACGATCACTCAGCAAATGCACGCCTTAAAAATCCAACTGATCGATAAACAGGCGGAAGCGGGTCTGATCGGCCAGGAAAAAGCCAGCGCCATGAAACAGCATGCAGAGCAACGCCAAAACAAGATTGAACAGGAATTAGATAACGGGCAATTCAAGGGTTTCGGCAAGCATCAAGGCCATCACGCTGACCAACAGCCGGCCACCGAGTCCACACCACCTAAGCCTTCGGCAAACTAGTTTACCGGCTCACTATAGCAGAGGCGGGGGGGTGGGGGGGGGGTCGCGGGACCCCCCCCCCCGGGGGCCACAAAGTTTAAGGAAATCAATAGTTTTTTGTTTTAAAAAAAA
>JAITOV010000133.1 GCA_031289735.1 Peptococcaceae bacterium
AACAAGGCGAGCGTTCATGTTGAGCGGAGAAGCGCTATCGCGATAGCGCCGCCGACATCCTCCGATACCCCGGATCCGGCGAAAACCGTCGCCACTAACGCGGCCACAAAGCTCGACAATGCTATCAAAAAGACGATACGTGGGCTGGTGAAAGATGAGAAATTAAGTCCTGGCCATTACAACGGCATATACAAACTTTTTATGAATGAGAGCGACAAACAGGCGTTATATACAGGGCTTGTGCGGCTTTTTGCCCAGAAGCAAGGTTCCTATCTTTATAATCTGCTGAAAGATGAATTTGAACAGTACAGGGCGGGATAGCAGAAAAATTTTATTGGGAGGACGATGTTATGCCTAAACTCTTCTATCAAGGTCATGGGTCATATCGGCTCAGCGCGGATGACGGGCGCGTCATGTATATCGACCCGTATGCGGGTGACGGTTACGATCTGCCAGCCGATATCATTCTGGTAACGCATGGTCACGACGACCACAATCAGGTTCAACGCGTGACGCGGAATCCCGGTTGCCGCGTGATCACCCACATCGAAGCGCTCGCAGGTGACAAGCACAATACGTTCGACTGCGGCGGGATTTCCGTCGAGGCGGTCGAAGCAAACAACCTCGGCCACAGCCCGAAAAAGTGCGTCGGGTACATCGTCACCATCGATGACGTGACGCTCTATGCGCTCGGCGACACCTCGAAAACCAAGCAGATGGCGTCGTTGGCGGAGCGAGGGCTGGACTATGCGCTGTTTCCGCTCGACGGCATATTTAATATGGGGCTAAAAGAAGGTGTGGAGTGCGCGAAGCTGATAGGCGCGAAGCATAATATTCCGATTCATCTCAAACCAGGGGCGCTGTTCAACCGCAAAAAAGCCGATAAGTGGGACGCGCCGAATAAGCTGATTGTCGAACCGGGTGAGGAGATCGCCTTGGCAAAATAAGATCTATGGCGCGATTCTGCTCGCGTGTATAGATTTAGAAAAAAGCAGTTGACAAGGTTTTGGACGACGTGATACACTCTATTTGGTTAGTGAATGCTAATAAGTCTTAGTAATCGCTAACTAATTTTTTACTCTCGATATACTTCGGCGCGAAGGTCAACTCAGCATTTGACCTATACGGCGGAGTATTTTTAAGACAACAAGTTAGCGTGTACTAATCAAAATTTTACCAGAAGGGAGCGTGAACACGCGAATAGGAAAGTGACAATGACGGAGGGGGAAAAGGCATGAAAAAAAATGGCCGGCAGATGACAGGTATGATCCGCTACGTCTTTATCGTTGCCGGTGTCATGGCCTTAGGTATCGGTATTGTGGGCGTAGTGCTGCCGATTTTGCCCAGCACACCGTTCTTTTTATTGAGCGTCGTCTGCTTTACCAAAGGCTCGACGCGTATGCGCGCCTGGTTTACGTCCAAGAAACTGTATCAAAAACATCTGGACAGTTATGTCAGTAAACGGGCGATGACCAGAAAAACAAAAATATACATTCTCTGTTCTATAACGATCCTGATGGGTATGGCCTTCGTCCTGTCCAAGAACCTTCTGGCCGGACAGATTTGCGTGGCGGTTGTATGGCTGGCACATGTGTTGTATTTTATGTTTCGGGTTAAAAGCATCGAAACGGTCAGGCATAGTCAATAATGATTCGTTAGGGAAAGATACTTTCGCAGAAAAAAAGTACGGAAAAAGAATGAAAGAGGAGAGAAGAGATTTCTATGATGTACACTTTTCGCAAGCATTTTTGCTTGCAGCAGATTTTGGCGTGCGTATTAGCGGTACTCTTGCTCATGGGCGGCATCCCGATGACGAAGAGCGCAACGGCCGCGGAAACAGTATATGGTTCAGCCAAGGTCTTAGCGCTGAACGCTGACGGGAGCGGCAACCTGTCCATGATGGCGCCGATGCTGCATCCTGAGGCGGCTCTGGAAGATCTCGGCGGCGCCATCTACGCTACGATCAAGTTCCAGAGCGCCACGCTCTATACGATAGACATCAACGGCACGGATGTGTCCGACGTGAAAACTTACGCCGGTGATACGCCTTACCCTGCTGAGGTAATCAGCGCGGACGAAGAAGGAAATTACACAGTTCGGGTATTTGTCCCGGACTTGAGGGAAAATACCACGCTGACGCTGTGGAATTCCGTCATGGTCGTCACAAGTACGATCTTACTAAACATCACGGATATAGCGTGGGACAGCGAGACAATAACTGATCCGACAGACCCGGAGGACCCGACAGACCCGGCGGATTCAGCGGACCCGGAGGATCCGGAGGATTCTAATCAATCAAATGGCGGTACTACTGGAGGCACTACTGGCGGTACGCAGAACCCTCCAGCCGCAGGGAGCACGCAGCGTCCAGACGGCGTGTATTCCATCTTTGCTGAGTTCGTTAAAGCGGGTAGCGCAAGCCTTTCGATGGCGAATGACGCGCTCGTACACATCGCTAAACTGGAAATAAAGAGCGGCGCGTATTACATCACGCTGGAACTGCAAGGACGGCAAGTGGGCAGCGTAACCGCCTATCTCGACGAATTAGGCTATTATGACGCCAGTGGCAACTTGCGCGCAGCGGATGTGACGGCCTATCAAACAGGCGTGGACGGCGCCAGTTATCCGCTTTTGTTAAAAATCCCGCTGGTAAACAAGGAGAATTCTATGGCTGCTCTCCGCATGTTTATTCCTTATATGGAATCCCTTGCCGCCGGAAATGGTACGCATGATGTATCGTTGCGTTTAGATTGGAGTTCTGTGGCCAGCGCGGACGCAGCCAGTTTTAATACCGGGGCTAATACCACGAACAATAGCGCGGCGGCTCTTTCTCCCGCTTTTGCTGAGACCGATGCCGAGACCGGGATTCGAGTGAGTGCCGCGCAAGGCGTTTTACCGGAAGGGGTGTTACTGCATATCGTTCCCATAACCTCGGATGAAGAGGACTATATTAAAGCGCAGTCCGCTCTGGGCGAAGGGTTTCGCGCTTTCGTACTGTATGACATTTCGTTCACGTTCGATGGCGAGCCCATCCAACCGGACGGCAAGGTAGAGATCTATTTGCCCATTCCGGCCGAGATAGACGCCGCAATGCTGGAAAGCTATCGTATCAATGATGATGAGACAAAGACGTTGGTGACCGGCGAAGTAGAGGACGATTTCTATGTGATCACGGTCAATCATTTCAGCCTGTATATGCTGGCTGTCAAAGCGGACGATGCTGACCTGGAGATCCTGCTGGATGAAGAGTTAGACGTCCCCTTGGGCTCTGAGCTAGACGGTGCTGATCGTGACGAGTCCGCCTATAGCGTCATAGACGGCACGAATGCCGACGATATCGAGTACGCTTCTGGCGCTGCTCTGGACACTACAGACGACGACGATGCTGACAGCGCTGCCGGAGTTGACGGGAATCAACTGATTGGGCTGCCGAAAACCGGTCAGGATGGTTCAACTCCCGTTACCCAAATCGGCCTGAGCTTGATTTTAGGACTGGCATTCCTGCTGTGCGTCATCCAGTTAAGAACGCGCAAGCTGACGCAAAAATAAATATTGAGTACAGAATAGCGTAAGCCATGTCTGTCGTAGATACGGGCATGGCTTGCTGTCGAAAGGAGAGCCAATGGTTCATCGTAAAAAACCCCAACGGCTGATGTGTTGCTGGTTGCTGCTTGTGTTCGTGTTTGGCTCTACCGCTCTTGGCGCGCAGGCCGCTGATCAGGGCATTTACCTGGCTACCGCTAAACCGCATTACACCCATCCGGTATCCGGACAGGTGGAAGACTCCGGCAACAATCCGGTGCTGGGACAATCCATGACCGAGAGCATGGTATACAGCAAAGCTTTAATTGAAGTGGATACAAATGGGAAAATGTATGTCACATTGCGCCTGAATCTGATAGACAGTGTGAAGAATATAGCCTTTCAAGTACAAAGACGTGGGGAGAGTACGTATTCCTCCGTCTCTTCCTCCGTAATGCAGGAAAATCTGAAACAAAACTGGGCGGATTACCGTTTGCCCATCCCGGCGGAAAGCGCGATCGTGCGGGCGTCCGTTTTTGTCGTTCCTATGGGGCGGGATGTCATTTTTTATATGGACTTTAGCGATCTGCAAGCCGGCAGCGGGGATTTTGTCACCAGTATCAAGGTTGCCGCCGCAGCGAATCCGCCTGCGCCAGCATCGTCCACACCTGCTCAGCCGGCGCAATCAACCAATACGTTACCCCCAAGTCCCGTGGAGCCGCAGCAATCAGCGAACGCGCCGCTTCCTGCCGCGTCAGCGTCACTAGCACCGGCGTCAACACCGGCGACGGCGAGTTCCCAAGTTCCTGAGCCGTCGGATGCGGGGGATCCTGCGGCGGCGCTGGAGGAATCCGCAACAATGTTTGCGGCAGGCAACGAAGCGGCGCCAGTTGAACCGTCGCTGCCGGATGCGGCTACGCTGTTGGCGGCAGCCGAAGGGCTGAATGATGCCCTGAGCGACGCGGCGGCGGAAACTTCTGAGCGCGCGATCTGGCCTGGGATCTTAGGCGGTCTCATCGGCTTGGCGGCGCTTGGCGCCGTTGGCTGGTTGGCTTATCGGCGTTTTGTCAGGAAGAAGGTGCGGGCATGATCCGCTATCGCTTCTGGGCGGGAGTATGCGCTGTATTCTTGTTGCTGGCCGCCACCGGTTGTGTCAATCAGCATCCTGACGGGGAGAACGCCGTCCAGGGTGACGCGCTGCGCATCGCCGCTACCTCGCCGGCCGTGGTAGAAATCATGGAGAAGCTGGGTGTAGATCTAGTAGGCGTTCCCGACGGTGATTTGTCCGGCACCCCGGCGCGCTATGCCCAGGCGACAAAAACCGGAGCGGCTATGTCCCCGGATTTAGAAATATTGAAATCGCTGCATCCCGACTATGTGCTCAGTCCATCCACGCTCATCAACGATCTGCAACCGAAATATGACATGGCTGGATTAAACTATCTGTTCTTGAATCTGAAAAGTGTCCCCGGCATGTACAAGAGTATAGAAGAGTTGGGCGAACGCCTTGACCGCCAGGCACAAGCTGAAGCGTTAACGCGGGAATTCAGCGTATTTTACAACGACTATCTGCAACGGCATGAGGGGCTTGTCCGCCCGCGTGTGCTGATCTTGATGGGTTTGCCCGGTTCGTATGTGGTGGCGACAGAAAACTCCTACGCCGGTAGTTTGGTGGATCTGGCGGGCGGTATCAATGTCTACGCCGGTACGGAGGAAGAATTTTTAAGCGTTAACCCGGAAGATATGCGGCAAAAAGACCCGGACATCATTCTGCGTACCGCTCACGCCCTGCCGGAGCAGGTGGCGGAGATGTTTGCCAAAGAATTTACGGAGAACGATATCTGGAAACATTTCCGCGCGGTGCAGCTAGGCCGGGTGTACGATCTCAATGCCGCCAGGTTTGGTATGAGCGCCAAATTCAATTATCCGGAGGCGCTGGCGGAATTGGAGCCGATTCTCTATGAAAGCTAAAATACTGCTATCTTTCGTGGCCGTAGGCGTTCTGTTAATTATTTTGTTTTTGTTTGCCGCGGGGACAGGGAGTCTGCATATCAGTCTGGCCAGGCTGATGCGCGGCTTGTTTATAGAGTATGACGAGGTCGTCGCGATTATCTATGATCTGCGCTTCCCGCGTATTCTGGTCGCCTTGCTGGGCGGCGGCGCTATGGCGGTGTCCGGTGTGTTAATGCAGGCGGTGATGAAAAATCCGCTGGCCGATCCGACGATTATCGGCGTATCAGGCGGGGCTAGTTTTACCGCCGTGCTCATTGCCGCGTATTTTCCGGCCGCGTATTTTCTGACTCCGATTTGCGCTTTTTTCGGCGGTGTGGTGGCCTTTGGCTTGGTCTACTCCCTCTCCTGGCAATCCGGGCTTTCTCCGTTGCGGATTATTCTGGTGGGCGTCGCGGTGAGCGCGGTGTTCAGCGGGCTCGCCCAGGGCTTTAATGCGATGACCGGCAGTACCTACGCAGGCGCCGCCGCGATTGTAAACGCCAATATTTCCCTGAAAACCTGGAATGACGTGCATACCCTGTTCGGGTATGTCTTGTTTGGCCTGTTAGCCGCTGTTTTTACGGCGGATCAATGTAATCTGCTTCAGTTAGAGGATAAAACCGCGCGCTCCCTGGGTTTACACGTCAATGCCGTGCGTCTGGTTGTCTCGCTGATTGCCGTTCTGCTGGCTTCGATTTCCACAGCGGTTATCGGTGTGGTTGCTTTTTTAGGCTTGGTCGTACCGCATATCGCCCGCTTGCTGGTCGGCTCCAATCATCGGGTGCTGATTCCGTTCGCCATCTTGCTCGGCGCGTTCACCCTGTTGTTCGCTGATACCCTGGGACGAACGATCGCCGCACCGTATGAGGTGAGCGCCTCTATTCTGATGTCGGTCATCGGCGGCCCGTTTTTCATCATTTTGCTGAGAAGGAGCGGAAAGGTCTATGGAAGATAAAGCCACTTTCCGGGTGGAAGGGCTCTCTTTTGCTTATGCGGCGAATCCGGTGCTGCGGGATTTGAGTTTCACGATTCCGCAAGGCAAAATCTCCACGTTGATGGGCGCCAATGGTTGTGGCAAAACCACACTATTCAACTTGATGACCAAGAATCTGCGGCCACAAGCCGGACGGATTTTGCTGGACGGCGAGGATATTACCACGATCCGGCTGCGCGCTTTTTCTCAGCGCGTCGCCACGCTGCATCAAAGCAATACGGCTCCGCCTGATTTGACGGTGCAACGCTTGGTGGAGTACGGGCGGACGCCTCATCGCGGCTTGGTTCATTTCGCGCCGGAATTCGCGCGGGAAAAAGACCGAAGCGCTGTGGAGCAGGCCTTGGTTATGACCGGATTGAGCGCATTGGCCGGCCAGAGCCTGGGAGAACTATCGGGAGGACAGCGGCAGCGGGCCTTTTTGGCGATGGCGATCGCGCAGGAACCGCAAATCTTATTCCTGGACGAGCCAACCACGTACTTGGACGTGCGGTATCAGATTGAAATCCTGCGTTTTATCCGGGTACTCAACCGGGAGCAGGGCATAACGATTCTGATGGTGCTGCATGACATCAATCAAGCGTTGCATTACAGTGATGAAATCCTGGCAGTATCGCCGCAAGGCCAACTGCTGACGCAGGGAGAGCCGCAACAAGTGATTACGCCGGAACTTCTGCTGGAGATGTACGGGATATCATTGGAAATCACTGAATTCAGAGGCAAACCATTTGTGCCGTCCGTGTAACTTTGACATGTAAAAGGAGATCGTCTGATGATGATGGATAAACGCCTGCTTCGTCTCTCGGGAAAAACGCGAAAATATATTTACCTCTGTGTGCTCTTCCAATGGCTGGGACTGGTCGCGAATGTCGGGATTATTTTCGCGTTGGCCCGCTTGCTGGGACAATTGTACGCCGGTGAAGTGAGCGACGGTATTCAAGTGTTATTGGCGGCGGCAGGCATAGGGCTCCCTGTACGTTTCCTCTGCGCTATTCTATCCAGTAAAATGAGCTATCTCGCAGCTTCCGGGGTCAAAGCAAAACTGCACGAGCGCATCTATCAAAAGCTGTTGCGCTTGGGTCTTGCCTATCAGAAGTATTTATCCACCGCTGAGGCGGTTCAGTTGTCCGGCGAGGGTGTGGAACAACTGGAAATTTACTTCGCTAAGTACCTGCCGCAGTTTCTCTACAGTTTAGTGGCGCCTGTGACTTTGTTTGGGGTGCTATCGTTTGTGTGTTTCAAGGCGGCGGCGGTGTTGCTGGTTTGTGTTCCGCTGATACCGCTGGCTATTGTGTTTGTCCAGAAGTTAGCCCGTAAGCTGTTTCAGCAATACTGGGGTGAATACACCGCGTTGGGCGACGGCTTTCTGGAAAACGTGCAGGGCTTAACCACCTTGAAAATCTATCAGGCTGACGAACGCAAAAACCAGGAGATGAACGTGCAAGCCGAACGTTTCCGCAAAATCACGATGCGTGTGCTGACCATGCAACTGCAATCGATCATGCTGATGGATGTGGTCGCTTTCGCCGGGGCGGCTCTGGGCGCGGTCATCGCGCTGTGGGAACTGGCGGCAGGGCAGATTAGCCTGGCGGCTTGTGTGATGCTGATTCTGCTGTCGGCGGAGTTTTTTATTCCCTTACGCCAGTTGGGTTCTTACTTCCATGTAGCCATGAACGGTATAGCCGCCAGCGCCAAGATGTTTCGCTTGTTAGACATTCCGGAAAAAAGCGCGAAAACCGCAACCGTAAGCGCTGGGCCGATCAGTCTGCGTAATCTGTCCTTTGCCTATGACGAAGGCCGGGAAGTGCTGCACAGCGTGTCGCTGGATGTGCCGCCGAACACGTTCACCGCTATCGTAGGAAAAAGCGGCAGTGGCAAAAGCACCTTGGCGGCATTGTTAACCGGAGCCAACACCGGCTATTCCGGTTCGCTGACGGTGGGCGGAGAGGAATTGTCCGCCATTCGGGAGGACAGTCTACTGCGCCATATCACCTTGATTGGTCATCAAAGTCATCTGTTCGCGGGGACGGTGCGAGAAAATCTGCGTTTGAGTCTGCCTACAGCCAGCGATGCGCGCATGATTGAAGTTCTCGGGCAGGTGAAACTGTGGGATTTCCTGCGTGGCAACGCCGGATTAGATACCAGATTGACTGAGAACGCCGCGAATCTGTCCGGGGGACAGCGGCAGCGGATGGCCTTGGCGCGCGCTCTCCTGCGAGACAGTGAAGTCCTGATTCTGGATGAAGCTACCTCGAATATTGATGTGGAGAGCGAAACCGATATCATGAACTTGGTTACTACGCTGGCGCGGACAAAAACAGTGATCGTGATTTCTCACCGCTTGGCGAACGTCGCCCATGCCGATTGTATTTATGTGTTAGAAGACGGCCGGGTCAGCGAAAGCGGCGTTCAGGCGGAATTACTGCGCCAGAACAAGCAGTACGCGCGCCTGTGGCGGGAACAGCGTGAATTGGAAGAAATCCGCGGGGAGGCAGTATAGATATGAAGCGAGATCCGATCACCCTTACCGTACGATTGATGGGCCTGGTCAAGCCCATGCTGCCGACACTGTTGTTGGCTGTCATCCTGGGGAGCGCTGGCTTCATCACAGCCATCGCCATTCCGGTGTTGGGCGGAATGAGCGTTGCGGCCGTTGCCGCTCACGCGCCGTTGCGCCCTTTTTTGTGGACTTTGCTGGCGTGTGGCGTCTTGCGCGGATTTTTGCGCTACGCCGAACAATACTGCAATCACTCTGTGGCGTTTCGTCTGCTGGCTTTGGTGCGCGACCGCGTCTTCCGTGCCTTGAGACGGTTAACCCCGGCTAAACTGGAAGGCCGCAATAAAGGCGACCTCATTTCGCTCATTACCACCGATATTGAGTTGTTAGAGGTGTTTTACGCGCATACGATTTCTCCCGTGCTCATTGCTGTGCTGGTCTCACTATGTATGGTAGTATTCATCGGATGGTACCACCTGCTGCTGGGTGTGCTGGCGGCGGTGGGCTATCTTAGTGTGGGCGTGTTGCTCCCGCTGGTCATGTACCGGGCGGGCGGCAACTTAGGACTCGAATATCGCCAAGAGTTCGGCGCGCTGAACGGCTATGTGCTGGAAAGTCAGCGGGGTTTGTGTGAGATTATTCAATTTGGCGCGGAGCAACGGCGCTTTGCTTGCACACGGCAAAAAAGCGCTCAGTTACATGAGAAAGGCCGTAAACTGAAAATCCTGGAAGGCCATACCGCAGCCGTGTCCGGAGCCTTGATCCTGCTGTTTTCTTTCGGCATGTTGGCGGCGGGATTGTCGTTATATCAAAATGGAGCACTGGGTTTTGACGGGGTGCTGATTCCCGTCATGGCCATGATGAGTTCTTTCGGCCCGGTGCTAGCCTTGGCTAATCTGGCGGGCAATCTCACCCACACCTTTGCGGCGGGGAACCGGGTATTGGATATTTTAGAGGAAACACCGATCACGCAAGATGTGAGCGATGGAGTCACGGTTGCTTTTTCCGGAGCGGCTTGCGAGTATGTCAGTTTTAGCTATGAAGACGAACCGATATTGCGGGACTTCAGTTTAGAATTCCCGCTCAAGCAAATCATCGGGATTACCGGACGGAGCGGTTCGGGCAAATCGACACTCTTGCGGATGTTGATGCGTTTTTGGGATGTGCGGGGCGGACAGGTAAGCGTTTCCGGTCAGGATATTCGCTCCGTCAATACCTCGTGCCTGCGGAATTTAGAGAGCCTCGTAACCCAAGATACCCATCTCTTTGCCGATACGATTGAAAACAACATTCGCGTTGCCAACGCGCAGGCAAGCAGGGCAGAAGTCATTCGAGCTTGCCAGAAAGCCGCTGTACACGACTTTATCCAAAGTTTGCCGGAAGGGTACGCCACACATTTGGGAGAATTGGGCGAGGGTCTTTCCGGCGGAGAGCGCCAACGCCTCGGTCTGGCGCGCGCCTTTTTGCACGACGCGCCGTTTTTGTTGTTAGACGAACCGACCAGCAATCTGGATAGTTTAAACGAAGGCATCATTCTGAAAGCTCTGCGGGATACCTGCAATGAAAAAACTGTGGTTCTGGTTTCGCACCGCCGCTCTACCATGGGGATTGCGGATACGCTACATACCGTGGAGCGCGGGAGAGTGAGCTGAATAAAGAGCCGTTTCGCCGCAAAATTTACAATTTGTCCGCAACTGCCCCCTTGACAAGATAGGTCTACTGTAGTAAACTCTATATCAGAAGGTCTACCGTTTTAGACTTTTGGAAGGGGCTTAGATTATGGATCATTACAAACTCTACGACGGCGAGTTTAAGTTTATCAGCGTTATATGGGATACCG
>JAITOV010000060.1 GCA_031289735.1 Peptococcaceae bacterium
GGATCGTTTTGATCCAGCCATTGACCACCACCTGTTGGTTGAGATAAATCTCTGTTTGACGGTATAGCGCTTTCATTGAGATCGCCATGCTGATCCTCCTTCCGCATTCACCTGACGACGCTTCGCCTGTCACAGGCATAACTACACGTTATTTCTGAATTTTTATTATACCATCTCAGAGAAAAACTATCCTCTATCCTCTACTCACTGTTATTTTTCATTCTCTTCCGCCTAAAGAAATCCTTTTATTTTATTTGGGAAAGATGCGCTCACGAATCTACCTAAAATAAAAAACTTGCCTTGAATGATGAAAGTATCTTCATCATTCAAAGCAAGTCAAATTTAATGATTCACTGCGCGGATACCAGCGATCATTGCTGCCCTAAGAATCAATGATGTCCCGAAGGAACGCTATTGCCAAAGCGGATGGTCACCATCTTCAGGTCGGTGAAATCCAGGATCCCTTGCACGGCGCCTTCACGGCCCAAACCACTGTCCTTGACATTACTGCCCCATGGTTGTTCGCCGGTCAACGTATGGCAATTGATAAAGACATTCCCGGTTTCCAGTTCATTCATGATCTGCATACCCTTACCTACATCCTTCGTCCAAATTGAAGCGCACAAGCCATAACGGGAGTCATTCGCTAATTGGACAAAATCATCGCCCTCCTTGAATTTGATCACGACCGAGACCGGTCCAAAGATCTCTTCCCGGGCAATGCGCATATCATGTGTCGCATCGGCAAAGACCGTCGGCATAATATAATACCCTTTATTCAGGTTCGCGGGTTTCTCCGCGCCCGCGACGATTTTGGCGCCCTCTGCCACACCGCTCTTGATCAAAGCGGTCACTTTGTTATAATGCTCTTCACTAGCCATCGGTCCCATCGTCGTTTTGTCGTCAGAAGGATCCCCAACGATCGAACGGTTCGCCGCGGCGATCATCTTTTCAATAAATTGATCATATACCTTTTCATGCACATAATACCGTCCCGGTGAGGAGCAATGCTGCCCGCTGTTATTAAACTGCATACCCGTATGGGTATTGACGCAAGCGTCCAGATCGGCGTCCGCCATAACCAGCACCGGGTTCTTGCCGCCCAATTCCATCGAACATTTCTTGACCGTCTGGCTGGCTGCCTTTAAGATCGCTTTGCCCGTATCGCTGCTGCCGGTAAAGCCCAGGCAGTCCACGCCGGGATGAGAAGCGATCGCGTTGCCGACAGCGCCGCCCGGTCCGGTGATGACATTGACCACGCCCGGCGGAAGGTCTTTGACTTTAGAGAAGATCTCAGCCAGTTTCAGCACAGTATAGGAATTGACGCTAGGCGGTTTGATCACGCACGTATTGCCGACGCTGATCGCCGGGCCCATCTTCGCGCAAGTCACCAGTACCGGAACGTTCCAAGGAATGATCAGTCCGGCCACACCCATCGCATCTCTCTTCAAGTAAGAAATCGTATCCGGATCCATTGGGATCTGCTCGCCCATGATCGTCCTGCTGGCGCCAGCTGCGTATTCCAACAGGCCGGGAGCGATAACGCCACACATAAAGCGGGCATCGCTAATCGGCGTACCATGCTCCTGAGAATGGATCTGAGACAATTCTTCCGCTTCAGCCCGCAGCGCTGCGGCCATCTGGAAGAGAATTCCCGACCTGGCGATCGGCGGGAGCTTCGACCAAACCTTAAAAGCCACGCGAGCTGCTTTGACCGCTTTATCAACATCCTCGTCACCAGCCAGCGGCACTGTGGCGAATTTTTCTTCCGTAGCCGGATTTACCGTGGTAATGGTCTTCCCTGACACGGCGTCTACCCATTCCCCGCCGATCCACATTTTTGCTGTGTACATTCAATAGTCCCCTCTCAAATTTAATCGTTTGGTGATCCTGTCATCTAACATTTGTCTTCGACCGTTTAATAAAGCAAGATTCATGCCATTCCAGCCAACCCGCTATGCTTTTCAGGTATATTTGCTTATTCTTCCATCCGCTAGCTGTCATTATAGCATTCTTTATCTGTTTTTATTTATTTAAATTGTTTAAATTCGTTTTATAATCAAGTACTTTTTTCTCAACCGCGGCTCCGCCGGACAGGTTTGTCAATGAGCGAACTCCGGGCAAATGAGCAGTGCTACAGACAATATTTTCTTCATTACTAGCTAGAAATTGCCTGAAAGGTGATTCTTTGTCTTCATCTGAGTTGTACAAATGCACTTTTGTTTCAATTCTGCATCATATTTTACTTTTTTCTGAAAACTAAGATACAAATTTTTAATTTATTTATTTGTAATATTTTCTAGTAAAATGAGATCCCTGACCAGCGAATCAAGCGCTCAGTCTTTTAACCGCCAGAAAAATTATTACTTAAATAATTGTAATAAATATGCTAGACAATTTCAAAAAGTTTAAACATATTAAATTTTTGTATGTTTCGGCATGGTAATTGCATGAATAGACTACAATTCCATGAGCCGATCCGTTGTCAGCGATGCTTCATCAGACGGCGGCGCAACGACGAAAGCCACAGTTCTGGGAAAAGAAAATATTTGCGGAAGGAGGTTTGTACACCGGTCTTGCCCGACACAAATAAATAATGTTGCCGGACAAAGACGACTCCTGTGATGGAATGATACCCATTTTATTTTTCTGCATCTACCGGCTGCGCGGATACTCAACTGATTGATTTAGGAGGAATAACTGAATGCCAAAACGTGCTAGCGGAAAAGCCTTAATGTTCCTTGTTTTACTCATTGCCTTAGACGATGTGGCGGGCGGCGGCGCTTCTCCGGCTCTGCCAGGTATGATAGAATCGTTCCCGGATTGGCCGATTACTGTACTGCAAACCCTCGTTACCCTGCCCTCTTTCGCCGCTGTTTTTATGGGTCTGGCGTTCGGAAAACTATGTGAAAGATTTTCCAAACGCAACTTGTTATTCTTCGGTATGATCATCTTTATGATCGGCGGTATCGCCCCGGCCTTCTTAAATAGTGTGCCGGCCATTATCGCCGCCCGGGCTGTGATCGGTTTAGGCTTAGGCATTACCATGCCGATGTCGATGAACCTGATTGACGACTTCTGGACCGGCAGGCAAAGAGATTTCCTGATGGGGCTTGGCAATACCTCGATGGCCGCCATCGGCGGCGTCATTTTCCAATTCGGCGGCGGCTTGCTGGCTGTGAGCAACTGGCATCATGCTTACTGGGTATACCTGTTCCCCATCGTTATTTTGATCCCGATGATCCTCTGGCTGCCTGAACCGCCCAAATATATCGCCCCGGTCAAAGCGGTAGCGGTCCCGGCGGAAAAGAGCAAGCTGTCACTGAGCATCCTATCCTGCACAGTGATTCAAATCCTGGTTTCCGCACAAATTTTAGGCGTTATTTCCAATCTGCCAATCGTCATCGTCGGCGAAGGATTGGGCGACCCCGCCACGATCGGCAGTGTATTGTCCATCCTCACAGTCGCTACGTTCCCAGCCGGCTTGATCTTCGGAATCTATAAGAGTATCTTTAAAAAGTACTTCTTGCCGATTTCCTATTTCGTCACGGCGATCGGCATGTATGTGCAGTTTACTTCTCCCACGCTCAGCGGCATTACCGTCGGATGTGCGATCATGGGCTTCAGCATGGGACTACTCCTGCCCGGTATGTATGCCCGGATGTCTGATATCGCCACCAAGGCTCAAATGTCCATGGCGATGGGTTTTGTCGTCGTCGGCCAAGGGTGCGGCCAATTTATCGGACCAGTCTTTAACGAGATTGTAACCGTACAGATCTTAGGCGGACAACTTGGACGCGCTTCCCTGCTCACCGCCGCTGGCTGTATGGCCGTGATCGGTGTCCTCTGGGCGATCTTCCTGACCTTTGAAAAACACCCGAATACGGATGCCGTCTAATTCAGATACGCCAAAACGCCGGCAAACGTAAGCATCCTAAGTAGAGTTTTATGTCGTATGTACATAAAACTCTACTTTTTTGCCTTTCATCATTGCTTGTGCATATTTGCAACCGTTTGTAGCGAATCATCCACATTTAGTCTAATGCCCAGGCTATGTTTTCCTCTCGATTCAGCAGAGCAACTTGATAGATTTTCAGATACACGATTTTCCAAATGCTAGAAAATCTTTTAACCAAGCCGTTTTAAGTTAATATTACCTCACTTGTAATATATGTAGAATTAACATAATGTAATATATTATGATTAGTTTTAATGAAAAGAATTATTTTATTTTTCTGGCATACGATTTGCATAAATAAATCTCATAATCTCTCTATCAGAGGTAACCGCGGAAAGGAGGATCGTCAAGCGTACGTAAACCGTTCGGTCTTATTGTTCATTCGTTAGATCATGACCAAAGGATTAGAGGAGGAATTGTTAAATGCCAAAACGCGCAAGTGGAAAAGCTCTCATGTTTCTTGTTCTGCTCATAGCTCTGGATGACGTCGCTGGCGGTGGCGCTTCCCCGGCTCTCCCAGGAATGATTGCGTCTTTTCCCGACTGGCCTGTCGAAGTAATTCAATCTCTCGTTTCCTTACCTTCCTTCGCCGCTGTGATCGTTGGATTGATGTTCGGCAAATTGACCGAAAAGTTCAGCAAGCGTAGTCTGCTCTTTTTTGGCATGATCATCTTCATGATCGGCGGTATTGCCCCGGCCTTCTTAAACAGTATGCCCATGATCATCATCGCCCGGGCCATTATCGGCTTCGGCTTAGGTATCACCTTGCCGATGTCCATGAACCTGATTGACGACTTCTGGAGCGGTAAGACCAGAGATATCCTGATGGGGGTCGGCAATACCTCAATGGCCGCGATTGGCGGCATCATCTTTCAGTTCGGCGGCGGTCTCTTAGCCGTAGCCGACTGGCATCACGCTTACTGGGTATACCTATTCCCGATCATTATTTTAGTCCCAATGATCCTCTGGTTGCCTGAACCCGCGGTGAAGGCTCATGCGGAAGTCAAAGTACTCAAACCGGAAGAACAAGCCAATATGAGCCGCGCGGACAAGGGCCAGCTCACCTTTCCCATTCTCGCCGGTACCTTAATCCAGATCCTGATTTCAGCTCAAATCCTGGGTGTGATCTCCAATCTGCCGCTGGTCATCGTCAGCGAAGGTTTAGGAGATCCGGCCACGATCGGCATCGTTCTCTCGGCGCTCACCTTGGCTACCTTTCCCGCCGGTCTTTTCTTCGGCCACTATAAGGCCGCCTTTAAGAAGTATTATCTGCCGGTTTCTTATATTATTGCCGGCCTCGGGGTCAGTATCCAATATATATCACACTCCATGAGCGGCATTATCGTCGGCTGCGTCGTCATGGGACTGAGCATGGGCTTACTCCTGCCCGGCATGTATTCCAGGATGTCGGACATCGCCTCTAAAGCCCAAATGTCTCTGGGGATGGGGTTTGTCGTCGTCGGTCAAGGTTTCGGCCAATTTATCGGACCGTACTATAACAGTATCGTCACTGTGCAGATCTTAGGCTTGGAAATCGGGCGCGCCTCCATACGCACCGCCGCCATTGGCTTCATCACGGTAGGTATCCTCTGGGCTATCTGGATGACCATCAGGGGAGACGTCGCCGATCGATTACAGAAATCCCGTTCAGACATCGCTGCCTAATTTAATCTCCTGCGCCGCCGACGTCTCGTTTGTTAACCACTTCTCACAATACGTAAAGAGGTACCGCGCGTTAGGCGGTACCTCTTTCTGTATTGTGTCACTTGCCTGTAGTCATAAAAAATGCTAGTATGCTGAGTAACGCGGCCACTGGTTTTTGCCGGAAAGGAACGGAAGTACGATGAACGCCACAGACATCACCCGCCGGAATAAAACGCCGGAGCAATTGACCGAGGAATTAACCACCCTGCTGCGGCAAATCTCCGAATTGGATACAAACAGTATGGAGCAGGTACAACAACGCTTAGATGCTCTGACCAAACCACAGGGCAGTTTAGGTGATCTGGAACGGATCGCCATACAACTCGGCGGGATCCAGCACAGCGCCCACCCACAGATTACCGGCAAAGCCGTCTTAATCATGGCCGGAGATCACGGCGTCGTAGCGGAAGGCGTCAGCGCTTTTCCTCAGGAAGTTACGCCGCAAATGTTTTATAATATACGCAATGGAGGCGCAGCCATCAATGTGCTCAGCCGGCAAGCCGGAGCCGAGGTGATTTGTACCGACGTAGGTCTGGCTGTCCCGCTGGTTCCGGCAGAATGGATGAAACGGCGCGTCGCCGGCGGAACCCGCAATATAGCCCGGGAAGCCGCCATGACGCGCGCGGAAGCCGTACGCGCTTTACTGGTCGGCGCGGATGTGGCCCGCGAGGCGATCACCGGGGGCGTTAATCTATTAGCTACCGGAGATTTAGGGATTGGCAATACGACCCCCAGCGCGGCGATCATTGCGGTCTTTACCGATTTACCGGTCCGGGAGATTGCCGGACGGGGAACCGGGCTGAACGACCAAGGCTTAACGCATAAACGACAGATCATCGAACAAGCCTTGCGCTTGCATCATCCGGATCCGCAGGATCCTCTGGATGTCTTAAGCAAGGTTGGCGGTCTGGAAATCGCCGCGCTGGCCGGAGTCATCCTCCAAGCAGCCGCCAGCCATACCGCCGTCGTCATTGACGGGGTCATTTCGACCGCCGGCGCGATGATCGCCGCACACCTGAAACCGCGCTGCGCATCCTACATGATCGCCTCACATTGTTCCGAAGAACCCGGGCACATCAAAGCTCTGCAATCTTTAGGTTTGCATCCCCCGCTGAATCTGAGCATGCGTTTGGGCGAAGGCACAGGCGCAGCCATGACGATGTATTTGGTTGAAGCGTCTCTGCGCATCCTCACTGAGATGGCCACCTTCGCCGAGGCCGCCGTCAGCGGGAAGAAGATTAAGGAGGAATAATCGTTGGAACCGTTAGGATCGTTTACCTTAATCACCGGCGGCGCCCGCAGTGGTAAGAGCGCATTCGCCGAACAACTGGCGCGCCGCGCCGCGACCCCCGTGACCTATATCGCTACTGCCGAGATCAGCGATGACGAAATGGCTGAGCGGATTGCCAAACATCGCGCGGCGCGCCCGGCAGATTGGGATCTGATCGAAGAAACGATCCGGATTCCCGAAACCCTGGAGCGTTTGTCCGGCTATCCAGGAGTAATTCTGTTGGATTGCGTCACGATCTGGCTCTCTAACCTGTTGTTTCAGTTTTCTGGCCCAAACTGTACCTATCCGCTCACACCCAGCGAACTTGAAACCCAAATATTCGATAGGGTCGCTGCCGCGGCGCGTCAAGCTGCCGCGCTGACTGCGCAGGTCATCTTCGTGACCAATGAAGCCGGTCAGGGGATTGTGCCGGATAACGCCCTGGCCAGGCAATATCGCGACTTAGCGGGACGCTGCAATCAGATCCTTGCC
>JAITOV010000096.1 GCA_031289735.1 Peptococcaceae bacterium
ACGTTTATGCTTCGTTACTCCTCTTTTTACGCGAGCCATAGCGAAGTCCTCCTTTGTAATGTACTGTTTTTAGAGATACACGATCATGCGCGCGATCCGTTTGGCGTCTGTTTTATGCATGATCGCAGATTTACGCAGACCACGTTTGCGTTTCGGAGATTTTTTCTCCAAAATATGACTCTTATACGCGTGATAACGAACCACTTTTCCGGTTCCCGTCTTTTTAAAACGTTTAGCGGCGCCCCTATGGGTTTTCATCTTCGGCATCTGGGCTGTTGCCCCCTCTCACATCATTCGTCAAACTTGTTTGATCGGCGTTAAAATCATAATCATATTACGCCCTTCCAGCTTCGCTTCCCGTTCGACACTGGCTTCCGCTTTACAAAACGCAGCCAGCCGCACACAAAGCACTTTACCTAAATCCGGATGCGTAATCTCTCTGCCGCGAAACATAATCGTCACTTTCACTTTATCTCCGTCGTTTAAGAAGCGCTGAGCATTACGGGCCTTCGTCTCAAAATCATGGTCCTCAATATTCGGCCGTAATTTGACTTCTTTAATCTCCGTGACTTTATGTTTCTTGCGCGCTTCCTTATCCCGCTTCGACTGCTCGTACTTAAACTTGCCGTAGTCCATGAGTTTGCAGACCGGCGGCTTCGCGGTTGGAGCAATCTCGACTAAATCTAAAGATTTCTCTATTGCGATCTTTAAGGCATCCCGCACCAATACAATTCCAAGCTGTTCCCCTTCTTCACCGACCAGGCGAACCTCCCGAACCCGGATCCCCTCATTAATACGCAAATCCTTACTAATGATCCACCACCCCCATCTAAATTTTTGCCATCCTACACAAAACAAAACGAGCGGTTCACACCACCCGTCTATACCTTGTTAAGCCTACCTACCGTTAAAACGGCGCCAGCTCGAAGATCTGTACCTCAGCGACGTGCGCCGCGAGGTGAGAAGCGGATGGCCTCTACTTGCTTCAGCAAAAATATTGTACCTTAATTCAGTGTCAATGTCAATCCTGACGCGATTTTTCTTTAATTTCTTGCCGTACCAGACGCGCTAAATCAGAGACACTCATCTGATTCCCGGAATCACTCTGTCCATACCGGCGTACAGTCACACTCTGTTTTTCCGCTTCCTGATCTCCAACGATCAGGGCAAAGGGAATTTTCTCCGTCTGGGCTTCCCGGATCTTGTAGTTGACTTTTTCCCGCCGTTCATCTGCTTCGGCGCGAATATTTTCTTCTTTCAGCCGCCGCACGACTTCCCGGGCATAGTCATGATGCCGTTCACTGATCGGCAGAACCCTGACCTGAACCGGCGCCAGCCAAGTGGGGAAAGCTCCGGCATAATGTTCGATCAACAAAGCGATAAACCGCTCAATACTGCCGTAAATCACGCGGTGAATCATGACCGGACGATGCTTCTGCCCGTCTTCCCCGACATAGGTCAGGTCAAATTTCTCCGGCATCTGGAAATCCAGCTGGATCGTCCCGCATTGCCAAGTACGGTCTAAAGAATCCCGGACATGAAAGTCAATCTTCGGCCCATAGAACGCGCCGTCACCGGGATTTAATTGGTAGTCGATTCCCTTGGCTTCCAGGGCGTCGCGCAGAGCCTGCGTAGCAGTTTCCCAATCCTCGTCAGCACCCATGGAGTCTTTCGGCCGGGTCGATAATTCCACATGATACGCAAAACCGAAGACTTTATAAAAATCATCAACTAAATCGATCACCCCGATGATCTCTTCGTTGATCTGAGATGGCAACATGAAGATATGCGCGTCATCCTGCGTGAAGTTACGCACCCGCAGCAGTCCATGCAGCACTCCGGATAACTCATGGCGATGCACCAAACCCAATTCTCCGATGCGCATCGGCAAATCCCGATAACTGCGCAGCTTCGTCTTGTACATAATCATCCCGCCCGGACAGTTCATCGGTTTCACGCAGTAATCTTCATCATCGATCTGGGTAAAATACATATTTTCCTGATAATGATCCCAATGACCGGAGCGTTCCCACAATTCCCGATGCAAAATGATCGGCGTGCGGATCTCTTGATAACCGCGCTTGCTGTGTTCAATCCGCCAAAAGTTCTCTAATTCATTGCGCAGGATCATCCCTTTGGGATGGAAGAACGGAAAGCCGGGGCCTTCTTCGTGCAAACTGAACAGATCCAGTTCCTGACCCAGCTTACGATGGTCACGCCGCTTAGCTTCTTCCAGTTTGAACAGGTAGTCTTCTAAATCCGCCGCTTTGACAAAGGCTGTTCCATAGATGCGTTGGAGCATCTTGTTCTTCTCACTGCCGCGCCAATAGGCTCCGGCCACATTCATCAGCTTAAATACTTTCAGAGACGAAGTCGCCAAAACATGCGGCCCGGCGCACAGATCGGTAAATTCTCCCTGCGTATACGCAGAGATCACCACATCCTCAGGCAAATCCTCAATCAATTCGACTTTATAGCTTTCATCCCGCTGCTGGAAATAGTCCAATGCCTCAGAACGGCTCAATTCCCGGCGTATATATGGATGCGCTTCTTTAGATAAGCGTTTCATCTCTGTTTCAATCAGGGTTAAATCTTCCGGAGTAAACGTATGTTCCGAATCAAAATCATAATAAAACCCGCTGGAAATCGCCGGCCCGATACCCAGTTTCGTCTCCGGAAACAGGTTTTGCACGGCTTGGGCTAATAAATGCGCGGTCGAATGACGCAGTACCTCCAAGCCTTCAGGGGTATCCTGCGTGATGATCTCGACCTGCACATCTTCCTGCAATGGATACGATAAATCTCTGATCTTGTCGTTGACTCTTCCGGCGATCGCCGCTTTTGCCAACCCCCGTGAAATACCGGCGGCTAATTCCGCCAGGGTAGCGCCTGGTTCGACTTCGCGCAACGAGCCGTCTTTTAAAGTAATTTTTAACATCGGCAACACTCCTGAGGGCATTATACAATAAAACCGGCCTTTTATCAAAGCAGCGTGTCCGGCCGGCACATGGCGCAGCCCAGGCAGACATGTATGCGATCATCAAATACCTGCCTGATGACTTGCAGGGTATAGCTTTGTGCATCCTCCAGGCGCTGTAGATGCAGCGTAATCCGACGCGGCGCGATCGAAATTAAGGCGCTGATCATCAGGTCTTCGTAGGCTATGGACCGCGGCTGGGTCTGCGCCTGCGCTTTCACCTGGGCTTTTTCGATCGCCGGATAAGCGATTCCCCTTCCTTGATCATTCAACAACTGCGCTTGTCCGTCCCCCAGGATGCGGATGTGTACAGAATCAAATTTAGCGATCTGCGCCCCGACGAAGCGTTGCAACAATTGGACAAACTCCAGGTATTCCTTCTCCAGCAAGTAGGCTTCCATAGCACCTTGAATGAGCCGATCTAATTCTTCCCGGTATTCCCGAGCCCGGAAACGCAAAAAGCCTTCAATATGGAAATTCTGACTCTGCTCCAAACATTTCATGATCAAGGCGGCTAACCGATCTTTGCGCTGCTGCGCGGAGACCTCTTCCGGAGCCTCACAATGCAA
>JAITOV010000155.1 GCA_031289735.1 Peptococcaceae bacterium
CGCAGGGCTTATTGGAACAGCGGATTGTTGGATTTGAGAGCCGCGCGGGTCAGCAGACTATGGTGCGGGAAATCACGGAGAAGATGACGCAGCCGAACCATTGTGTGATTGAAGCGGGAACGGGCGTAGGGAAATCCCTGGCCTATCTGATCCCCGGCATCTGGTTGGCCAAAACGACCGGCCATAAGGTGGTGGTCGCGACACATACGATTCCCTTGCAGGAACAGATCGTTAAGAAAGATTTGGCAATGCTCTCCGAGGCGCTGCCTTTTACTTTTAAAAGCGCGTTGGTCAAAGGAAAGAGTAATTATCTCTGTTTGCGGGCTTGGTTAGCCTATCTGCATCAGGCGCGGGATCGTTCGCTGGAAGAGAGGCTGCTGGCGCTGAGCGTTCTGGTCTGGCTGCGTGAGACGCGGTCGGGAGATTTTCAGGAATTGCCGTATGGTACGGGTTATTGGGAGGTTCAGGTGGAGACGAACGCGGATGTGGAAGCCTGTAACCCGGTAAAATGCGCCCACGGGGACGTCTGCTTCTTCATGCGGGCTCGCCGTCAAGCGAACCAGGCGGATCTGTTGGTCGCCAACCATTCTCTGCTGTTTGCCGATATTAAAGCAGGCCGCGCGATCCTGCCGGAATATGATTATCTGGTCGTGGATGAAGCGCATCATTTAGTGGATACAGCCATAGAGCAGTTCGGTTCATTTATCAGCGGCAAACGGATTCGCGCGGTGTTAGATCGGGTGAACCGGATCAAAGGCGGTTCGCTGGTACACCAGATCAGGCAGAAAGCTCGCTCGGAGCAAGTCCTGGCCTATCTGGTTACGCTGCCGCAGTTAGCCGAACAGGCGAAGGAACAAGCCGCAGAACTGTTCTACCTGCTAGAAGATATCTTAGGTAAAGGACATACCTATCGTTTCACCGAACACTCATGCGGCGAACCTTGGTGGGATTCTTTAGAGACACAATTAGAAAATCTGCGCAACCGCGTCCAGCAACTGGATCAAGCGCTTCAGCGTCTCTCCGATGGCTTAGCGCAAGAAGAGGATGAAGACGCGCAGGGCATCAATTACGACTTAACCGGTTGCCGCGGGCAACTGAGTATGATCAGCGAAGGGTTTCCCTATTATCTGGAGACGCAAGATCCGCAACGTGTGACTTGGCTGGAACGGAGCGGGCGGCAGATCCTATGGCGGACTTGTCCGATCGAGGTCAGCGCTCTGTTGCGGGAGTTATTGTTCAACCAGACGCGTTCAGTGATCCTGACTTCGGCCACCTTATCCGTCGCCGGCTCTTTCAAATATCTCTATCAAGACGCCGGCTTAGAGACGGCAACGCAGAGTCTACAGGTTGAATCTCCCTTTTGTTATGAGCAACAAACGCGTTTATTTGTCGTCCGTGATGTTTTCGCTGCTGATGACTCGCTCGTCGCTGGCACTGCGGTCAGCCAAGCGGAGCGCTTGGCGCAATTTCTGAGTCAATTGGCGCATATTCTACACGGCAAAACCCTGGTCTTATTTACCGCGCATCAATTGCTGCGCGCCACATATGACGTACTGGGCAACATTCTGGATGGCGCGGGCGAAGGAATCGGTATTCTGGCGCAAGGGATCCATGGCGACAGAAGCGCGATTCTGGAGGAATTCCGCCACCATCCGCGCAATATCATCCTGGGCGCGAGCAGTTATTGGGAAGGCATCGATCTACCCGGCGCCATGCTGGAGTGCGTCGTCTTAGTGAAGCTGCCTTTTTGGTCGCCAAGCATTCCCTTGATTGAAGCGCGTTGTGATTGGCTGAAATTGCAAAACCGCAATGCTTTCTATGATTTTATGCTGCCGCAAGCTGTCGTGCGCTTTAAACAGGGTTTCGGGAGGCTCATCCGTACCAAGACCGACCGAGGCTATGTCATCGTCTTGGACGATCGCCTCATTAAGAAAAGTTATGGGGAGACATTCATCCGCTCCTTGCCGACTCCCTCCTATCAAGTTGGAGAGGCAGGAAAAGTGCTGGATAGAATTCGCCAGTTTGAGTCTGTCAGAGTCTAATATGCTTAAACACTTTGAGTTTTAGCGGAAAAATGTTAAACTATTAAAAACGGAGCAGGGGAGGACGCTGGAGGGTGAGACAGTACCCGATATCACGTGACGGCTGGATCTATCTGGGAGTACTGGCGGTCGTTTCCGTCTTGTTTTGGTTCATATATCCTTGGCTGGCGATCCTACCAGTCCTTTTATTCTGTTTTGTCGTCTATTTTTTTCGCAACCCTAAGCGTATCGCGCCGCAAAGCCAAGAGCCAATCCTGTTGTCGCCGGCGGATGGGGTTGTTATGGATGTCGCACGGGTGATGGCTGAAGAGTTTTTACCGGGAGAGTGTATCCGTATCCGCATCTTTCTGAGTATATTTAATGTACATGTGAATCGAGCGCCGTTGGACGGTACAGTCGTATTTCGCAAGTATCGCGCCGGGAAGATGCTGCCGGCTTTTAAGGATCACGCCTCGGCATTGAATGAGAAGAACTATATCGGCTTGGAAAAAGACGGAGTCAAGATTCTGGTGACGCAAGTGACCGGATTTATCGCACGGCGCATTGTGTGTTGGGTCAATGAAGGGGACCGGGTGCGGCAGGGAGAGCGCTTCGGCCTGATTAAATTCGGCTCGTGTACCGAACTTTTCTTACCGCCAGATGCACAAGTGTTTGTCGGCAAAGGGGAAAAAGTTCGCGGAGGAGTAACGATCATGGGGAGAGTGAACAAGATTGAGCCGTAGTGATCGTGGGAAACTGTTCGGAGTACATACCATCATACCCAGTGCGATTACGCTGGGCAATTTGCTGTGCGGATTTTTATCTATCGTGTGGACGATGCGCGGGATCGTGGATGCGGCCGCCGGGTTTATCCTGCTATCCGTGGTGCTGGATTCTTTGGATGGCAAGATGGCCAGAAAGCTCTCCGCCGCGTCAGACTTCGGTAAAGAGTTGGATTCTTTAAGTGATGTAGTCTCCTTTGGCGTCGCTCCCGCCGTATTGGCTTATGTCAGTTTAATGCAGCCGAATATCATGCTTGGCGGGATCGCGATTGCCTGCGTCTTCGTCTTGTGCGGCGCGGTACGCTTAGCACGCTATAACACCTTGCCATTGACCGGTTATTTCGTAGGCGTGCCGATCACTTTTGCCGGTGGTTTCATTGCGCTGGTTGCTCTGTTTTACCAGCGGATTCCCTGGCAGGTGATGCCGGTATGTATGCTTGTTTTGTCCTTTTTAATGGTATCGACGATTAAGGTATCCCGCTTGGGGAAATAATTGGTTCGTATTAAGTGGGACGGGCAATCCATAAGGAGATGGTAGGGTTGAAGATTGCCTTGGCTTCCGACACGCATGGACATTTTGAAGCCTTGGCCGCAGAATTGCTGCAAGAGAAGGTTGATCGAGTGCTCTTTGCCGGGGATCACCTGCGGGATGCCTGGAGTTTGGCGCGCCAACTGCATTTGTCGATTGATGCGGTACCGGGCAATTGTGACTTGGGTTACGCTCAGGCGCCCGGTGAGCTGTTGCTGTCGATCTGGAACAGGCGCATTCTCTTGACGCATGGACATCGTTACCGGGTAAAGAACAATTTGCACGCTCTGTTTTATCGTGGGCAAGAATTGCGTGCGGACGCTGTGGTGTTTGGTCATACTCACCAGGTGTGCTGTGAAGCGGTCAATGATCTCTGGCTGTTGAATCCGGGCAGCGCCTCCGTCTGGTATAAGAATCAACAGGCGACTTATATTCTCTTGCACATCGATGAGCAGAACTTTCGCCCTGAGGTCAGGTATTTTCAGGGATAACGCGCTCAAATACGGATAATGCTGCCGGTCGGCAGGTCATGCAGTTGTTCAGCCAAGATTTGTTGTAACAGCCGATAGGGTTCGGGGCCGGTACAGTGCCCGGTATAGAATTGAGCGGAGCACGCCTTTAAGCGGCTAGCGATTTGCGTTACGAATGTAGCGGGTTCGCTTTTTTTTGTTTCGGGATTATAAAGATGGAATCCGCCGAAGACATAATCCGCTTCCTTGCCGCTTAACTCCCGGTAACGGTCCATGATATTGATGATGCCGTTATGCGCGCAGCCGGCAAAGAGAAAGACGCGTCCGTTTTCTCTGAGCACCAGATTTTGTTCGTGGACAAAATCGTCATTCTCTACCTTGCCATGCACATCGGCCATCAGAGTGTTGTTTGCTTGTGAAAACAGTTCCCGCCCGGTAACGGCAGCGAAAACTTCGGCGTTTTCCGCAATGGAGTGATGTCCTTGGGTGAGGACAATTCTCGCTTGTTCGCGTAAGGATTCGTCCAGTCCGATCGATTTCAGCTGACCGTCGGGTAAGCGGGCATAGTGCCGGTCAAAGGCTTGCTGCTGCAAATAAACCGTTGCCTTTTGGTTGATTTCCAAGAAGCGCTTGAGGCCGCCGCCGTGATCGCTGTGACCGTGTGAGATAACGGCTATATCGATATCGGCTAAGTTTACGCTTAAGCGTTCGGCGTTGGCGTTGAAAATCTCGCTGGCGCCCGTGTCAAAGAGTATTTTGCGTCCGGCGGATTCAATGTAGAGGCATAGGCCGTGCTCTGTTTTAAACTCTTCGGCGATGGCCGTGTTTTCGACTAAGACTTTAATTAGCATAGGAATTCCTCCTCCTTCTCAAATATACCAGAAACAAAGCCGATTTCAAGAGTGTCGATTATGCTGACACTCTTTTATTTTTAACTCTTCTGATAATGATCCCTGCGCCGTCTAGCGACTTTTTCAGCCGGCGTAGATCTGTTGCCGTCGGAAGCCGAAGATCAGCATCCACGCCCATGCTTTTAAAGATCAATTGCAGGTCCTCCCGAGTTTGACAGATGAAACTGTACAACTCTCGAACCCGCCGTAATCGCCGCAAGGGCATGGCCAAAGGATGAGCCGCATGAGAATATCCTTGCAATATTTCACCAGATGATTTATATTGGACACATGAGGCCACATAAAGAGGCCGCAGCGACCGTAAGGTGTTACTAGCACCTTACGGCGAATGTAGGAAGACAGTCAAGCCGACGCCTACAAACACGGGATAAACCCGCCGCTACAGCACTATCAGTATATCGTTTTCATATTTTATTGACAAGTTGCTTGCAGGCCGGGAATTCCGTGAAAAACGCTGGATAGCGTACAGTTTTTGCGTCAGACGTGGATATTTGTATGTGAATAACAGCGCGTAGGTATTGGGTACAACGCCCATCTTCCTGCGCGCTTTTTATGTGGCCTCCCGCAGTTGTCAGACGGGCGCTGAGTTGCATCCGTCTGCTTCTGCTATGAACCGAGATACGTAGACTCGGAAAGGGGGGGGTGACGCTGACTTGGAGGGGCAATCACAGTGGTTGTTCCGGTATACGCCCCGGTGTACGCTGTAAAGAACAAGCATCATCCAAGCTGCATTACATGAGAGGAGAGGTTTATTTGTGAGTTTTAAAAAGACAAGTAGAGGTTTTGGTATCCTGTTGCTGGTCGCGTTAATGACCGGCCTGTTTGCCGTGACGGCGGTCGCCGCCGGCAACATCGGCAGCAACCTGGACGGAACGGAGGGAACGCCAGCGCCTGTGGTCACGGCGATTACGGAAGGCAAGGATTTTGCCGCGGTCGAGGTGAACGCCGATGTCAATGACAGCACCGCTTTCTCAGCCGTTTATACCCTGAAAGCGTCGGCGTGGAGCGGCAACCTGCACACCTTCCCCTTGTTCACCATCGAAGGAGTGTTAGACCCCGCGAAGCTCACCCTGACGGTTGGGGATGAAAGCAATCCGAACCAGGTCGGCTGGGTTAAACTCGGACTGCGCAACGGCTCGGAGAATGTCTACGCGGAAAATACCGGAACGGATATTTTCTTCAACACCCCGGCGGCGGATAACGTCGTCTGGACCGTGTACTATGACGGCA
>JAITOV010000028.1 GCA_031289735.1 Peptococcaceae bacterium
GGGCTTTTTGCAGCGCCTGCGCTTTGACCTGCGGGTCATCGATAGCGCCCATAGTCAAGCCATTAAACCCACAGACGATCCGCTTGCCGCCGTACGCCGTCAGCACAACCTCTTTTTCCTCCCCGGGCTCGAAGCGCACCGCTGTCCCGGAAGGTATATCCAGACGAAATCCGTAAGCGCGTTCCCGCGGAAAGGTCAAATATTTATTCACTTCAAAGAAATGATAATGCGATCCGATCTGAATCGGCCTGTCCCCGCCATTAACGACCTCTAGCGTTCGCTTTTCCAGCCCCGCGTTGATCTCAATGTCTCCCTGCGCGCAGATGGTCTCACCAATTTTGTATCTCATACGTATCCTCCCAATGCAGCGTCTAAGGTGATCAGATCTTGCTCCCTCTCTTCACGTTTTTCCAAACGAATCGGCTGGTGAATCGTTACCAGCTTCGTCCCGTCCGGAAATAGGGCCTCAACTTGAATCTCTGGCATGAGTACGGCCGTATCTTCCATAACGTCCTCTTCCGTCAAAATTCGGGAACCCAGCGAGATCAGATCCGCCACCATCTTTTTCCCTTCACGCGCCTGCTCCATAAGCTCGTCACAAATGATCGCCGTTGCTTCAATATAGTTTAAACGTATACCCCGTCTCAACCTGCGGCGCGACATCTCCGCGATCGTGAAAATCGTTAGCCGCTCCTCTTCCTTAGGCGTTAAGCGCATCCATCACAACTCCTTATGCTTTATTTGCTGTCATCAAACACGTGTACGTCCTGATCGCTATCCTGCAAAGCCTCATATCCTTCTTCACCGGTACGTATTTTGACGACATTCTCCACATCATAGACAAAGATCTTGCCATCTCCGATATTCCCCGTGTACAAGGTCTGTTTGGCCGCTTCGACGACCGCTCTGACCGGAACCTTGCACACCACGATTTCCAGTTTAATCTTCGGGAGCAGTGTCGCTTCAATCTCTACACCCCGGTAAAATTGGGTCGCCCCACGCTGCATACCGTAACCCATGACCGTACAAACCGTCATCCCAGTGATACCCAGCAGATTCATCGCTGTTTTCAACTCATCCAAGCGATTCGGTTTCGTCACGATATCGATTCTGGTCATTTTACACGCCGCAACGGATGTTCTTAGATCCACTGTGGGCACAGCCTGATCGACGCCTATACGCTGATCATAACCAACCTCTCCCTGCTGGACGCTCTCTGACCAATCCAGACGCGTCAAAAAAGGATACTCCGCCCACGTGTATCCATCAGGCGGACTCGGTACAGAGAGCTCGATCTCAGCTAATTCTTCTTCCTGCGTGATCCTGAAACCCAGCAGCGCATCCAACAGTTTATAGGCTAGAAAAGACAGCGCGCCCGCCCATACGATCACCACCCCTACGCCCAACAGCTGAACCCCCAGTAAACGAAAGCCTCCGCCATGCAACAATCCGCCATCACGCGCGAACAAGCCGAGTGCGATGGTTCCCACCGCTCCGCCCAGCGCATGCACGCCGACGACGCCGATCGGGTCATCGACGTTCAGCCGCTTATCGATCCATTCTATCCCCAATACAGCGATAACGCCCGCTAACATACCGATCCACACGGATTCAGAGGCGCTGACCACATCACAACCCGCCGTGATGCCTACCAGCCCGGCTAGCACTCCATTCAAGGTGATGGTTGCATCCGGTTTTTTATACCGCATCCAAGTCAGCATCAGCGCAACCATCGTGGAAGAAGCCGACGCTAAACTAAGATGAACGAAGATATCTGAGAGCATATGCGTTGCAGCGCCGTCAGCGCGCCATAGCACGAAGCCGAAACTGAAGCCAAACCAGCTGAACCACAACAAGGCAACCCCGATCGCGCTCAGCGCAACATTGTGTCCCTTGATCACTCTGGGCTTGCCCAGGCGGTCATATTTGCCGAGCCGCGGCCCCAGCAGCCAGGCGCCAAGCAAGGCGGCGGTTCCGCCGAGTACATGCACAGCCGTCCCCCCGGCAAAATCATGAAAACCCAGGTATTGCAACCAACCCGCTCCCCATACCCAGTGTTCACTCAGCGGGAAGACAATGACGCCGATAAAAATCCCGAACAGGCAGCAAGGCAGAATTTTTGCCCGCTCCGCCATAGCGCTTGCCGCGATCTTGGCTGTCAGCGCGCAGAACAGGAGAGAGAACAGCACAAATGATTCATCCGGAACAAGCGCTAGGAAATGATCCAGTAAGCAAAACATGAGGATCGTTCCGGAAAAGATGCACAGGGCTTTCATCACGACATCCGTCGCGTTGCGTCTGCGGACAAACCCTGTTTCCAGCATCGCGAAACCTGTTTGCGTCAGGAAAATCAGCATTGCCGTGATCATGATTTCCATCGTTTGTATTGGTACCGTCATGTTGCGCACCTCAACCCATTATTTAGGCAGCGTAAATTCTATCACACATCCATGATTGACTTCCGAGACAATGCTCACTGTTCCCAAGTGTTTCTCAATGATGTACTTAATCGTATACAGCCCAATTCCACTGCCTTCATATTCCGCCTGATCATGTAAACGATTAAACATCGAAAACAGCTTCCCGGAATACTTCATATCAAAGCCGACCCCGTTATCCGCAAAAATATACGTATTTCCCTCGCTGCTCGTTCTGGAACTGACCGTAATGCGCGGCGGAACATCCTTCTGGCAAAACTTGATACTGTTCGAAAAAATATTGT
>JAITOV010000036.1 GCA_031289735.1 Peptococcaceae bacterium
CCCTTTCCACGGCCGCCGTGAGAAATCCCGGCCGCCCAAACCAACTTTCTAAACCAACAGTAGATATTGTCCTGCCTGAGGGCGATCATTATTATGTCGATCTTGTTTTCTACAACTACATCTTGAGCTGAATACAGCAACATCAGCATGAATGACGACGCGCGCCACATAGCTTGCGTCGCCGTCGATAATCTGGACATTATCGTCAGCCTGAATTTCAGCCATATCGTGCGGGCACGAACAATCAGACTGACAGAAGCCATCAACAGGATTCGCGGCTATAACGCCGTGGAAATAGATTCGCCTATGGGGGTGTTAAGCAATGAAGAAGCCTGATACAATCGTCGCGGAGATTCAGGCCATTCGCCGGGAAATCGATCGGGAAACGGCAGGCATGATTTCAGCTCAGATTTCCGAGTATTTTCGTCAGCAGACCGAGCCGATAATCAGGCGGTATGGATTTAAAACCGCAACTATGGATGAGACACGCGGGAATAAAGTATTGAAAATAAAAAATAAGTGAAGCCGTACAAATTATTAAATCTGTTATCCCTTCTCTCGGGAGTAGACCGCCCACATGCGGGCATCAGTCGAAGCCGAGGAATTTATTTTTATCAAGGCGGGTGATCTGAAAATCGGACTAGCTGTCAATTAAATTTACAATCTTCACCTCAAAATAATTATGTCAAAATAATTATTGAAAAACGATAATTTTTGTAGTATAATTTGCGTGTATTATCGAATAACAATAATTCGGAGGCGATTATGAAACGCAATGTGTTGATGGGGCTTCTAGGGATTGAGGCCTTGCTGTGTGTCGTGCTGAGCATTTTACAGGCGTCGTTGACGAGCGTTTTTTCTAGTGTGTTGGCGTTTCCCTTTGAACAGATCGCAGGGGGGCTGCGCTGGCTTTCGCTTTCGGGTGGGGTAGGCAATGCAGTTGCCGTTTTGCTCTATATAGCGGTCAGCTTGCTGCCCGTAGCCGCTTTACTCGTTCTGTGGTACAAACGTGAACGACGCGCGGAGAACGGATTATTGGCGTTGCTCAGCGCTGTGCTGTTTGCTGTAATGTATCTGATGATTAATCCCGGCCTGATCGATACGCCGGCGGGCGGGACGATGGGGCAGTCCGTCGGCAAAGCGATATTAGGCGGCATGATCTACTCGGTATTGTGCGGCTATCTTGTCCTGCGGGTACTGCGGTTGTTTGTTGTTGGCGAGGCCGATCAACTCGTTCGCTATCTGTCGGTCATGCTCAGTTTGCTGAACGTGTTTTTTGTGTATGCGGTATTTGGCGCCGGCTTGGATAGTTTGCTTCAGGCTCTGGCGTCATTGCGGATCGGCAATGTTGGGCATGAGCAACTGCTGGGTGCAAGCTATCTGTTCCTCATACTGCGCTTTATGGCGGACGCGTTGCCGAATGTGCTGGATGTATGGGTAGTTTTCGCCGCTCTGCGTCTGCTCCGTGAAATGCGCTCAGACCGTTATTCCGCCGGGACAGTGGGTGCGGCGGAGCGGATGTCCCGGCTCTGCGTGGCGGCGCTGACGGTGACGGTACTCTCCAACATCGGCTTCAACCTGCTCCAACTCTTGTTTGTCAAGTCGCTGATGGTGGTCAACAGTTCCGTACAAATTCCGCTATTCTCGATCACCTTCGTACTGGCCGCTTTGCTGCTGACCCGATTTGCCGCAGAGAATAAACGGCTTAAAGACGATAACGATAGGTTCATTTAGAGGTGCGCGATGGGGATACAGATCTATTTGGAAGATATTTTGAAGGACAGGAAAATGACATCCAAAGAGTTGTGCGCTCTGGTGGGTATCACGGAGGCCAATCTGTCTATCTTGCGCAGCGGCAAAGCTAAAGGCGTGCGCTTCGGCACAATCAATAAAATTTGCTGGCACTTGAACTGCGATGTGGGAGATATACTAAAATTTGACGGAACGCTGGAGGACAATGATGAAAGCTAAGATGTTGCTGGGGGTGTGTTGCGTGTTGATCGTGTGCGCGCTAACAGGCTGTCAACTGGCGCAGGAAGATGCGGGGACAAGCGCGGACAAGGATCGGCTGGCGGGAGTTTTTATCACAACGGAATATCTCGACCTGTTCAACATGGCAGGTTATCTCCAGGATAACCTCAGCAGCTTGCCGAACGGTGATATGGTCGTGGACGGAAATAGGCAAAAATATGAAGGACGGCTGTACGCCGCTCTGAGGACAAGGACGCAGACAAACGAGGAAACGGGTGAAACGATAGAGCCGGCAGAATATGTCTTTGAGGATATGGAAGGGATCGCGTATTTTGTTGCCACCGTATTCGCCACAGCTGAGCATGACAGCTACAGCGCCTCCGTAGTGGACGAGGGGATCAGCGACGGGCATATAGGCGTAAATATTAGCGATGACCAAAACAGTACAACGTTGGAGGGAACAATTTACACCACGCCGTCGAGCAAGAATAACACATACTATTTTAATCCTGTGTATCAAAGCGCGGATGGCCGTGTCTATGCCGTTTCCGGGAGAGGCTTTATGGTGAATAACGCAGCGTACAGCGAAGGTTCCGTGTTTGCCCAGACGCTGGACGACACAACCACGGTGACGGAAAATGGTCAAGCCAAGACGGAGACGAGCTCAGTGAAGCTGTCGCTCAGCGTCGTGTTGGCGCCGGAGAAAATCAGCGTTTGTCAGATGGACGCGGATCACGGCATCCTTGCGCGGACAGAGTACGCGCCCGATGCGTTACCCGGCGCTTTTACAGCGGAGCAAGACACGGCCTATTTTATCGTGGAGACGTACAAACGAGATGACACGGGAAAGCTTAAAACTTCCCGCGTGTTATACGGCGCAGATGCGGAGACGATGGAGACTTTCTCCGTGAGAGCGGACGGTATCTGCGTCAAGCATTGGATACCTATTGCGTGGCAGTAGGCGCCGGAGGTCTGTCGCGGATAACGTTAGGATCCGGCGCGTACCCGCCGGAGGCATTCCTCGACGAGTTGTTCGGTCAGTTGAAGCACTTGACGCACTTCCTCCGGTGTGATCTCATCCAGATGGATACCGCAAATCGTGACGACGTTTTTGCCCAGCGCGCGGGATAGATGTTCAGCGGTCTGTTGAGCCAGACGGTCTTCCTTGTGTCCGAATAAGGTGATTAGGGAAGTGGAAGAGCTGAGCGCCGCCGGATCCGCCAGAGAAGACCGGACTTGTGAGACGGCGACAGCGCCCAGATGCGCTGCGCCGCCGTTAATGACGACGCATAGATCGTTGCCCAGTGGGAAGGCGCGCAGGGTTATGGCGATTCTGCCTTGCGTTTTATACAGGGTTAATAATTGTTCCATCGTTTACCTCACAAATGAATGCTGCCAGTATAACACCAAACGAGGGAACGTTCAATGCGGTCAAAATACCATTTACAACTGATCTAAATAATCGTATAATGTGATTACAGGAACATATGGAATAGGCATTCAAAAAATAGACGGAGATGATTCTGGTGAAAGCGGAGCAATTAACCGGACTCTTGGCGGCTGTCAGTCATTTGACGGAGAAGAAGAAGGCGTTGCCGTATTTGGAACTGGATTCCATGATGCTGGCTCAAGTGGTGGAAGTCGCGCGCAAAGTCAACCAAAATGACATTAGCCCGATGCATATTCAGAACTGGGTGCGGAGAAAATACTTGCCAAAACCCTGTAAGAAGAAGTATGACCGGGAGCAGGTGGCCAGCATTTTGCTGATCAATGATCTGCGCAATATTCTCTCTTTGGAACAGATCTCCGCGTTGCTGGGTTTTGTCAATTTGGATCTGCACGATCTCAGCGATGACCGGATTCATCCGGCGAAGCTGTATCAGTACTATAGCGAAATTTTTGACCGGACACAGCAGGATTGGGGAAAGATGACGGATCAGTTGGCCGCGGAAGTGGGTGAGTCCTTGGCGCGGGAGCAGATGAGCGAAGAAGATCGCGCTGCGGTAGCGGTAACGCTGGTGATTCTGAACTTGCTGGCTCGGGCAAATCTCTATAAACAGATTGCGCTGCATTGGCTGGAGGAAGTTACAGAGGAGGGATGATTCATGTTAATACTGCTCTTATTTGTCCTGGGTTTAGTGTTCCTCATTTTGGAAATCTTTGTACCCGGTGGGATTCTGGGAGCGATTGGGGTCATCTTGCTGGTGGCCGGGATCTTCGTTGCGGCAGATACCTTTCAACAGGGAGTGATCTGGTCGCTTATCTTTCTGGTCGTGCTGGGGGTCATTTTGGGCTTGAGTTTCCGTTTCCCCTGGACGCGCCGTCTCTGGCAGCGCTTATCATTAAAGGAGAGCCAATCGAATCAGCGAGGATATGTCGCGCCAAAGCCCGATTATGCCAATTATGTAGGCCGGGAGGGGGTTGCCTTGAGCTTACTGCGACCGGCGGGCGTCGCGGATTTCGACGGAGCAAGGATGGATGTCGTCACAGAAGGCGGGTTTATCAATAACGGAACGAAGGTCTATATCATTGCAGTGGAAGGGACGCGGATCATCGTGCGGGAACTTGGCTTAGCAGACTCAGGAGAAGAAGCCGCAGCAAGTGATCAGCAGGCTGAACCCGCCGAACTGGATAAAAGCGACGCTTTTGACAAAAGGTATGAGAAATACTAATAAAAAAGGGGGCAAATAATATGTTTCTAATTAACGGGGGAACCATCATGTCGTTGATCGTGCTTTTATTTCTGGTTGTTTTGATCGGGATTGTCTTTACGATTATCCCGGTGGGACTCTGGATCTCTGCTTTGGCGGCTGGGGTCAACGTCGGAATATTTACCCTGATCGGGATGCGCTTGCGCCGTGTGACGCCGGCTAAGATCGTCAATCCTTTGATCAAAGCGCATAAAGCCGGTTTAAACATCTCGACGGCTCAACTGGAAGCGCATTATCTGGCGGGTGGCAACGTGGATCGCGTCATAAACGCGCTGATTGCCGCTGAGCGGGCGATGATTCCCTTGCAATTCGAGCGGGGCGCCGCGATTGATCTGGCGGGCAGAGATGTGTTGCAAGCTGTGCAGATGTCAGTCAATCCGAAAGTGATTGAGACTCCGACAGTCTCGGCAGTCGCCCAAAACGGGATCGAGTTGCGGGTGAAGGCGCGGGTGACTGTGCGGGCCAATATCGACCGTTTGGTCGGGGGCGCGGGAGAAGAGACGATCATCGCCCGGGTAGGGGAAGGAATCGTCACCAGCATCGGATCATCGTCTTCGCATAAAGCCGTTTTGGAGAATCCCGACGTTGTTTCGCACACCGTTTTAGCCAAAGGCCTGGATTCAGGGACAGCCTTTGAGATTCTGTCGATTGATATCGCTGATGTGGATGTGGGTAAGAACATTGGAGCGCAATTACAAACAGACCAAGCGGAAGCCGACAAACGTATCGCTCAGGCGAAGGCGGAAGAACGGCGCGCGATGGCTGTAGCCAAGGAACAGGAAATGAAGGCTTCGGTACAGGAGATGCAAGCTAAAGTGGTCGAAGCGCAAGCTGAAGTGCCGTTAGCCCTGGCGTCCGCCCTGCGTGAAGGGAATATGGGAGTTATGGATTATTATCATCTGCAGAATATCATGGCGGATACCACGATGCGCACGAATATTGCCAATGTGGGCAAAGACAGCGCCCTGGGCGAGATGCCGCCGCTGAAATAGGGGGAGATGACAGGATGGAAGGGATCTTCTCATTCTTGCCGGTGATCTTTTTAGTGATCGCCGTGTTCTCGGTACTGGATGGAAAAAAATCGCAAAAACGCAGACGCCCGCCGGCTCGTCCAATGCCGCAGGATCCACAGGTTCCGCGGACGCCACAGACGCCGCAGCAGACGCGGCAAAGCCCTTGGGTCTTCGAATATCGGGAAAAGGATTATCCCTATGCCCAAGGTACGCCGCAACCACAACGGACGGAGCAGCCCAGGGAACTCCGGCTGCCGGCGGAACCTCTACTGGAGCCACGGGAAAGCGAGGAAGGCCAGAGTGGGCAGGAAGGGTCTTGGGGAGATGAGGGAAGGGAATACGCCTATCGCACGACGCTGGCCGCAGAGTCCGCGCCAGCCGGGTCGCAGTCCGCGCAGCGGAGTGTTCAGCTCGCTGCGCCTGCCGAGGCTACATTGTTGGCGGGTTTCGACAAAGATTCCCTGGCCTATGGGTTGGTCATGGCGGAGATTCTTGGACCGCCCAGAGCATTGAAGGGCCGGCGGCAGTATGGTATGATGAGTTAGCATTCTGCCGAAGTGAGGTTACCGCGAAATGCTTGAACGAAGAACTCTGCGTAATGCGGATTTTATCCTGATTCTGGTCTTATTGCTGTTATTGGGAGCCAGCTTGCTGATTCTGAGTACGGCGTCCATCAATATTGAGAAGAGCGATCCGTATCACTACGTTAAGGTACAGGGTTTGTGGATCGCTACGGGCTTGGTTCTGGCGTTTGCCGCCGCCACGGTGGATTATCAGTATCTGCGCCGCTTCAGTTGGGTGATTTATGGACTGAACATCCTGCTCTTAGTAGCGGTTCTTATTTTTGGCTCGGAGGAGAAAGGCGCGACGCGCTGGTTGTTGATTACCGATACCCAAGGGATTCAGCCGTCGGAATTTGCTAAAGTGATGGTGATCGTTACCTTAGCTGATTTCCTGAGTAAGCGGGAGGGCAAGTTGAATCGCTATCGGGATTTTATCCTGCCCTTCCTGTTTGTGCTGGCGCCGACGCTCTTGATTTTTAAACAGCCGGATTTGGGCACGTCGATCGTTGTGATGGCCATCTTTATCGGGATGATGTTCGTAGCCGGCGCCAATCCCAAGAAGATGGCGACGATTTTGTTGGGCGGCGCGGCTATTGTGGGCGTAGCCCTGTATCTGCATTTTGCCACATTACCATCCTGGTTGCAGTTTGCCCAGGGTATACCGCTACCCTTGCAGGAGTATCAATTGAATCGGCTGACCATCTTTGTGGATCCGACTGCGGATATGACCGGGGACGGGTACCACATCATTCAATCGATCTGGGCGATCGGCTCGGGCGGACTCTGGGGCAAAGGTTACCGCATGGGCACGCAGTCTCAATTGAATTTTCTGCCGGAACACCATACGGACTTTATTTTTGCCGTGGTTGGTGAGGAGTTCGGTTTTATCGGGACGCTGACGCTGCTCTTTCTGTTCTTTATTTTCCTATCGCGCATTATTAAAATCGCCGGAAATGCTAAAGATACCTATGGCGTATTAATGACCGCGGGGATAGCGGCTCTCTTTATTGTGCATATTCTGGTGAACATTGGGATGACGCTGGGTATCATGCCGGTGACCGGGATTCCGTTACCTTTGATCAGCTACGGCGGCAGTGCGATGTGGGCCGGATTGATCGCGGCAGGGTTGGTCTATAATATTCATCTGAGGCGACAGCGTATGCTGTTTTAACCCCGCGTAAGCAGGGTTCTCGCCTTTGGCTATTGACTAGTTAAATCAGCGATAAAATAAATTACAAATACTGAAAAGTCAGTGCTATAAAGGCATTGACTTTTTATTTCGCCTAGCATATAATACTAGTTACATAACTAGTATATTAATTTATCAGGAGGGATTCTCATGGGCTACAAAACGAAGGTTCAAGTGATAAAACGAGCAAAAAGCGAACAGTGGTATATCAATCTCCCTTCTCAGTTGGCGCAGGCTATGGAATTTGAACAAAGTGAATCCGTTGAGTGGTTTGTCGAGGACAAAGCCACCTTGGCCTTGAAACGGGATAAGGCTCCTGGCCCTGTTTTAAAAAAACGAATTAGTCGGCGAGTTTGATCGATTGTTTGCTCAAACAAGGCCCGTATTCAAACAAGAGCGTGTTTATCAAAGAGCGCATGTGGCCGCCAACGCCATGCTGACGCTCGGTGAGCGCACGATTACAGGTATGCTGTCGGCAGGGGGACGCCAATTTGAAGATTGGTCAGCTGCCTATCGTTTGTTTGAAAAGGATCGCATAAAACACCAGGAGTTGTTTGCACCCGCGCTGAAGGGTGTTCTCAACCATATTCGTGATAATGCCCCGCTATATACCATGATGGACGACACTTTATTGCGTAAGCGCGGACGTAAAATCTCAGGCACTGGCTGGAAAAGAGATCCGCTTGGCCCTGCTTTCCATACCAACTTTGTGTGGGGACAGAGTTATCTTCAGATTTCCGCTGTATTACCGGATTTTGAAGTCCCAGGCCGAGCGCGGGGAATCCCCATAGATATGCAACACGCCCCCTCGGCTAAGAAACCACGCAAGAACGCGCCGGAGGATGTCTGGCTTGAATACAAGGCACAGCAGAAGAGGTGTAAACTGACGGCTGTCGGATCATCACGGTTGGCGGAACTACGCAAGCAGATTGTGGATCGCAAAATCGTTTGTGCCGTTGACGGCGGTTACACGAACAAAGCGTTATTTAATTCCATACCGGATCATACCGTCTTGATCGGACGCATCCGCAAGGACGCCAGTCTTTTTTCTGT
>JAITOV010000039.1 GCA_031289735.1 Peptococcaceae bacterium
ATCTTCGCTCCGCATTCCCCACAAAACTTCGCTCTTTCCGGATTGCAGAAGCCGCAGTAAAGGCACACGGCGGCGGGGATGCTTTCTTCCTCTTCCGTTATGTCCCCGGTCAAAGGCGGCGTCTGCACGTTGAGGGCGTGCAATGTCCGTTCCTCAAAATCACCCAATGACCGGATTCTACTGCTCAATCAGACCTTTTAAGCGTTCTTTGGCTTCTTTAAAATCGCGGTTATAACGATACATGACAAAAATATACATACCCAAAATCCAGATCAACACGTACAGAGAGTTCACGATATAGCATAACCAAACTCCCATTTTGTACAAAACTCAAGTACAGAGCCTCCGTTCAGCGGCTGGATCTGACCGGCAAAGAAGGCTAAGCCGGATTTTTTTGCCAAGACATGAGTTTGCGGTATAGGCTAAAGTTGGCGTCTCTCACTTCACCCATAAAATACTCTACGGACTCCAGTTCTTTATTTAATACTTCTACCACTTCCGCGACGCTATAGCCGCTTTCCAGGCGGTATTTGCCATAGGGTAAAATAAGCATGTGTTCATCTCCTACTACTTAATCAAAATTTTTTTGCGCCGGATGTCAATGCACCCCGATCTGCGCGGCTTTAAACTTGCGTTCCGCTTCACGCAGCAGCGCCGCGTACGGCTCGGGATTGCGCTGTATTTCCTGCATCGTCTGATACGCCTGCTCGACCAGACGTCCGTCACGCGTCAAGTCAGCCAAACGCAATTCCGGCAGGCCATGCTGGCGTACGCCCAACAATTCCCCCGGACCACGCAAGCGCAGATCCTCTTCGGCGAGTTTAAAGCCGTCCTGGGTTTGACACAATATGTCCAAACGCCGGGTTTCCGTATTGCCGGGCAGCAGAATACAGTAGGATTGAGCGGCGCCGCGCCCAACCCTGCCCCGCAGTTGATGCAACTGGGCCAAGCCGAAGCGCTCCGCTCCTTCAATCACCATCAGACTGGCATTGGGCACATTCACGCCGACTTCGATGACCGTCGTCGCCACGAGAATATCTATTTCACCGCGCAGAAACGCGCGCATGATCTGATCTTTCTCGTCCTTCTTCAAGCGTCCGTGCAACAAGGCGACCTGATATTGCGGGAACCTCGCGCGCAACGCCTCAGCGCGTTCGCTGGCTGACGCCAAATCCAGCTTCTCCGATTCGGCGACCAGCGGGCAGACAACGTAAACCTGGCGGCCCTGTTCAATCTGCTGGGCCATAAAATTCTCCAATTGCGGCCGCCCTTTGGCGGACATCTTGCGGGTCAGTACGCTCTGGCGGCCCGGAGGCAGTTCATCGATCACGGATAATTGCAAGTCCCCATAGAGCGTCAAGGCTAACGTACGGGGAATCGGCGTGGCGGTCATGACCAAAACATGCGGATATTCCCCCTTGTTCTGTAAAGCCGTACGCTGGCGCACTCCAAAACGATGCTGTTCGTCCGTGATCGCCAGACCCAAACGGGCAAACTTCACTTGCTCCTGAATCAACGCCTGTGTGCCGATGATGACATCAGCCTGACCGTTCTCCATGCGGCACAGGATGTCTTCCCGCTCGCGCTTCGTCTGACTGCCTGATAATTGCCCGACCTGCACACCCAGGGGAGCAAAGGCCAGGCGCAGCGTGTCATAGTGCTGCGTAGCCAGGATTTCTGTCGGAGCCATCAGCGCCCCCTGATAGCCCGAATCCACAGCTTTCAGCAGAGCGATCATGGCGACGGCTGTTTTGCCGGAGCCGACATCTCCTTGCACCAGACGCGTCATCCGCTTCGGCCCGGCCATGTCGTTGAGAATCTCTCTGGCAACACGTTTTTGCGCCGAGGTCAGCTTGAACGGCAAGCGGGCAACGAATTCCCTCAATCTCTGATTTGGGCCGTTCAACGCCGGGCTTGAGCCCTCATCCGTATTCCCGCGTAAATGGGCGCAGGCTAATTGCAGAAACAGGATCTCTTCCCAGACGACCCGCGCCCTAGCCGCGGCTAACCTCTCCCTGTCCTGCGGAAAATGAATCTGGCGATAGGCTTCACTGCGCTCCATCCAGCCCTGCGCCACATCAGACGGCAGAATCTCGGGGAAATACTCCGAGGTGAAGCGTAAGACTTCCTGCATCATCAAGCGAATGACCTTGCTGGATAAACGCGCTGTTTCCGAATATACCGGCAGTATCTGCTGGTAAGCCGACGCGCTGCCCAGTTTTTCAATATCGCTCGCCAGGATCTCCGGGACATGACCCCGCCAGCGCACTTTCCCGCTAACCACTACCTGACTCCCGACCGGATATTGGCGCAGGATATACGTCTGATTAAACCAGATGGCTTGGCAGAGGCGCTCATCGCTTGCTATACTCAAGGTGATCACTTGCGGTTTACCGCCGCTGACGCGCCCCGCCGCCACTGTCCCGGCTATGGTCACCTGCTGACCGTCGCGGATCTGGTCAATCGTCCGAATCTGCCGGTCTTCATACCGCCTGGGAAAATACAGCAATAAATCCTCAATGGAGGTGATACCCATCCCTTTGAGGATCTTTAAGCGTTCGGGCCCAACGCCCTTGATATATTGCAAATCTAGCTTTATGCTCATTTATTGCTCATTCTACACTAAAAATATAATAATAAATCGGCTGCTCCCCGGCGTGAATCTCTACTTCCACCTGGGTATGGTTTTCATTCAGCCATTGCACTAATTCTTCCGTTGCGCTCGCGTCTACATCCTGACCGTAGAAGATGGTCACGAGTTCGCTCTGCGCCAAATCCATTTTTTCCAGCGTCTCCTGGGCGACACTCAACAGATCTTGACCGTTGCTCACGATCGTACCTTCCACTAACCCCAGAACATCTCCCGCAGCAATACGAATCCCAGCAAACTGAGAATCGCGCACCGCGTAGGTTACTTCACCGGAGCGCACTTTACTCAGACTACTTTCCATGCCCTCGCTATTATCTTCCAGCGAACCTTCCGGATTAAAACTCAATAAAGCCGAGATCCCCTGCGGGATCGATTTACTCGGGATCACATGAATCTGTTTGTCTTCGATCAGTTCTTGCACTTGCCGCGCCGCCATGATGATATTGCTGTTATTCGGCAAGATGTACACATGATCCGCCGGGATCCGGCGAACCACTCCCGCAATATCCTCCGTGCTGGGATTCATCGTCTGTCCCCCGCTCAGCACTTCATCAACGCCCAGCGTCGTAAAGATCTCGGCGATCC
>JAITOV010000145.1 GCA_031289735.1 Peptococcaceae bacterium
AAACGCTGTAATGACAGAAACTCCCGCCTGGTTGAAAGAGCGAATCCTGAAACTGTATTATGAGAAAAATTTCTTTGTCAAATATATCAAGATAAAATTCAAAGACTTTTTCGCGGGTGAAGTCCGGATTTCGATGGTCGTACGCCAGGAACTCACGAACCTCGTCGGGACCCTGCACGGCGGCGCGGTCGCCTCCATGCTGGATGTGGTGATGAGCCTCACGTGCGCCTCGCTGCAACGCCGGGTTCTGGTGTTGGAATTCAATACGAACTTTATGCGGGGAACCAAAGAGGGCGATACGGTGTATGCCATGGCGAAGATTATCCATAACGGGAAACGCACCATTGTGGTCGCCAGCCGGGTCGTTGACGCCGACGGCCGCATCATAGCGCAAGCCCGCGGAACCTTTTTCGTCATCGGCGAGTTCAAAGAATTGGAAGACGACGAATCCTTCATATCCTATTTTGACACATCCGACGTCCTGGATACCGACGACTGAGACGAACGCATGATTAAAGGAGCAAGGAACGTATGGTTCAGGTGATGGAACTCGAAGAATGGCTGCAACAGGAAGTGCTGAGGATTTATGAGCATAATTCCTATAGCGAATATCTCGGTATGGAGATTTTGCACATCCGTCCTTTAGAAGCAAGGGTTGCTATGAAGGCCAGCAAGGAATTGATGAATATTTTAGGCGGCTTGCACGGCGGCGCTCTAACCTCGTTAGCTGATATGGTCATGGGGCTGGCTTGCGCTACAGCCGGCAAGAGAATCGTGACGTTGGGCATGAACGTCAACTTTATTTATGCGGCTAATTTGGACGCCATGGTGATTGGCCACGGCCAAGTCATACATAACGGCAAGAAAGTACTCGTCGTGGAATTTACCGTCTTGGACAGCGAATCGCAACGCCTCTTAGCTCAGGGGCGGGGTACGTTTTTCGTTATCGGTCAGATTCAAAAGGACGGCGGCGGCGCCTTAGCGGTATGAGCGTTGTTGGCGCCCAGATACTGATGGAGCGTCTGGAGCAGGATGTCCGGCGCAATCGGCTTGCCGATGTGGCCATTCATCCCGCTGGCGAGACAATTCTCCACATCCTCTTTGAACACGTTGGCTGTCATGGCCACAATGGGAATGCGCTGCGCCGCAGGCACAGCCAACGTCCGAATTCTGCGGGTCGCTTCCAGCCCGTCCATTTCAGGCATTTGCATGTCCATCAGGATAAGATCATACCGGGCGGGAGCTTGGGTGAACAGTTCGAGCGCTTCCAGCCCGTTGACCGCCGGTGTGATCTGCACGCCCGTGTCCTCAAGCAGCGCTTCGACGATCTCGCGATTGATCTCGTTGTCATCCACCAACAGGATCTTATACCCCAACCAAGCGTTGCTCAGCACATCTGTCGCCAACCTCTCCGCCAGCTCACGCGGCGCATCCGGGCCGGCGTTGTTCAGCGTAATCTCAAAGGTGAACGCGGCCCCTTCACCCAGCGCGGATTCCATCCATAGATTGCCGCCCATCAGCTCGATGATACCCTTGGCAATGGCCAGACCTAATCCCGTCCCGCCATATTTGCGGGAGATGCTGCTGTCGGCTTGTTGGAATGCGGTAAACAGATTTTCCTGCTGCTCAGCGCTGACGCCGATGCCGGTATCACGCACCGTCATGCGGATCGTGCTCGTGCCGAACGCGCCGTCCCCCGCACGCGTTTCGATCAGGCGCGCGTCCAGAGAAATCCGCCCGCCCTCGGGGGTAAACTTGATCGCGTTAGATAACAGATTGGTCACGACCTGGGCAAGATGCTGGTCATCGCCGGCGAGATAGCGTGGAATCCGCTCATCCAAGGCGACATGGACGTGCAATCTTTTATTTTTAATGTTGAGCGCGTTGATTTCCAGGATATTCTTTAACATGTCCGCCAAACTGAAATCCACGGACGACAACGCATGCTGGCGCGACTCAATCTTGGACATGTCCAGAACGTCGTTAATCACCCCCAGCAGATAAGCGGAGGCCCGTTCGATCTTTTGCAGCGCGTCGTCCTTCCTGGCGGTTTCTCCCGTGGACAGCCCTAGCGTAGTCATGCCAATGATAGCATTCATCGGGGTACGCATTTCATGACTCATGTTGGCCAGGAAGCTCGCCTTCGCCTGGCTGGCCTGAAGCGCCTCATCCAGCGCGACTCTTAACTGTCGGTTGAAAACGCTCAATTGGTCGCGCGACTTTTCTAATTCCAGGGCGATTTTAGAGACTTCCACGTTCTTTTTTTCGATACTGTCCAGCGACTGACGGTAGATCTTCGTCTGAGCGAGATCGACTAAGCCAATCGAGCTGCCCACGATAATAATAGCGCCAACCGTGTCGCCAAGAATATGAAGTTCGGAATATTCCGTTACCAGGTGAGGGTAATAGTACCCGCCGAGATAGAGCGTGAGGATAATGAGCCAGTATACAATCAGTGCTAGAATGAGTTTTTTCCCTTGCAACACCAAGAAAATCAACGCCATAGTCAGGACAAACACGGGGGCGAAACCTGAATGGATGCCACCGGCCTGAAAGAAGGTTAGCGGCCAGATGATTCCGCTCACGAGGATCATTATCATAATCCGCACGGAGGCGCAAACCTGCTTCTGATGCAAGAAATAACTGGCCACGATAAAGCCGGCGGTCGCGCAGAAGATCAATAGGATTATCCCTATGTCCGCGCGCTCAACAATCCGTAGCGCCAGGACGCCGATCCCAAACACAATGCCGGCCAAACTGGCGATATTGGCAATACACACATCCAACGAAAGGTTTTCCGAGAAAAGATACGCCTGAATGAAGCGAAAAAGACGGGATCTCTGCTGCAATGAAACTACGAACCGACTTTTCATAAAGAAGCCCTATCTTCCTTCCAGCCCAATTCCGCAAAACTGAAATGAAAGTATTAACTTTCTATAATTTCTTACACTTCAGTGTATCAAACTCAAAAGGATTTTACAATCCTAGTAGGACGATAGGACCTGTGTTAGTAACTATGAATATGAAAACTTGTGTGTCCGCTGTCGGAATGCTGGTGATAGTACGGGTCAACCAGATTGACCCGTTTGAGCAGTTCAAGGTCGCCGAGCAGGTTGTCCGTCTGCAAATCCGCGGCGATCGTATGATCTTCAGCAAACAGCACGGCTCTTGGTGATATTTCCTGCACCAGGTCTAAATTATGCGTCGAGAGGATCAGGGTTTTTCCGTTTTTGTTCAGCTGGACCAAGAATTCCGCCAACCAGCGCATGCTACGCGGGTCCAGACCGTTCATCGGCTCGTCCAGAATCAAGGCGTCCGGATTCATCGCCAAGACGGCGGCGAGCGCCACCTTGCGCTTCTCCCCGCCGCTGAGGTGATAGGGCTGACGGCGTTCAAAACCGCGCAAATCCAGTAACTCCAGCATATCGCCCACCCGCTGCGCAACATCCTGTTCAGCCAACCCCATTTGGCGCGGACCGAAGGCGATCTCAGCAAATACATCCGCGCAGAATAACTGGGTGTCCGGGTTCTGAAAGACAAAACCGATCTGTTGATGAAATTGTTTCGCGTACTTGGTATCATCCATCTTCTGGCGGTTGATCGCCTCACCGTTATAGCGAAAGCTGCCGGTCAGGGGAAAGATCAAACCGCTGAGGAGTTTTAGCAGCGTGGATTTTCCGCAACCGTTCGCGCCTAAGAAAGCAATCGCCTCTCCCTTGGCGATCTTCAGATGGACAGACCGCAACGCCGGTCTGCCGTCATAGGAATAAGAAACATCGCTCAGTTCGAACATCCTTCACCTCGTATACATAAATGCCAGGATCAAAACAAGATGGATGGCGCTATAGATCCCATCCAGCGCCGTAAGACGAAACCTGAACACCCGGGGATATTCCCCGCTAAACCCCCGGCAGGCCATCGCTTCATGCAATTCTTGCGCCATTTCCCTGGATCTGATGAACATAGCGCCGGCTACGCCGGATAGGGATTGATGTTTATTCTTGTTGCGTCCGACGGAACGCAGGCGCAGCGCATAGAGCATTTCCAGGGAAAATTCGCCCAGCAAAACAATATATTTGATCGTAATATCCAGAACAAAAATGATGATGTTCGGTACCTGAAACAATCTAAGCGCGCCGAAAAGTTCAGGCCATCCTCCGGATGTCACGATCAGAATATGCATAGCCGCAACGGTGGTAAACACCTTAACCGGCAATACGGTGATACTATAATGATTTCCCCATAAAGCCGCCGGAAACATGATGACGGCGGTCAATACACCTGCCAACGCAGATATCGATAAAATTCTCTTCATCTCCTCGATCGGTATAAAACAACAAATGACCAGTATATAGGTCAACGCGACAAAGACAAAAGAAAAGCCCGCCGACAGGGAAACGAGCGTAATCAATACCAGCGTCAGCAACAGGTGTAAAGCAGTGTTGACACGCCATTTGCCCTCTGACCGGGCGTCTTGGATCCGTATTTTAGCCAGTAATTGAACAAGCGCAAGGATACTTTTGTTGATAAACGTATCCTTGTCTGCCCTGGCTAGATAATGCTCGCTTTGCCTAAGCCATTCCGGCAGGCCAGCGCCGTGATCACGCATTGCCCGGTTTTCTTTCTTTGATCAGACTACTGACCAGGCGAAAAAGGATGATGCTGAGCGCAACGCCAAATATCGCTGACAAAATATACCCCGCCGCTTCCGGCAGCCCCGCTATAGAATAGTCCGGCATAACCGCCTCAAAGCTGAATCCGTCCAGCATCCCTTGCGGCACATAGCCCAAGGCGCCGCCGCCCTCCACCACCGAGGCGATCTCGTCCGTTCCCCACTCGCCCCAGGCTGTGCCGGCAGCCAACAAGCCCAAGGGTACGAACACAATTAAGGCGGCTAACATGCCGTAGACGGCCGTCGCTCTTTTCTTAGCGCCCGCATATATGGAACCGGGTGAAACCTTTCTGATGAAAGAAAAAATACATACGCTAAACAAGGCTTCGACCACCCCGGCTACCAATAGATGCGGAATCAGCATCGCCGGTATGGATACTTGCAACGGATAGGGAGAATACAGAGCCTGCCCCGCCGCGTTAGAGAACAAGAGCGGTTGAATCCCGAACTCAATCGCCGCAATCAGCGCCGCCGCATTGATCCCAATATAGGAACCCAGCGCCGCGCCGATATACTCGCCTTTGTCCGATGAGACATGATCCTTGATGAATTTATAGATGAAGTAGCCGGCAAACGGCAGGACAAACGCCATATTGAAGATGTTCGCGCCCAAAGATAAGACGCCTCCGTCGCCGAACAACAAGGCCTGCAAAGCCAGTGCGACGGCTACAGAGAGAAAGGCCGCATAGGGACCGAGCAAGATGGCAATCAACGTCCCCCCCACGGCGTGCCCGGTGGTACCGCCGGGCAGCGGCACATTGAACATCATCAGCAAAAATGCGCAGGCGGCGCCGATGCCGAGCATGGGCAGTTGATCCTTGGGGAGTTCCGCTGTGACTTTCTTCACCGCCACAGCCAAAACCGGCGCCACCGCTACAGTCAAAACGGCGCAGGTCGCGGGACTTAAATAGTTTTCCGGGATATGCATAAAAACCCTCCTCTATTCAACAGTATGTACGCAGCAAATAATAAAAACCATGAAAAACCTTCCGGCTTCTGCCGGATGACAACCTTCATGGTTTTATTTTTCTTTATTTAGTTGAGATCTTACTTGAACTGTACTCTATTTATTCTAATTGAAAGGATCAGAGAATGCAAGAAA
>JAITOV010000161.1 GCA_031289735.1 Peptococcaceae bacterium
GTATACCCGATCAGCATCACACTGACGTCAGGAAACGCCGCTTGCAATTCCAAGGCTTCCGCCACATGCGCCACGCCAAAACGCCGCGCGCCGCAGGCGCGCAACACGCCAACCACCTCTACAGCGCCGTGTCCATAAGCATCCGCTTTGACGATCGGCATGAGTTCACTGTTCGTATACGCTTGCGTGCGTAGATAATTATTTTCTAATGCGGCTAGATTGATTTCCGCCCAAGAAGGGCTCATCTCGTTCATTGGGTCCTCAGCTTTTCCCTGACTTCCGGCAGACGATCAGCCACTTCGCTCGCCGTGTAACCGCTAAAGCCGCAACTCCGCGCTAAGTCGTCCGCCGCTAGACCATGCAGATATACGCTCAGGCAAGCAGCCTCCAGCGGCGCTACCCCTTGCGCCAACCAGCCCAAGATACTACCCGTCAGCACATCCCCCGTCCCGCCAGTTCCTAAACCCGGATTGCCGGTCGGATTCAAGAAGGCTTGCCCGTCCGGCGCGGCGATAATGGTTATCGCACCCTTCAAGACAACAGTGGCTTCCCAATCAATCGCTTTGCTGACAGCCAAATCCAGCCTGTTGGCCTGCACTTCCCGCGTACTGATACCACACAACCTGGCCATTTCTCCCGGATGAGGCGTCAAAATCAACGGGCCCCGCCCACGGCGCAGTTGGAGCAAGTCTGGTTCTACCGCGATCACATTCAGCGCGTCAGCATCCAGCACCAGCGGTAACGTAACCTTTTCCAGGATATGTTCAAGCAGAACGCGTAATGCCGGATCCTGTTTCAGGCCCGGCCCGACTGCCAAAGCTTGCGCCCCGCGGCAACGCTCTTCAATCACCGGCCAGGCATCCTCTGTTAAGCTATCCTCACCCGGCGCCGGCCAAACTGTCGCTTCCGTCAAACCCGCGTCTACCGCCGCCGCAATCCCCTGCGGGACAACCATTTGCAGTAATCCGGCGCCGGCGCGCAACGCCCCCCTGCCAGCTAATAACGCCGCTCCGCTCATGCCTGTGGATCCGGCCGCCAATATGCCCCGTCCATGCGTCCCCTTATGTCCCTGAAAGGAGCGCTGCGGCAGAAGCGCGCGCATACCGCGCTCCGTCAGCACTTCTACATTCAATTCCTCATCCATCAAGTATTTATCCGGAATCGAGATCGGATCGACGGTCAGCGCGCCGCAATATTCCGGGCCGCGAGCCAGGAGATGCCCCAGTTTCGGCCAGCCGAAGGTGACGGTTTGATCCGCGCGGACCGCCTCATGACGCACGATGCCCCGATCCGCTTCCAAGCCGCTCGGTATATCGACCGCCACGACCCAAGCCGCCGCGGCGTTGATTTCTTTGACGCATTCAGCGATCAGATTCGGCAACGCGCCGCGCAGTCCGATCCCATAGATTGCGTCAACAATCACATCCGCCTGGCTCAAGGCCAGACGAAGCAAGCGTAAATGTTTTTCTCCTTCGATCACGAAAAGTTTACACTTCGTTTCTTGTAGCAGACGAAAATTGATCAGCGCATCACCGCGAAAATCCGCAGGTTGCGCCAGAATCAGTACGGTCACGTCCATTCCCCGCATACTTAACAGCCTGGCGACCGCCATCCCGTCCCCGCCGTTATTCCCTTTGCCTACCACTACACTGACCCGCCAAGAGGCGCTTTCCCGTTCAAGCCCCGCGGCGTGTTTACAGATTTCTTGAACCACGGCAAAAGCCGCGTTTTCCATTAAGAGGATACTGGGGATGCCATAATCCGCGAAGGCATGGCTCTCAATCCTGCGCATTTGGGCTGCACTGACTACATACATGTATTCATCAAATCCCTTCTCGCCTGCGAACGCAAAATTAACCTGACAAAATCGCCACGGCGACCGCTTGCGTCCGCTGGTGAGCAATACTCACCCGCACCAGTTTCCCCCCGCGCCGTTCGGCCAATGCTTGTGCTTTAGCTGTTAGCATGACTTGCGGCTGACCTCTATGGTCCGTGCGAATCGCAATATCATGCCAGGACAAACTCCCGATGCCTTCACCTAAAGCCTTCATGACAGCCTCCTTAGCGGCAAAGCGTCCGGCCCAGCTGCGCATCGGTTTTCCTTGCAATTCTTCCCGCTCTTCCGCTGTGAACAGTCGCTCCGCTAACGCCGGATGACGCTTGTACGCCTGGGCGAAGCGCTCAATTTCAATCATATCAATCCCCGGATACAGTATCGCTCCCGCCTCTCGCTCCCAATAACGCTTGCAACGCCAATTGCCCTTCCTCCGAACCTACAACCAATAGCGTATCCCCGGCCTTCAACACATAGCGGGCCGGCGGGGAAAAATTCTCGCAGCCATCCCGCACCACAGCCACGACAGTAACCCCCGTATTCTCGCGGATCTTCAGATCCCCAATCGTTTGATCAAGCGCCTCAGAACCTTCCTCTACGGTAATCTCGCCGACATCCAGCCAGCGGGATAACATACGCTCCGCATAACCGATCATCTTATTCAAACTCATTTCGATTTTTTGGTCCAGTTCGCGGCGCAGTTCCAACAGATCGCGTAAATCTCTTTGAATCACCTGTATTTCACTTTTCTGATCAAAAGAACGCAGGAATTTTTCGGCCAACGCGCGTGAATTCACCCAAACACCGATGCCCTGCTCGGCGGAGACCACACCGACATTCTGTAATATAGCGATCGCGCGCCTGATGGTCTCCGGAGATACATTAAACCGTCCGGCCAGCGTAGACCGTCCACGAATTTTTTCTCCCTCCCGATACTCTCCTAAGACGATCGCATGAGCGATGTCGATCGCAATCTCCTGATAACGCGCTTGTTCCACTACTCCATCTCCTTGTCTATACTCCGTCGGCCGCGACAACCCTGCCAGGCATTACGCCTGATCAATTCCGCATCAATGGCGTTTAATACTTCCCATTTTTTACGGCTCCACACAGGCGCCAACAAATCATTCGGCGCTCCATCGCCGGTCAGTCGCAGAATAATCTTATCCGGCGGCGTTATTTCCAGAATATCCGTTACCAGGGAGATATAGTCTTCCCGGCTGAGTAACTCGAACGGGCGGCGCAAGAATTCTTCCGCTAAACGCGTCCCGCGTAAAACATGCAACAGATGATATTTTACACCCTGAACCGGCAGTGCGGCAACTGCCGCGGCGCTGGCCAGCATATCTTCCCTGGATTCCCCCGGCAACCCGAGGATGAGATGCGCGCAAATCCGGATATCGCGACGCTGTAATCGTTGCACAGCCTGTAAAAATTGATCTTCATCGTGACCCCGCCCGATCCAATCCAGGGTGCGCCGGTGGATCGTCTGTAAACCCAGTTCCAACCACAGATAGGTCCGGCGGCTTAACTCGGCGAGGTAGTCTACGACCTCCGGCGACAAACAATCCGGGCGGGTGGCAATGGCTAAACCAACCACGCCGGACTCCGCCAAGCCCGCTTCATAGACCTGCTTTAAACGATCTAAAGGAGCGTACGTATTACTGAAAGCTTGGAAATAGGCGATATATTGGGCTCGCGGCCATTTTTTTTGCATCATCGCCCGCCCTTGGACAAACTGCTCATGGAGCGAAGTTCCGGCTTGACCGGCAAAATCTCCGGAGCCACGACCGCTGCAATAGATACAACCCGCATCACCGAACGTGCCGTCACGATTCGGACAGGTAAATCCTCCATCCAAGGCGACTTTAAAGACTTTTCCCCCGAACGTCTGGCGCAGATGCCAGTTGAATGTATGATAACGCTTATCGCCCCACAGACGCGGCTGTTTTTGTTCCTGTGCCAAAGACTGTTCATCCCCTTGTTCACGGGCGTTTAACTGCTCTTCCTTAATGATATCACTTCGTCAAAGGTTCGTATATAGCTGTTTGCGCGCTTCGTTCAAGGCAAAATCGCACACCCGGCCGTCATAAAATGCGCAGGTATGTTATAATAGAAGATAAGTATTTTCCCGAAAGGAGATCTCATTCATGTGCGAAGCCAACGCCTATTTAGTAGAAGCGGAGCAGGGTGAAACCTTGTTCATGGAATCCGTCGATACGATTGAACCTTTTGAAAACGGGTTAAAACTTACCGACATCTTCGGACGGCAAAAATTCATTAAGGCCAGCATCGCCAATGTATCCTTGTTACATCATCGCATCATGCTCAACACGCCAGAGAAGGGATGATCCTACCTAATGTCTATGCCTATTCATTTTCAGCCGGTCGGGACGATCCACACGCCTTATACTGCCCTGAATACCCCGCTGCATCCTCCGGCGCAGGCGGAAGGCGAATTCTGGATCACGCTCAACGCCGCATACGCCGCCGGTCTCGACCGTCTGGCAGAATTCCGCTATATCTATGTCTTATTCTATGCTGATAAAGTCGCCGTTCAAGACATCAG
>JAITOV010000040.1 GCA_031289735.1 Peptococcaceae bacterium
ACGGATCCGTCCAATGCGTGATCGTGAAAGACCTCTCACGGCTCGGCAGGACGTACATTGAGGTCGGAGAGCTTCTGTTTGACACGTTCCCCGCCTGCAATGTGCGGTTCATATCGGTGAACGATGATTATGACAGTTTCGCCGACGACGCGGGGCGCAAAAAGCTCCTGATACTATTCAAGAACCTTGTGAATCACCTATACAGCAAGGATTTAGGCAAAAAAATACGCTCCGCACACGCCGTAAAAATGCGGCGTGGGGAGCTTCTCGGCGCTCTGCCGCCGTATGGCTACCTGTTTACGGATGAGCGCGGCGGCAAGCGGCTTAAAATCGAGCCGGAATCAGCGGCGACTGTTAAGCGGATTTTCGATTTGCGGCTGCAAGGCTACAGTATGTTCGCAATCGCAAACTACCTAAACCAAAACGACATTCCCGCTCCCCGCAATCATTACTATAACTTAGACGTTTTGAAGCATGAGAAATATGCTAAAAAATGCCTATGGCAAAACGGTTATTTAGGTCAGCTTCTCAAAAATGAGGTCTACATCGGCCATCAGATACAAGGTAAGTACGAACGCGACGGAAAGACAACGCACGAAAAACCGAGGTCGGAGTGGATAGTACACGAAAACGCCCATCCCGCCATTGTAGACCGCGCCGCATTCGATGCAGTGCAAATACTGACGGCAGAGGCGGGCGAGAAGTACAAAAAGCTCGGCAATCATTTGGGCGAGAATATCCTTGTCGGCAAAATATTCTGTACCCGGTGCGGGAAAGCCGCGAGACGGCAGCACTCCCACAAGAACAAACGCGAGGTGACGTTTAGCTATTACTGCCGAGACTGCCACAGCGAGCTTCGCTACACGCTGGGACTGGACGCTATTCCGAAAGTATCTTTTGATAAAATCGCCGCCGTTATCAGCGCGACGATACAGAAGCAAATTGACGTGTGTCTTGAGCCGAACTCGTTCACGGAAAAATCTCCGGACAGCGCGAACAGGCGCCGCGGTCTTATGCTTGAGGTCAACAGACTGCGGCTGGAGAGCGATAAAGCCGCGGAACTGCTTTCGGCGGCATACACCCATCACTTGGGCGGCTTGCTTGACAGTAGGGAGTTTGCGCTTGCCCGCGAGAAATTCGAGCGCGACAGGCAGACCGCCGAAATCGGTATTACCCGCGCGGAAAAGGCGCTTGCCGACTATGACGCGGCGGAAGTCCGACAGACCGAGCGTGTGGCGAGTTTTCGTAAATTCGAGGGCTTTTCCGCACTTGACAGAGGAATTATAGACGCGCTGATCCAGCGGATAGAGATTACGCCGATGTCTGACATAATCGGCGTGACGCTCAATTTCGAGGAAAGCGGGGTGCGCGTCAATGCTTAACACTATGTCAACCGCCGCTCCCGCCGTTTATATCAGCGCCGGCACTTACACAATCGCCGCCTATCTCCGCATTTCGCATGAGGATGGCAACGACGAAAGCAACAGTATTACCAATCAGCGCGACATGATCCGGGCATATATCGTTTCGCGGGGCGAGTTCGCGAACGCCCGGATTGTCGATTACGTTGACGACGGACAAAGCGGCGAAAGCCTGAACCGACGCGATTATCAGAGGCTTATGGCCGATGCGGAACGCGGCGCGGTAAACTGCATTATTGTCAAAGACCTCTCCCGCATAGGTCGGAATATGATTGACACCGGCGATCTGCTGATGAATTATCTTGTAGCGCGGAACGTCCGCTTTATCGCAATCAATAACAACTATGACAGTTTCCTGCACCCGCTTTCAAATTTAGAATTGGCGATTATTAACCTCGCCAACCAGCATTACAACCGCGACCTCGCGCAGAAGTCCGTCACAAGCAAACTCGTAAAGATGAAGCGCGGCGAGTATCTAAGCTGCTGGACGCTATTCGGGTATATGAAGTCCGAGACGGAGAAAAACAAAATCGTGATCGACGCGGAGTCAGCAGAATATGTGCGTCTGATGTTTTCTCTCGCTATGGATGGCAACGGCATCTCAAAAATCGCCGTCATTCTAAACGCGCAGGGTATACCGACGCCCCATGAGTACAAGAAAAAGCACGGGGTAAAAGGCGGCTGGAAAACTGCCGATCCCGACTATTCGTTTTGGTACAATACGCTTGTCGGGCGGATTCTGAATGATATTCGTTACACCGGCGTGGCCGTCAACAATATGTACAAGATCAAACATCCGGGGACTAACCGCTGCTTACTCCGTCCGCGCGAGGAATGGATTATCGTGCCGGACGCGCATGAGGCTATTATCTCTGAAACGGATTACAAACGGGCGCATGACGCTATACGACGGGAACGATTAAACGACGCTCCCGTAGACCACATTTTTTACGGCAAGGTGAAATGCCCTGTCTGCGGGCACACCATGAGGCGCGCAAACCCGCTCAATCCGCGTTTCAAATGCGGTACGGGTTGTTTCACCGATCACTACGGCTGCCCGGATTTCTCAATCGCTCAGGCGGACATTGAAAAGGTTGTGCTGGCGTCTGCTAAGGCTCACGCGGCGGCGCTGGTTGACCGCGAGGAAATAAAGCTGGAGACGCTCCGGCGCGGCGACGTTTCCAAAGCGGAGCTTGAAAAGAGGATCCGCGCGGAAGAAAACAATCTCCGGTTGATGGAGGAATCCGTCACCAAAAATTTCACCCTGCTGGTGTCCGGCAAACTCACGAAAGAGGCTTTTGTGAGTAAAAAAGAGACCATCAACGCGACTATCGCTCGAAAAAACGCGGAGCTGGAACGCCTGCGCGGGGAGTATGAAGCTGTCACGGCGGGCAAGAACACGGTTGAGGGCAGATTATCCGAACTGCGTCCTTTGCTTACGGTTGAGAATCTGGATAGGGAGCTTGTGGACTTGTTGATTGATAAAATCCTCGTTCACGGCGAACAGGAGATTGAGATCGTGTGGGCGGGCAAGTTCGATTGAAGAAGTTGAAAAACTTAGTTGATTTTACTTGACACAAGCGTAGGTGTCCAGCGTGAAGCTGGCGTTGGTGTGACCGAGTATGCCGGAGAGCGTTTTTGCGTCCACTCCTCCCGCCAGTGCGTGTGTGGAAAATGTGTGACGCAAATCGTGGAAGCGTATGCTCGGTAGCTCAGCTTTTTTCAGCAGCGTTTTCATTCTGCGGTAAGCCGAATCGGGGTTGACGGGTTCCTCTGGCTTTACGGGGTTGTGAAATATCCACTCGCCAACCGCAGTTTGCTTGCGCTTATGCATAAGCTCCGCTGTGCTTGGCGGCAGGATAATCGTGCGCGTTCCGGCGCCTGTTTTCGTTTCGCCCACCGTGTAACCGCCATCGTCTTTATGGAGGGTTCGGCAGATATTCAACACACCATTTTTCGTGTCAAAATCCTGCCATTTGAGCCCGCATATCTCTCCTCGCCGAAGCCCCGTGGTAAGTTCTGTATAGAAAAAGTCGCGCCATATGTCATCTCCCTGTACTGCTTTCAGGAAGTGGTCAAGCTGTGCATCGTTCAATATTTGCTTTGGCGCATAATTGTTTTTCGGGATTGTTGTGCCGTTCGTTGGATTTTTTACAAGCAGCCGCCGATTCACCGCCGCGTCCAGAGCCTCGTGTAGCAGCATATGGATTTTCCTGACCATGCTGTCTGCCAACTGATGTCCATGAATCGGATGATTTTTGACTCTCCCCTGCAATTTTACTTTGTTGTACATTTTTTGTATATCAGCGGTGGTGAGAAACGCAAGCGGTTTTTCGCCGAGATAAGGTTTCACATAGTTTTCAAGCAATGTGCGATAACCTTTCCATGTGCTTTCCCTGACCGTGAACAGAGCGTATTCGTTCATCCAGCAGTTGAGCCATTCGCCCAGCGACATTTTGCAATCCTCAGTCAGTTCCGCGTCCCGATAATTTTCAATTGATCCGTGCAATTTTTCGAGCAGCTCTTTTTGCGTACCTCCGAACACATATCGATATATCGGGTTGCCGTCATTTTTATGACCGACGACAATTCTGCCCTCCCAACGGCCATCGTCGCGCTTGCGAACAAGTCCATCGCCGTTTGGTCTGCGTTTCGCCATAGGGATCACCGTCCTTTCAAGTACAAGACAATACCACAACCGCTTTTGAATATCCAGCGAATAAGATAGACTTATCAGAAAGTTATCAATCGGTTTCGCAGATAGCTATTACTGTGTTGAAATGTTTTGATTTTTGACCGAATGGTGGTATAATGATTGTAGCAGTAAGGATTTCAAAGGAGGAGTAGGCGGTGCAATATATTACCGGCATCCATGCGCTGAACCTGCCGTGCGCCTTGCTCACCTGTGGTGATTGGCACCGCTCAGCCCTGCGATGGGAGGACATTACCATCCGAAACAGCGAGCAGAGTGTATTCGGAGAATATGGCATTGAATTAGATAAACCTATTCCCAATCACACAGGTCGTTGGGCGGTGGCGAATCATATCCGCGCGCTTTTGGATTTGCTTGAAACCAGCAAATTCAGTGTCGCGCAAGGCATGAACAATGATTATATCTGCAATAACGGCTATACTTCGGAGGTGTTCGGCAAGGTTGCTCTTATGAGAGGGTTAGCGCATTGGCCGGATATCGACTGTCTCATGGGACGGGAATACCACACAAAATGGCTGGATTATAAAAAGCAGGTGAATTTATGAACGACTGGCGCGCTTCTCATGGAAAAGTGATTTCTGATTTCATGCTGTATCTAAACTCGCAAACGGATAAGTTCGTGCTGAAAGGCGGTACGGCGCTGCATCTTTGCTATGCACTGGACAGATTTTCAGAAGATATAGATTTGGACGGCCGAGTAAAAGGACTAATTGAGTTAGTCGGTAGTTTTTGTAAAAAATACGGATATGAGTATCGCGTTGCCAAACAGACCGATACTGTGGAACGATGCATGATACACTATGGCAATGAGGGGAAACCACTCAAAATTGAGGCGTCTTATCGGCGCAGGGAAATTGCTGTATCGGAAACTCAGGTTATTGACGGCATTCTGGTATACGGCATAGAGGAGCTTTGCGTGATGAAGGTAAATGCCTATTCCGGTCGAGATAAAATCCGGGATTTATATGACGTGACATTCATCTGTAAGCAGTATTTTGACTGTCTTTCGACGCAAACAGTTGCGTTGCTTCGTAACGCGATTGAATACAAGGGCATTGAGCAATTTGATTACATAATCAGAGATCAGAACGACGAACTGATTGACAATGACAAATTAGCCGAGGATTTTCTGGCAATGTATGATCGGCTTGGTCTGATGTATGACCGAAGTGAGTATGAGGACGAGGAACAGACCGGCGGGATGACACTGATGTAAGCAATGATATCAATCACATCATCTGTCCAAAGCCCCGCCTTGTTCTTCGTCTTGCGCGACAGTCTGAGCGCCGCCGTAATCGGTTTTTAAACCATGCGTCGGCGCGTTTGGTTCATGTATATGGGCTTTTGAGAATAAGCCTTGCCACGGTCAGCCACCTCGCTGGTGCCGCAGAGCGGCTTTCAGATTCACGTTGCCGTTGAGCCGGGACACCTCGTCCACGCAATATTTCCGAAGGCTATCTATCTCGTCCTCGGTGATGTCGTACTGGCTGGCGGTGACGTGCAGAAGCATCGACAGCTCGGTGGCGAGTTTGAATAGGATTCGGGCAAGCCGATTTTCGGTGTCGCCCAGCATTCCCGACAGCACGGACTCCAGCGCGGGAGTCAAAAATTCATTGTCGTTCTCTTTTTGGAGGTAGGCGATATAGTGGCGGATGGACTTGTTGATGAATTCGTTGCGGGAGCGGCAGTCGGCTTGCTTGAGGTAGCTGTCGGCAATCTGCAAAAGCTCCCTTTCGCCGTAAAACGCGGCGCGTACTCTGTCTGTGGGCATTTTTTCACGCTCCTTTGCTGTGGTACCACGGATTTCCTTGTCACGGTGCGGTTTTTGGCGGTTTTGGTATCAAAATTCCGAATCGCCTGAAAAGGTTATGCCAAAGCCGAAGCTCCGACCGGCGTTGCCGGACGGTGTTTTTCGGAGTGATGCGGCGAAAGCAGCATCACTCTTTTATCCTGCATCATGTTCCATTCGGGAAATCTTACTTTCAAATTGAAGCTGATAAAAATGCTCTATCGCTTCGGCAATTGGGCGTATTGTATATTTGAGATTCCCGTTCAGCTTTTGACCGCTTTTCGTAATCACCTGCGTGTATTCGGTTGAAATTAAATGCTTATCCGCAAGCAGCTCCACATATTTTCTCACTGTGTTTCGGGACATCTTCAGCGCGCCGCCGATGGTTTTATAACTCGGCCAGCACTGAAAGGTCTTTCGGTTTTCACGGTATAGTAGGTAGGAGTACACCGAGAGTTCGCCGGAACAAAGCCCGAGACAAAAGATTTCATTTGGCAGGGGAAAATAATTTTTGACCGGATCGCGCTGCTGATACTGATAGTATTTCATTTGACCGCCCTACCTTTTCGCTTTTACATCTATCCATTCGATAAACTTCTCTTTCGGCACGATGAGCCGGTTTCCGATTCTGACGCCCGGAAAATCCTTCTCATGCATCAGCTCATAGGCACTGGATATGGACACGCCCAGCACCTTGCCGACCACCTC
>JAITOV010000123.1 GCA_031289735.1 Peptococcaceae bacterium
TTCTGTTTGCGGCGCCGACCTGATGAGCGATGTGTTGGCTTTTGTCAAAGACCAGCCTGTTTTGTTGACGGGTCTAATGAATTCTCAGGTTATACGGACTGCGGATATGATGGACATCAAATGCATTGTGTTTATAAGAGGCAAAAAGCCTGAACTCGCGCTTATTCATCTTGCCGTTGAGAATAGCATCGTGCTGATGACAACGGATCTCAGCATGTATGCGGCATGTGGAAAGCTGTATACATCAGGATTGCGATGAAATGGAGTCTATTGTAATGGACGTTATGCACTGTACCTATGACATAGACGGGGATGACTTTACATCGGCTGGAGAAGCGTCTGGAAAGATGAAGCGAGTTCTCCGCAAGATCGGCGTTGATTTTGAGATCATACGCCGTTGCGCCATCTGCATGTATGAGGGCGAAATCAACATGGTCATTCACGCCAATGGCGGCACGGCGGATGTTTATGTAGACGTGGATTCAGTAAAAATCGAACTGAAAGATAACGGGCCTGGTATACCAAATCTTGATCTGGCCATGCAGGAAGGCTATTCGACAGCTTCAGAGGAGGTTAGGAATTTAGGGTTCGGTGCGGGGATGGGCCTGCCCAACATGAAGCGGTATTCGGATGAGATAACGATCGCAACAAGGCTCGGCGAGGGAACGACTGTCACCATGATGGTAAACTTCAACGAGAAAGTTAGGAGGGGTAGCTTTGAATCATGCGGTAACTCTTGACAAGGAAAAGTGCAAGGGATGCACGACATGTATAAAGCACTGCCCTATGGGCGCCATCCGTGTGAGGAACGGGTTGGCGCACATACTGGACGAGCGCTGTATAGATTGCGGAGTATGCATAAAGGTTTGCCCGCATAAAGCGAAAAAAGCCGTGTGTGATTCGCTTGAACGGCTTTCAGAGTTTGAATACAATATTGCCTTACCAGCTCCGTCTTTATATGGACAGTTTCACAACCTTGAGGATATCAATGTTGTCTTGCAGGGGTTGCTGGATATTGGGTTTGATTGGCTCTATGAGGTCTCAAAAGGGGCGGAGATTATTTCAAGCGTCACCAGGCAGTACATTGTGTCAGAAAAAGATACGCCGCGTCCGCTTATTTCATCGGCCTGTCCGACGGTGGTCAGGCTCATATCCATGCGTTTCCCCAAACTGCTGCCGAACATCATCACGCTGATAGCGCCATTTGAAGTAGCGGCGATGAACGCGCGCCGTGAAGCCGCTTTAAGGACGGGTCTTTCAGCTGACAAAATAGGAGTGTTTTTTATTACCCCCTGTCCGGCGAAGGTGACGGCGGGGCGCTACCCGCTGCTGATGGAAAAACCGGTGGTCGATGGGGTCATATCGATGGCGGAAGTCTATAAAAAAATTCTTTTGGCCATGAAGAAGATAAAAAATCCGCCGCAACTCAGCCAATCAGGCGCGATGGGTATAGGATGGGCCCATTCCGGGGGGGAATCCTCGGCGTTGCCTCAAAAGCAAAGCATCTCTGTTGACGGGGTGGACAATGTCATCAACATCCTGGAGGATCTGGAAAATGGCGTGCTTCTTCAAGTAGACTTTTTGGAGCTCAATGCCTGTAACCAAGGCTGCGTGGGCGGTTGCTTGACGGTAGAAAATCCTTATATAGCCCAATCAAATATCAAACACCTGATGGAGTCCCTGCCGGCTTCGTCCCCTAAGATGGAGATGGGCAAAGAGTTGTTGTTAGAATTGCGAGGAGAAAAACCACTCCAGTATTCGCCCACCCTGAAGCTGGATGACGACCGCGCTGTAGCGATGAAAAAGTTCGTACGCATAGAGGCGTTGACGCAGAAATTGGCGGGGCTGGATTGCGGATCCTGCGGCGCGCCTTCCTGCCGTGCGCTGGCCGAGGATATCGTATTGGGACACGCCTCGGAGGACGACTGCATTTTCAGACTGCGGGAAAAGATGCAGAAATTGACAGGCTCCAGCGAAGCGAATGAATACTTGCCACCGCCGTTCCGAAAGCGCGAGGAGAACGAGGAGAATTAGGCTCACGAAAGGGATGGAGATGTTTGATGAAAGTTTCTGAGGTTGCAAAATCACTGGATCTGAGATGTTGTGTGCCTGGTGAGGAAGATGGCAGCGTAACTGGCGGCTATATCGGAGACTTGCTGAGCTGGGTCATAGGCAGGGCGGGGAAAGGAGCCGCGTGGATCACCATTATGTCCACTAGTACCGTTGCCGCGGTCGCTCTGCTTGCAGATGTGTCAATGATCATCCTGGCGGAAGGCGTTGAACCCGATAAAGAGCTTGCTGACAAAGCGCAAACGCATGGGTTGGCGTTATACTCAAGCACTATGGGGGCCTATGAACTTTCGTGGAGATTGCACGAACTTATCGGTGAGTCTTGTGCGGGAGTGAGATAGGTGAAGCTGAAATACGATTTGCACATACACTCATGCTTATCCCCGTGCGGCGAGGATACTATGACGCCAGCCAACATCGCGGCGATGGCCATGCTGGCCGGCATTGACGTGGGGGCGGTGTCCGACCATAACAGCACACGAAACTGTCCCGCGTTTCTGGAAGCCGCCGAAAAAGCAGGGATTCTCGCCGTTCCCGCCATGGAGCTTACGACAGCCGAAGAGGCGCATATTCTGTGCTTGCTCCCCTCGCTGGCGGCGGCAGAGGAGCTTGACCGCTACGTGTATGCGCGGTTGCCGCCGGTAAAAAACAGAGCGGACGTCTTTGGCAAGCAGTTGATGATGGATGCCGAAGACGGGGTGATCGGACAGGAACCCCATTTGCTGATCACAGCGACGTCCATCGGCGTTCATGACGTGGCTGGGCTGCTAAACGATCTGGGAGGGATAGCGATTCCCGCGCATATCGATAGAACCTCATTTTCAATTCTGTCGAACCTGGGGTTTATTACGAAGGAAATGGGATTTGAAGCGCTGGAGACGACGCGTGGTGCGGATTTTGACGCTCTCGCGGCTGCTCAGGCGGAGGTTCGGGGTATGCCGGTCATTATAAATTCGGATGCCCATCGGCTCGATGACATTTTTGACGCCGAGTTTGAGCTGGAAGCGGATGAGATCAGCGCTGAAGGTGTAATCGAGGCAATAAGGAAAGGAAATGCGTTAAAAAGATTGTAAACAGCGTCATCATTATGAAAATAGCCGATTTCAATCCGGAGTACTGCTCCGGCACAATTTAAGGAGGTTTTTAGCACATGCCAAACTGTAAAACACTTGTTCCGTTTAACGGCACCAAGGAGCAAAAAGAAAGACTCAAGGAAGTCATCAGAACACATAAAGGAGAAAAAGGCGCCACCATGCCTGTCATGCAGGAGGCTCAGAAGATCTATGGTTATCTGCCTGAAGAGGTTCAGGTGATGATCGCGGAGGGACTGGAAATCCCCTTGACCGAGGTCTATGGCATATCCTCGTTTTACGCCCAGTTTACCCATAATCCTAAAGGCGAAGTACAGATCAGTGTCTGTCTTGGCACCGCTTGTTATGTTAAAGGGGCGGCTGAAATACTGGATCGCGTATGTAAAAAAGTGGGCTGTCTGCCCGACGGAATAAGCACAGACGGGAAATTCTCGATTGACTCTACGCGTTGCATCGGGGCTTGCGGCCTGGCGCCGGTTATGATCATCAATAATGATGTTTACGGCCGTCTTAAACCGGAAGACGTTGACGCGATCATAGAAAAATACATGTAAGCGAAAAACTATGAAAGAGTTGGCCCTCAATATTTTAGATATTGCCCAAAATTCCATAGCCGCCGGAGCCAGTCAAATCGCCATTGCCGTGCGTGAGTCCATGGCGGCAGACCAGCTGACCATCAGCGTCAAGGATAACGGCTGCGGCATGGAACCTGAGTTTTTGGCTAAAGTAACGGATCCGTTCACGACGACGCGCAAGACGCGAAAAGTGGGGATGGGGATCCCGCTCTTGAAAATGGAGGCGGAAATGTCGGGAGGTGGGCTGCGTATTGAAAGCAAAAAGGGTAAGGGAACCAGCCTGACCGCCTGCTTCAAGCGTTCTCACATGGATCGTCCGCCGCTGGGGGATGTGGTTGGTACGTTAATGGTACTGATACAGGGAGCGCCAGACTTGGAATTTACCTATACGAAGGAAACGGACCAGAGCGCGTTTCAGTTTTCAACCGCGCAGGTTCGCGCATTACTTGGCGGCGTTTCGCTCTCCGAACCGGACGTTCTTGTGTGGATACGAGGGTATGTAGAAGAGGGCGAGTTGGAGCTGCTGTGATCTTTCCAAAAAGTGAATATAAATTTTGAGAGGAAGATAAAAATGAAAAGTTTGGAAGATCTTAAAAAGATCCGGGAAGACATGCAAAAGCAAATGAATCTTCGCGCAGGCGATGAGAATCGTACCCGTGTCGTCGTCGGTATGGCGACCTGCGGTATCGCCGCGGGCGCCCGTCCCGTACTCACGGCGTTTGTGGACGAGGTTTCCCGGCGTAACCTTCAGCAGGTGATGGTTACCCAGACGGGATGCGTCGGTATCTGCCGTCTGGAGCCGGTCGTCGAAGTGTTTGAACCGGGTAAAGAAAAAGTCACGTATGTGAAGCTGACCGAGGAAAAAGTGAAAAAAATCGTCAGTGAACACCTAGCAAACGGCAGAGTGGTCGATGCGTATACGATAGGCGCGGCCGAATAAGGAGGATAAAATAGGATGAGTTTTGTCAGATCGCATGTTCTGGTTTGTGGAGGAACAGGGTGTACATCCTCGGACAGTCCCAAAGTAATTGCTGAGTTCGAAAAGCAATTTGCCGAATTCAAACTCAGCGACGAGGTTCGCGTTATCAAGACGGGCTGCTTTGGCTTGTGCGCCTTGGGACCGATCGTGGTCGTTTACCCAGAGGGAACCTTTTATTCACATGTTAAAGTGTCCGATGTACAGGAAATTGTCAGCGAGCACATCCTGAAAGGACGTTTCGTGGAGCGGCTTCTGTATAAGGAAGCCGGTGAAGAGGAGCATACGCATTCTCTCAATGATACCCAATTCTTCAAAAAGCAAAAGCGCATCGCGCTGCGCGGCTGCGGCGCAATTAATCCCGAAGAAATTGACGAGTATATCGCCTATGATGGTTATCAGGCGTTAGCAACCTGCCTGACGGAGAAATCACAGGAAGAAGTCATTCAGATCGTGACAGATTCAGGCTTGCGCGGCCGTGGCGGCGCTGGCTTCCCAACAGGACTGAAATGGAAGTTCGCGGCGGCGGCTGAAGACCCGGTGAAATATGTTTGCTGCAACGCCGACGAAGGGGATCCCGGCGCTTTTATGGACCGGTCGGTGCTTGAGGGCAACCCGCATGGCGTAATCGAAGCGATGGAAATAGCGGCTTACGCGATTGGGTCAGCACAGGGATATATCTATATACGCGCCGAATACCCGATTGCCGTCCAGCGGCTCAAAATAGCCATTGATCAGGCCAAAGAGTATGGATTCTTGGGTAAGAATATTTTCGGGACGGATTTCAGCTTCGATCTGGAGATCCGTTTGGGAGCCGGGGCGTTTGTCTGTGGGGAAGAAACGGCGCTGATGACTTCGATTGAAGGTCACCGCGGCGAACCGCGCCCGCGTCCGCCATTCCCGGCAGTAAAAGGGCTTTTTGGCAAGCCCACGCTCTTAAATAACGTTGAGACATACGCCAATATTCCCTGGATCATCAACAACGGCGCCGCGGCGTTCGCCGCCATGGGGACCGAGAAATCCAAAGGAACCAAAGTCTTTGCCTTAGGCGGGAAAATCACCCATACCGGACTGGTCGAGATACCCATGGGTACGACGCTGCGCGAAGTCATCGAGGAAATTGGCGGCGGGATTCCCAACGGCAAAAAGTTCAAGGCCGCTCAGACCGGCGGGCCTTCCGGCGGTTGCATACCGGCGCCGCTGATCGATACGCCGCTGGACTATGAAAGCATGGCGGCTATTGGTTCTATTGTAGGTTCC
>JAITOV010000152.1 GCA_031289735.1 Peptococcaceae bacterium
CGCGCGAAAAATTCGTCGCGGGTCAGCACCGCGGAAACCATCGCCTCCTCGTTTTGGAAAAGGCCCTTGTCGCACAAGCGTTTCAAAACGGTGTAGGTCGTGGACTTCTTCCAATGCATCACGTCCTCCGACAGCCGGACCAGTTCGCCGGAGTTGATCGGCGCGTTGTCCCAAATCAAGTCGGCGAATTTCTCTTCCGTGTCCGCCAGTTTGTAGTTTCCCATCATGATCGCCTCCCGCTATACTACTTTTTGTAAACCTGATATGAGTTTACTTTAAATAGACCTGGTTGTCAATAGGGGAAAGGGAAATGGCAGTCCTACCGTCTACTGTGATTTCTTAAAACCTTGATTTTGGTATATAATATGATTACAAATACAGGTGTCGCGGAGTACATCCGGGTGGAAGATACGATTGAGGAGGGACCATGGCTTTTCGTGTTCATGTTGACAGTTCCGCAGATATTCCCGCTGAATTAGCCCAGAGAAAGGGCATTCACGTGACTCCGTTGCCAGTGACTATGGAAGGGCGGAGCTATTTGGAGGGCGTAAACCTAACGGCCGCGGAGTTCTATCGGCTGTTAGCGGAGATTAAGGACTTGCCTAAGACATCACAGCCGACGCTGGGTGATCTGATTGAAGTTTATAACGGTTTGTTAGCTTCCGGGGATGAAGTGATCTCGATCCTGATATCCTCCGGATTCAGTTCGACGATCAATGTCGGCAGGCAAGCCAGAGAGCAGTGCGACGCCCCGGAACGTTTGCATGTTATTGATAGTTTAGGCGCTTGTTTGGGATTTGGGCTGATTGGCTTGAAGGCGGCCGAACTTGGCCGGACAGGATCTTCCTGGAGTGATCTGGAACAGGAAATCTTAACCTATCGGGATCATATGCGCTACCTCTTCTTGCCGGATACGTTGGAATATATGGTCAAAGGCGGGCGGGTTAGCAAGGCGATTGCGGCGATCGGAGGCGTGCTGGACATCAAACAGATTTTGCGCGTTACGCCGCAAGGGACGATCGAAGCGTACATAAAAGTTCGTTCACGCCGGGCGGGCATTCGTAAGCTGGCGGAAGTGACGGCTGAGGAAGCGGCGGATCCGGCGAATAATCTCTTAGGGATCGCGCATTCCAATTGTCCGGAGGAAGCGGCGGAGTTAGCGGCGGAGATCAGCTCCCGCGTGACTTTCCAAGAGGTCATTATCAGTGAGATTGGTTCTGTCGTGGGTACGCACACCGGGCCGGGCACGTTAGCGTCGTTTTTTCTGAGAAAATGACGCTGTATCGGAGGGGTTGCCCATCTTTAGCCGGAAAGGAATAGACGTCTTGAACAATACATTGAAGAGTTTTTTACTTCGGGCAGTGAAAATCATCGCTTTTTGGCTAATCGTCGTGTGCTTGGTTTTTTTGCTCGGCCGCTATCTCTATCTGTTTATTCCCTTTATCCTGGCTTTTATCTTGGCGGTGATGATCAATCCGTTGAAGAAGTTCTTCATCAAGCACTTTAACCTGCCGAAGATGCTGGCGGTGCTGCTGGCTATGGCCTTAGAGATCGGCGGTATCTGTGCGGTGATTGCCCTATTAATCACCCGGTTGGTTTTTGAGTTTCAGGATATTATGCTGAACCTGCCGGTGTATAGTCAGAATGCGCGGCGCGTCTTTCTCAACGGGTTGAGCCAATTGGAAACAGCCTATCTGCAAATCCCGCCCAGTTATGTCGAGACCTTCAACAAATCACTCAATAATTTGATGGATTCCGCCGCCGGATTTATCGCCTCAATACCGACGCTGGTAGGCCGGACCGCTATGCTCATACCGGAGATCATCATTGTGCTGGTCATCGCTTTGGTGGCGACTTTTTTCATGGCCAAAGGGACAGAGCGCTATTTGAAGAGTTGTTTAGCGTTTTTTCCCGAAGAGTGGCACACGAAGGTGACGGATTTGGGCAAAGATTTCAGCCGGGCTTTTATCGGTTTCGTGCGGGCGGAATTGATCGTTTGCGGCATTAGTTTGCTGATTTCGATCTTTGGGCTGTTGATCTTGCAGGCTAAATACGCGATCGTCTTAGGTACGGTGACTGGTATCTTCGGGATCCTGCCGGTCTTAGGCGTCGGGATCATTCTGGTTCCCTGGGCGATTATCGCGTTTTTGTTCGGGCATACGTTAATGGGGGCCGGTCTGCTGATTCTGACGGGGGTTGTGTCGGTCGTGCGCCATGTGATCGAGCCTAAAATCTTAGGAGATAACGTGGGATTGGATCCACTGCTGGTGTTGGCGAGCATGTATATCGGGTTAGCCGCCATTGGCGTGATCGGCTTGTTCGTGGGGCCGTTCACCGTCATTGCCTACCAATCTTTACGCAAGGCGGGCGTATTCCGCAATTTATGAGGTGTAAGTAGTATGAGTCAGCTGGAGCGGCATACCGGAAATGTGGCGACTGTCACGTATGGTTGCCAGATGTCAGAGCGTGAAGCCGATCTATTGACGGAAATCGCTGTGCAAGAAGGATATCAGCGTTGTGCAGATATTCATGAAGCGGATCTGATCTTGATCAATACCTGTTGTGTGCGGGAAAGCGCTGAGAATAAGATTTTAGGTAAGATCGGGGAATTGAAGCGCCTGAAAGAGCAGCGGCCCGGCTTGAAGATCGCGGTCAGCGGCTGCATGGTGCAGCAACCGGACCGTCTGGAGTGGCTCATGAAAAGGGCGCCGCATGTGGATCTTTGGACGGGCACGGATCAAATGAACGATTTTGCCCGTTTGCTGCGTCAATTGGACGCGGGGGCTGTCGTCGCTGTCATCGGGGCCAATCTGGCGATCCAAGCGGAGGATTTGCCGGTCGCGGGTCAGGGACGTAAACAGGTCAACGTGAATATTATGTACGGCTGCAACAATTTTTGCACCTATTGTATCGTACCGTATGTGCGCGGCCGGGAACGCAGCCGCAGCCGGGAGGATATCCTGGCGGAAATCCGTACCTTGGTCGCATCCGGTTGTCGTGAAGTGACGCTACTGGGGCAGAATGTGAATTCGTACGGCTTAGATGCGCAGTGGGAGTATGATTTTGCCGATCTGCTGCAAAGTGCCGATCGTATTCCCGGTATAGCTAGGGTGCGCTTTATGACCTCGCATCCGAAAGACCTGTCCGATAAACTCATTGAGACGGTTGCCCAGGGGCGGAGTCTGTGCGAACATTTTCATCTGCCTGTGCAATCCGGCAGCAATGAGATTTTGAAACGCATGAACCGCCGCTATACGCGCGAGTATTATCTGGAACGCCTGGACAAGATCCGCCAGAGGATACCCCAAGCCAGTATCACCTCGGATATGATCGTCGGTTTTCCGGGAGAGACGGAAGCGGATTTTCAGGATACGCTGGATCTGGTCGCGCAAGCGGATTTTAGTCAACTCTTTACCTTTGTGTATTCCCGGCGTTCGGGTACCGCGGCGGCTACGATGCCGGATCAGATTCCTTTAGAGGAAAAGAAACGGCGCTTACAAACCTTGATGGCGCTACAGGAACAAAAAAGCCTGGCCTGGAAGCGGCGCTTGGTGGGGCAGACGGTCGAGGTCATGACGGAAGGGGTCAGTAAGAATAATCAACAGCGCCTGTCCGGGCGGACGCGAGGGAATGAACTGGTAGTCTTTCCGGGGGACGTACAACGCAGCGGCGAGATCATTCGGGTGAAGATTGTCGATACGACAGCCTGGACGTTGATAGCGAACGCATTAAAATGTGGGGAAAGATAATTGAGGTGATGTCCGATGGCGACGCCGATGATGCAGCAATATCAGTCGCTTAAACAACAGGCGCCGGATGCGATCCTGTTCTTTCGCTTAGGTGATTTCTATGAAATGTTTGGAGCGGATGCGGAATTAGCCGCGCCGATCCTGGAGATCGCTTTGACCGGCAGGGACGCGGGAGAAGGGCAGAGAATGCCCATGTGCGGCGTCCCTTTCCATGCCCTAGATAACTATCTGCCGAAGCTGGTTATGGCGGGGCATAAAGTGGCGATCTGTGAGCAAGTCGAAGATCCGGCTGCCAGTAAGGGTATCGTTAGGCGGGAGATTATTCGGATTGTTTCGCCGGGGACATTGACCGATACATTGCCGGATGAGGATGATCATCATTATCTCGCGGCTATTTACTATGAGCTGGAATGGGGTTTGGCCTTTGCCGATTTATCCACCGGAGTATTCACGATCTTCCAAACCTCCTCCGACGAGATTCTCTTTGCCGAGATCGCGCGTTTGCATCCGGCGGAGCTGGTGGCGACGGAGGAATTGATGAAGAAAAACCGGCGCTGCGCCGCCTATTACTGCACTCGCCGCGAGAAGAAGAGCTTTAAGCAAACCGCAGCGCTACGCGAGCGTTTTGCGCAGCAGGATAGATTGCTTGCTGAACTGGATTGCGCGGCTCAGGCCGCAGCCGGGCTGTGGAGTTATATTCAGGAAATGACTTGCAGCGCGGATTTGGCGCACTTTCTGGCGATTAGCACATACACCGATGAAGAATGCATGTTGCTGGATCAGTGGACCCGGCGTAACCTCGAACTGAGCGAATCCCTGCGCGGCAAGGATCGTAAGGGGACGCTGTTTGAAGTATTAAATCTGACCAAGACGGCATTTGGCGCCCGTTTGCTGCGTACCTGGCTGGAACAGCCGCTCTTACGCGAGGCGGCGATCCAGCAACGCTTGGACCGCGTTGAGGATCTAGTCAATGACGCGTTTGCCCGCGCGGATCTGGCGAAACTCCTGACCGGCGTCTATGATTTGGAACGTTTAACGGCTAAAGTGTCTTATGGTTCGGTCAACGCCCGGGAACTGTTGTCCCTGGCGCATACGTTGCGTCAGCTGCCGCCCTTTCGCAGCGTGCTTGAAGGCAGCGTCAGTCAGCGGCTGCAAGCATATTTGCCGGCCTTATGCGGTCTGGATGAACTGGCCCAACACTTGACCGAGGGCATTCATCCGGAAGCGCCGGTCTCGACCAAAGAAGGTGGTATCATTCGACCGGGCTTTTCCCAGCCGATCGATGCGTTGCGTGAGATCGCCGCCGGAGGGAAGAACTTTCTGACGCGGCTGGAGACCTCTGAGCGGGAACGGACCGGCATTCGTTCTCTGAAAGTGGGATTTAATAAGGTATTTGGTTATTACCTAGAGGTGACGCACGCGAATACGCAATCTGTACCGCCGGATTATCAGCGCAAGCAGACCTTAGCCAATGCCGAACGTTATATTACCGCCGAATTGAAAGCCTATGAACAGAAGATCTTGGAATCTGAGTCGCGTTTGACAGAAATGGAATATGAGGAATTTCTCAAGCTGCGGGATCAGACGCGCAGCGCCATCCCGCGGATTCTGAGGGCAGCGAAGGCTTTGGCGGAGATCGATGTGTTTGTTTCCTGGGCGGAAGCGGCGGCGCGCTACCATTACGTGCGGCCGCAACTGCGTACAGACGGGATCATCTCCATCACGGAGGGGCGGCATCCCGTGGTCGAGCAGGTGTTGGAGACGGGCGTTTTTGTGCCGAATGATACGCAGATGTCGCCCGGACAGCATCTGGCTGTGATCACGGGACCGAATATGGCTGGAAAATCCACCTACATGCGGCAAGTCGCGCTGCTCGTGCTGATGGCGCATATCGGCTCGTTCATCCCGGCGGAGAAGGCCTCGATCGCTTTGGTGGATCGGATCTTCACGCGGGTAGGCGCTTCGGACGATCTGGCCGGTGGGCAGAGTACCTTCATGGTCGAGATGCGCGAGGTCGCGCATATCCTGAGCAACGCTACGGCGCGCTCTTTGCTGATCTTTGATGAAGTGGGACGAGGGACGTCTACCTACGACGGGTTAAGTATCGCCTGGGCGGTCGTGGAGTATCTGGCCGGGCAGCGCGCGTTGCAGTCCAAGACGCTGTTTGCCACGCATTATCATGAGCTGACGCAGTTAGCGGAGCAGTTGCCCGGGGTGTTCAACCTGCATGTCGGGGTAAAAGAGCGGGGCGAGGACGTGGTTTTTTTACATAAGATCCTGCCTGGCGGGGCGGACCGCAGCTATGG
>JAITOV010000164.1 GCA_031289735.1 Peptococcaceae bacterium
CGACGGGAATAATCCTGTGTCTAAACGGAAGCGCCGCGCCGCGCCTTCAATCAAAGCAATATTCGCCTGATGCCGTTCTTGTTTGACGGCTTCGCTATGCTGCTGATAATGGGTCATCCCGATACTCAGCAGTAGCCCCGCCAGCGCCAGAGCGCACAACACCTCGATCAGGGTAAATCCACCCTGCCATCCATACGGCGCTCTTTTGTCACGTTGCGCGTTTTTCCACTTATTTCCCATCGCTCTCAACCTCCTTTCTCTTCTAACCCAGATTTTTCTAGTCTTCTTAGCTATGCGCTGCGCATTCTCCTTCCTGTTCGACACAATTAATCTTTTTTATGTAAACTTTTACTTATTTTTACATCAAATCCTGTCATTCTTAGCTTTCCGCGAGATTACGATGGCCTGCCTACGGGAAAAGAGAGCGGCTGAATCTTGGCCTTTAATCTTGGGGAATCCGCGATTATCCTGTATTTTCGCACGATGGCATGATAAAATATATATAATAGTTAACAAGCGTTACGCTGGAGGTGGGAAAATGCTCAATATTTATCGTAGTGACAGTACAACATTCTGGGATCTCTCTTTGAGCAATCTCACCAGAAATTGCTGGTTCAATCTGATTAATCCCAACCCGGAAGAATTAAACCAGGTTGAGGCTGCTACCGGCGTCCCTCAGGATATTCTCAAGGCCGCCTTGGACGAAGAAGAACGTTCGCGTATCGAAGTGGAAGATCATTATATTCTCGTTTTGACCAACTTGCCGATTATTCGGGGCGAGACCAACTATGACACGCTTCCACTGGGCATTATTCTCACCGCAGACTACATCATTACCATCTGTCTCGAAAATAATGCCGTAATATCGGAATTTCATCCCCACTTATACCGGACGTTTAATACCGCTAAACGCACGCGCTTTCTCTTCCAAATCCTCTATAAAACCGCGATCCATTATCTGAAATATCTGCGTCAGATCAACCGCCGCACCGACGAAATTGAACTCGACCTGCGCAAATCCATGAAGAACAAAGAAATCATTCAATTAATGGAACTACAGCGCGGTTTGACCTACTTCAACGCCTCATTGCGCACCAACGGGGTCGTCTTGGAGAAATTACTGCGGCTGCGTTCCACGAGTCAAAGCCGCCACCTGATCAGTATGTATGACGAAGACGAGGATCTGCTGGAAGATGTCATCATCGAAAACAACCAGGCGATGCAAATGGTTGATATGTATTCGAATATCTTAAGCGGTATGATGGATGCTTTCGCTTCGATTATCTCCAATAATCTAAATATCGTGATGAAATTTCTCGCTTCCATCACGATTATTTTAGCCGTACCAACGATGTTGGCCAGTTTCTGGGGAATGAATGTGCCGGTACCCTTTACCGATAATGGCTGGGGATTTATCTTCGTCATCGTCATTGCCTTGGCGCTTACCGGTATCAGTGCCTATACCTTATGGAAGAAAGACATGTTTTGATCCCTTGGGCTCGGCTCCTCAATGGGTACGCCCATAGCGTTCAGCCAAACCCCTCAGCCAGCGGATGCTCTCAGCAGTCCATTGGCTTTTTTTCATTTGCCAACGCCAATTGGCCCCGCCTACGGTCCCCGGGGTGTTCATCCTGGCCGTACTGTCTAACCCCAGTAGATCTTGCATGGGAATGATCGCCCATGCCGCCCGGCTGGAGAAAATCTTTTCGATACACGCGTTACACGTTATTCGATCAGCGCACGTGCCAGCTGCGGCTGAAGAGGATAGCGGCGCGCCCTGCGCCGCGCCGCTACGAACCCAACCCAGCAAGGTATCATTGTCATGCGTCCCGGAATAATAGACGGAATTTTGCTCTACGTCATGCTCCTGTTGAGCAAATTGCCACACAAGCATACCCGGAAAACCGAAGAGGTTCTTCAGATTGCGCACCTCCGGCGTGATGAATCCCAGATCTTCCGCGATGACCGGCAACACGCCAAATTCCGCTTCCAACGCTGCAAAAAAGCGTTGACCCGGCCCTTTCAGCCAATACCCGTACGCGGCGTTCGGTGCGCCCGCCGGGACTTCCCAATACGCTTCAAAGCCGCGAAAATGATCCAAGCGCACATAATCCGTCATCTTGAGGGCAAGACGCATCCGTTCCTTCCACCAGGCAAAACCAGCTTGTTCCATCACGTCCCAACGGTACACCGGATTACCCCAGCACTGTCCGTCCGCGCAATAGTCATCTGGCGGCGCGCCGCCGGCGCCCATCGTTACTCCCTGCTCGTCCAAAGCGACCAAATCCCGGTTGACCCAGGCGTCACAACTGTCCTCGGCGATATAAATGGGTAAGTCGCCGATCAGACGGATCCCTTGACGCTGAGCATACGTCTTCAATTCCTGCCATTGCTTGAAGAATACATATTGCACAAAGGCTTGGCAGCCGATCTCATCCGGCCACTGTGCTTGCGCCGCAGCGATGCCTTCGGCGCTTCTGGAACGTAGCGCCTCGTCCCATTGCTGCCAGGGAATCCCTGCATTCTTCTCGCGCAGCGTCGCATATAAAGCATAATCCTCCAACCAATAGCGATGCTCCCGCTGAAATGCCGTAAATTCTTGCCCGAGTCTTGACAGCCGGGCTGGCTCTGCACTCTGCAAAGACACGAAACGCTGATAAGCTAAACGCAAGAGCACATGCTTGCTCCGCACGGTTCTAATGTCCTCTTCACTTAAGAGTCCATCCCGCACGAGCGCTTCTACACTGATCCATTGCTCGTTGCCCGCAAAAACAGAACGGCTCTGATAGGGGGAATCCCCCTCGCCGGGTGGATGATACGGCAACACCTGCCACAAGCTCTGACCGGCTTCAGCCAGCTGATCCACAAATACCCGGGCTTCCGCGCCAAGATCCCCACACCCCCAGAGAGAAGGCAGAGAAGAAATGGAGAGTAACACCCCACAGGCGCGCGGCAAAACAGCGTGTACCCGGCTCTTCCTTTGAGCATACAGCACCTGCGCGCCAAGCGCCGGAAGGTTTAATGTATTGCCGATATCGCCTGACTCGCCGGAGGTTGAGTTCAGCAGGACCTGCCCGCTGAGCAGTTCCAGCACCAAATCCCGGTGCGACTCGCGCTCATGCGGCTCGTCTAAATGGATCTCTTGCCAGATCGCTTGCTCTAGGTAACGCAGACGCATGCCTCGCGCCAAGAGATTCAAGTAGACCTGCCGGTCTTGGACGGCGTTACGATTGATCAGGACGATTACTTCTTCTTCCCGTCCGCTGATCCGGTAGCCCAAGATATCTTCACCCAAAACAAAGAGACGGTATTTCCCCTCTGTGAACACTTCATATTCCCGCCGTAAACGGGTCAGCCGGCGTGTCCAGTCCAGAATTTCCTGATTTTCCCTTCCCCAGGGATATGCCGCACGGTTATACGGGTCGGTATACCCTTCCAATCCGGCCTCATCACCGTAATAGATGCAGGGCACACCCGGCCAGGTCATCTGTACAAGCATCAGCATCTTCAGGCGTCTGATCCCCAGTGTCCGGGCTTCTTGACTCAAACGGTAACCGCGTCTAGCCTCTTCGCTCAGCTCTTCCTCCGCCGGCGCTTCTCCGAGCAGCGTGAGAATTCTCAATACATCGTGACTGCCGATCAGATTCATCAGCGCATACGTATTTTCGCGCGGATAGTTTTCCCATAAACGCATTAACTCCGCATACACATCCCAAACGGTTAACGTCCCCATGACAAATTGCACGAGAATATTGCGCAACGGGTAATTCATCAGCGAATCCAGTTCATTGCCCCACAGATATTCGCGCAAACGTCCGTAACTCACTTTATTCGAAGCGTCTTCCCACACTTCACCGATCAGTACCGCTTCCGGATTCTCTTCTTTCACGGCTCGGCGCAACGACTGAATAAACTCGTCCGGCAATTCGTCGGCTACATCCAGACGCCACCCTTTCACCCCGCGGCGCATCCAATAACGAATCACGCTGTTGTCCCCTTGAAAAATGAATTGCTGATAGGACGGATCCAGCTCTTCCACATTGGGAAGCGTCTCGATCCCCCACCAACAATCATATTGATCCGGATACTGGGTAAACCGATACCAGGAATAGTAGGGCGACTCGGGTGATTGACAAGCGCCGACCGAGGGATAATTGCCCGCGCGGTTAAAATACACGCTGTCGCTGCCTGTATGATTGAATACGCCATCCAGGATCACCGCCATGCCTAACGCGTCAGCCGCTTGAATCAGCTGTCCAAAAACCTGTTCATTCCCGAACATCGGGTCAATCTGATGATAGTCCGCCGTATCGTATTTGTGATTACTCTCCGCCGCAAAGATCGGATTCAAGTATAGAATGGTGACGCCAAGCCCCTTCAGGTAAGAGAGTTTCCGGATGATCCCCTGAAGGTTTCCGCCGAAAAAGTCCCAATAAATGATCTTACCCTGGGCATCCTTATGGTACGACGGCATCTCATACCAGTCGCCATAGAGTAAGCTTTTCTTGCCGGGGCGAGTCAAACAGTCCCCGTCATTCCCGTTATAAAAACGATCTACGAAAATCTGATACATAATCCCGTGACGAAACCACGGGGCGATCTCCATCGGCTGATAGACGGTCAATTGATACGGCATAGGAACAGACTCGCTCATGCCTCCTATGCCGCCTAAACCTTTAGGGTTATTACCGTAATACAACGCGTGATCCCCCGGATCGATGATAAAATAATACCAATACAGGCCGGGAGAATCGCTAACGATGTCCACGACAAACACTTGGCTGCAAAACATCTCTTCACTCTGTATGGATTCATCACTCTGGCGCATATCCACTGTTTGCGCCGCGAAGCCGTCCCGGCACAGACACAGGACGCATCGCTGTATAGGTATATCAGCAGCGATAGCGATCCTTAGCCGGATCGTTGTGCGGCTTGGAACGGCTCCGAACGGCTTACGATAATACTCATCCTGAGAATTATGAAATGCGTACATATTTACTCCGTCAATGTTTTGTATAATTCAGCGTATTTCTCTGCTGACGCATGCCAGCTGAAGTCACCTTTGCGGGCATTTTCCACTAAGCCCTTCCATCTGACTTTCTCTTCATAATATTCTCGAACCACTTGCTGCAAGATGAATAATAATTCGTGAGCATTATAATTAGCAAAACTAAATCCGTTGCCCTCGCCGGTGTTTTCATTATAGGGAATCACGGTATCCTTCAGACCGCCGGTCTCCCGCACCACTGGAATCACCCCATACCGCATCCCGATCATCTGGGTCAGTCCGCACGGTTCGTACAGCGACGGCATCAGTAAGATATCCGCAGCTGCATAGATATTATGCGCCAAGACTTCATCATAGCCCAATCTGAGCG
>JAITOV010000170.1 GCA_031289735.1 Peptococcaceae bacterium
CGTCAAAATTCAGCGGTTTGCCGATATGCCCGTTCATCCCAGCAGTCTGGCATTTATGGATATCGTCGCTGAAAACATTGGCGGTCACGGCAATCATCGGTACCTTTAACGCCCACGCCGATCCCAGCGCTCGGATATTGCGCGCAGCCTCATAGCCATCCATGAGCGGCATCTGCACATCCATGAAGATAATATTGAACTCTTCCGGCGCTGCTGTAAACAGTTGCACCGCTTCCACGCCATTCTCTGCGCAGACAATGCGCATCCCAGTCGGTTCCAGCAGCGCCGCTACAATCTCCCGGTTGATCTCCACGTCCTCTGCCAAGAGCAGTGTATAAGAAGAGAAATCGTCCATAGGCGTCATCCACTCAGCGGCAATCTCCTGGACCCCGTGCGTCTTCCGAAAAGAGGTTTTCATCTGTACGGTAAACGCAAAGACGGATCCCTGCCCTAAGTCAGATTCTACCCAAATATTACCTTCCATCATCTCCACAATATTCTTAGAAATCGCTAACCCGAGACCCGTTCCCCCATACTTGCGGGCGATATCGCTCTCCGCCTGCGTGAAGGCTTGAAACAGTTTCTTCTGCTGCTCAGCGCTGATGCCAATGCCGCTGTCTTGCACCATAAATTTCAGCATCCACATTCCATCTTCTTCCCTCAGCAGATCGACGATCAGGTGAATCTCTCCACCTTTAGGCGTAAACTTCACCGCATTATTCAGCAAATTCAGTAACACTTGCGCTAAGCGCTGATCATCCCCTGTGAGCCAACGAGGAATTCGGACATCGATCTCCCGAGAAAAGCGCAAGCCTTTTTCTTCCATCTTGGGCGCAATGATACTTATGACCCGATGAATCATCGCTTCGAACGCGTAGTCCACAGAAGTGAGTTCCAGTTTACCCGCTTCGATTTTCGCGACGTCGAGAATATCGTTGATCACACCCAATAAGTGCGCGGACGCAACAATAATCTGTTGCGCGCAATAGTCTTTACGCTGATTGTCCTCCGCTTGTTTGATCAAGCTCGCCATCCCCACAATAGCATTCAACGGCGTCCGGATCTCGTGGCTCATATTCGAGAGAAAACTACTTTTAGCCACACTAGCCTGCGTTGCCTCTTCGCGCGCTTGTCTGAGCTGTTGCATGGCAAAGTCATACAACCTGCTCTGAAAGCGCAGCATCATACTAATGCAAATACCCGTCGCTACCAAGGCGACAACCTGATTGAAATGCTGTGTCCACAAGGTTAGCGGGCTGACCCAGTCCGGATGGATGTACCCCAGATAATAGCAGTAGAGAACGATGGCTACATGGCCAATGACAAAAAACCACGTTTCCTTACCCTTTGTCAAAAAGAAGATGATCACAATGCATAAAGCAAAATAAGCAGGCATCCCGCTTTCACGGCCACCCATGAAGAAAAAGGCGCCCGGAAACAATAGCCCGGCAAGCACGATAACGGTTAACTTCGTCAGCAAGCCATATCTTTTCGTCCAATTATTCAGAACAAAGATAGCAGAGGCGAATACAGTTATAAGCAAAATAATCAGCGTCAATCTCGGATCGGCGCTACTAAAAAGCGTGCACAGCATCACCACCACTGCCGTCGAGATCCCGACCAGATAAATTACATTGATTTGACGCGCCGACAAAGGAAGGTCTTCGTCAAAGATATATTCACGGAATAAGGATAAAAGATTACGCATATGTACTCTTTCTAACCGGTCTGGTCGCTGAATATTGAAATACTTGCTATTCTATCATATCCATTATCGAGCATTTTTTAGTTATCCTGATAGGTCTTTAGCCCATGATCAAGCCATCATGCCCAAATTGCTTGACTTCATATATATTTTATCACAAATATGTCAACAAACCCAGATGAAATGCCCGGCGAATTATTTAGATTGTTGTTTAACTTCCCTATGCGTTATTGTGCATTGAGAGCAAAAAATTGACAACCCTAAGAAACTGCGGCTATAATGAATTCATCGGAAAGGAGTGAACCCGCTGCATTATGGAACAATTATCGGATCAATTCCAGGAAACAGTCAGGTCCTTGCTCATCCGGCACCAAAGCATTTTAGATATATTGTCCAAGTCACAGGAAACGGCAGCCAGAGTGAACCGGGCGGTCACCAAGACCGTTACCAATTGCGGCTGTCTGCAAATTAACGCGCACAAAAAAAAGCTCCCGGAAAACGTAGGTTTAAGGGAATTAAAAGAATACCTGGACAGCAATCTGGAAGGCCAGCTTTGTGAAAACTGCCGGGAAATCATCGAGTCTGAGTTGGGCAATGAGATCTTTTATATTGCGGCGCTGGCGAATGCCTTGCATATCTCCTTAAGCGATGTACTGCGCAAGGAAGAGAAGAAACTCTCGACCCTGACCATTTTTAACTTAAAATAGCCTTCTTTTATCTTGAAAGAACCTCTTCTAACGCCTGCGTCAGGGTTGCCGCCCCAACGACGGTCAGGCCAAAGGAAGGGGTATTTTTTTGATTTCCCTTGGGGATAATCGCCCGTTTAAACCCCATCTTTTCGGCTTCGCGCAATCGTTGCTCCGCCATGGATACCGCCCGGATTTCCCCGGATAATCCCACCTCGCCAAAGACGACGGTATCCGCTTGCACGGCACAATTACGGAAACTCGACGCCATCGCCAGGGCTAAGCCCAGATCAATCGCCGGTTCTTCTACGGCAATCCCGCCGGCTACCTTCACGAACACATCGGCGTCAGCGATACGCAAGCCCGCCCGCTTTTCCAGAACGGCTAACAACAGTTGCACGCGGCGGATATCCAAGCCATTCGCCGTTCGCCGCGGCGGCATGAACGGCGCTTGACTGACCAGCGCCTGCATTTCCACCAGTAAGGGGCGCGTACCCTCGATCGTCGCGATCACCACGCTGCCGGATACACCCTGAGCCCGCTCTTCTAAAAAGAGCATAGAGGCGTCCGGCACATCTGCCAGACCGGCATCTTTCATCTCAAACAATCCGACTTCATTGGTATTGCCAAAGCGGTTTTTGATCGCCCGCAGGATCCGGAACTGCGCATTTCTGTCCCCTTCAAAATATAGCACGGTATCCACAATATGCTCCAGTACACGCGGCCCGGCGATAGCGCCGTCTTTGGTCACATGTCCCACTAAAATCGTGGTAATCGCCCGGGTCTTAGCCAGACGCATCAGTTGCGCCGACCCTTCCCGCACTTGGCTGACACTGCCCGGAGCACTGGGTAATTCCGGCTTATACATCGTTTGAATGGAATCAATCACCAGAAGCTTCGGCTGGAGTTCCAGCGCCACACGCTCAATCTCATTGATATTGGTCTCACTCAGTACATACAGGTTATCCTGCACGGCATGCAAACGATCCGCCCGCATCTTCACCTGACGCAAGCTTTCCTCTCCGGTAACATAGAGCACGGTATAGCGCGCGCGGGCTACGAAAGCGCAGACTTGCAAGGTCAGACTTGATTTGCCAATACCCGGATCCCCGCCGATCAGAATCAGTGAACCCGCAATCAAACCGCCCCCCAACACCTGATCCAGTTCCGCTGATCCAGTTAAGAAGCGCGGTTGATCCTTGGTGACGACTTGATCTAAGGGAATCGGTTTCTGCGCGCCAACCGCTTCAGCGACGCCCAAGCCCCGCGACGCAGTCACTGCGGCAAACTCTTCCTGCATGGCATTCCAAGCCCCGCAACCCGGGCATTTGCCGACCCATTTCAAGCTGGAACATCCGCAGTCTTGACAAACATAAGTTACTTTTGGGGGTTTCATCCTTTCACCCCATTCACCTTATTTCTTCCGGGCAAACTTCATCTGTCCGTCCTTAGCCGAGCATTTAATACGGTCTCCGGGTTGGAATTTCCCTTGCAAAATCTCTTCCGACAACCGATTTTCGATCAAGCGTTGAATCGCCCGGCGCAACGGCCGCGCCCCATAGATCGGATCATTTCCTTCTTGCGCGATGCATTCCAGCGCGCTCTTGTCGAAAATCAATTCATATCCTTGCTCGCGCACCTGCTTATTGACGCCTTGCAACAGAATCTCGGTGATCTGAAGCAGCTGCTCTTTCTGTAATTGATGGAAGACGACGATTTCGTCTACCCGGTTCAAAAATTCCGGACGAAACGTTTTCTTCAATTCTTCCATGAGGCGCGCCGACATATCTTTATGCTCACTTTTCTCGTCGCGGTTCACCGCGAACCCTAACACCGCTTTGCGCAATTCCGACGCGCCAACATTGGAGGTCATAATAATCACGGTATTGCGAAAACTCACTGTCCGGCCTTGGGAATCCGTCAAGCGTCCGTCCTCTAATACTTGTAACAAGATATTAAAAACTTCCGGATGCGCTTTTTCGATTTCATCCAGCAAGATGACGCTGTACGGCTTACGGCGTACCGCTTCGCTTAACTGCCCGCCTTCTTCATACCCCACATAACCCGGCGGCGAACCAATCATGCGCGCAACCGCATGCTTCTCCATATACTCGGACATATCCAAGCGGATCAGCGCGTCTTCATCACCGAACAAAGCCTCGGCCAGCGCCCGTCCCAACTCGGTTTTCCCCACTCCGGTCGGACCCAAAAAGATGAACGAGCCAATCGGACGTTTCGGGTCTTTTAAACCTGCCCTGGCTCTGCGCACAGCCCGGGCCACGGAGACAATCGCGTCATCCTGACCGATCACTCTCTGATGCAGGATTTCCTCCAGACGCAGCAAACGCTCGCTCTCTTCCTGCGCCAGTTTTTTCACCGGAATCCCGGTCCAACTGGCCACGATATGCGCAATATCATCCATCGTCACTTCCAGATTCGCTTGTTCCCGCTCGCTCACCCAGGAATTGCGCTGTTGTTCCACCTGTTCGCGCAGCTTATGTTCCTGATCGCGGATCTGGGCTGCTTTCTCAAAATCCTGAGCCAGCACCGCTTCTTCCTTTTCTTTTTTCAGCAGCTCGATTTGTTCTTGCATCGTTTTGAGATCGGGAGGCGCCACATAACTAGCCAAGCGGGCCCGAGAAGCCGCCTCATCGATCAAATCGATCGCTTTATCCGGCAGGAAACGGTCTGAAATATAGCGATCCGAAAGCATCACCGCCTGCTTGATCGCCTCATCGGTGATTTTCACCCGATGGTGCGCCTCATAACGGTCACGTAAACCTTCCAGAATGGCGACTGCTTCTTCCAGCGTAGGTTCGCCGACCTGAATCGGTTGAAAACGCCTTTCCAAGGCAGGGTCTTTCTCGATATACTTACGGTACTCATCGAGCGTGGTAGCGCCCACACACTGTAATTCTCCGCGCGCCAAAGCCGGCTTCAAGATATTGGCTGCGTCGATCGCCCCTTCCGCCGCTCCGGCGCCAATCAGCGTATGCAACTCGTCAATAAACACGATCACATTACCGGCTAAGCGTATTTCTTCCATCACCTTTTTCAGGCGTTCTTCAAATTCACCGCGATACTTACTCCCCGCGACCATGGCCGTTAAATCCAAGGTAAAAACCCGTTTAGCCGAGAGGATTTCCGGTACACGGTTGCGCTCAATCAATTGGGCCAACCCTTCCACGATCGCCGTTTTACCCACACCGGGTTCGCCGATCAGCACCGGATTATTCTTTGTGCGCCGGCTCAAGATCTGAGTAACCCGCTGAATCTCATTTTCCCGGCCGATGACCGGATCCAGTTTTCCTTCCCGCGCCAATTGGGTTAAATCCCGGCCGAATTCGTTCAAAGCCGGCGTGTTCGTCTGCGCAGCGTTTTTCGACCCTTGCGACTGCCCGCTTAAACCCAGGATCTCATCCGGTTCACCACCCAATAGACGGGCGACTTGCTTCCAGAGCCGCTCTCTGCTCACCCCTAAACGCTCCAGCACACGAGCTCCCACGCCTTCTCCTTCCCGGATCAAGCTGAGCAAGATGTGCTCCGTCCCAATATAATTGACGCCTTGCCGGGTTGCCTCTTCATTCGCCATTTCTAAGATCCGTTTGACGCGTGGTGTGAATCCGCCGGTTCCAGCGGCGCTGCCCTCAGCGGAACCCGTCAGATCCATGACCTCTTGACGCGCCTGATCCAAATCTAAACCGCTGGCCAGCAACGCTCTGGCGGCGATCCCATCCTTAACCTGAAGCAAACCCAACAGTAATTGTTCCGTCCCAACGGCTAGCTGGTTCATCTGAGCCGCTTCAGCCGCGCTAATTTCCATCACCTTCCGTGCTTTTTCCGTAAAACGTGCTTCCATTGATCCCATCCCTACCTTTCTGTTATCGCTTCCCGAATAATCTTGGATAACTCCACCCCAAGCTGTTCCGGGGCTAATTCCTGATCCAGCAAATATTGCAAGCAACCCGGATGTGAATTCACCAGCATGGCTGTGAAAGATATTTTCGTTTCAGGAAGAATGCCCATATCTGTACCCAAACGATCCAGAGATAACAAGTGCATCATCTCCCCATGACCCAGTTGGCGCGCGTTTTGCAGCAGACCCCTGGCCCGCCAAACTTTATCTTCAAAGGCCAGCAAAGCTTGCCGCCGCAAATGTTCCCGTGTCGCCAATTCTATATCCATGATCTGCTGCGTCACCGCCTGCAGATGAGCGATAATATCCTCTTCGCTTTTTCCCAAAGTAATTTGATTAGATATTTGGAAAATATCGCCCAACGCTTGCGAGCCTTCGCCAAACAAGCCGCGCACGGCTAAACCCAATTGGGTCAACGTCCCCAGCACTTGCTGCACCTTCTGGGCAATGACCAACGCCGGTAAGTGTACCATGACCGACGCCCTGAGCCCTGTGCCCACATTCGTCGGGCAAGCGGTTAAATAACCCTGGTTTTCCCGGAAACAAAAGTCCAGGCGCGACTCTAACGCGTCATCCAGCAAGCTGGCTTGGCGAAAGCTCTCGGATAGGCTATCTCCGGAACGCAACACTTGGATACGCAGATGATCTTCCTCATTGACCATGACGGCTACGCGATGATCCGCCGTCAACGCCACTCCGCGGGCTCGTTTCGCATTCGCCAGATCCAAGCTGATTAAGTGTTTCTCCAGCAAGACCTTGATATCGATCATCGGCATCGGCTGGATGGGCAAATAGATCAGCGGATCCCCTTCCAGCTCGGTCTTTTGCAGCGCCTCAGCCAAATAATTCTCCATTTGCCGCGCGCCTTCCTCCGTTAAAACATGCGGAAACGGAATATTATCGACGTTACGCGCCAGACGGATCCGGTTACTCAGCACAACCGGAGACTTTTCTGTTTCAGCCA
>JAITOV010000181.1 GCA_031289735.1 Peptococcaceae bacterium
TCTACTGCACGTAACACTTTACCATAATTCTTTAATCATTGTCAAGAAATTGTCTCCCGCGCTGGAAAAAAAGGCTCACCAAAGCAGTTTCAGTGAACCCTTCTCGGCCATACTTATCAAATCGTGCGCCAGGATCCATTGCTGGGATACACTATATAGGGTATCGCCGATATACAATAATCTGCGGATAAAGGATGCATCCCCGGAAACAGACGGATGAGCGATCTTTTGCCGCAGCTGGAATCCCTCGTTCAGATCCAGCCGATAGACATACGCGCCCTGAAACACGGACTGCCCATACTCCGGGACGCCATAGGAATTGATCTTGGCGCCTTGGACTTCACAGACAGTGAGAGGGAACGCCAAGAGTTGTTTCTCCCGATCCAATAGCAGGGCTTTGTGTTGATATAACACTTCAGAATCCGTACCACGATCGCCAATCGTCTCTTTGAACAGCTCAACCGGCGCGCTCACGTCACGCACATCAAAGAGCGATAGTTTCATCCCCTGATAATAGGCGTCTTGGCGCGGCTCACCACTCCAAGGATCGTAGGAAGTGATCTCGACCGTATCTTTACCGATGCCGAGCAAATGATTCTCATCGTATAGCTGCAAGTAATCGCTATACCCGGGGATCTTCAGGGTTCCTAAAACGAACGGCGCGGACGGATCCCGCAGATCGATCACGAATAAGGGATCGACCGTCCGATAGGTCACCATAAACCCGCGCGTCCCCATCAGGCGCACGGAATAGATCTTCTCCCCTGGCGCCAGATCCTCAATCCGGCCTTGAATCTGCATGGTATCGTCCAGGATATACAGTTGATTGCGTGATTGTCCCGCTCCGGCGCCGAACCATTCTGTCGTCGTCGCCACGCGCAGCGCGCCCGCATAGGCATCCATGGAAAACTGATTTAGCATGCCGCCGGGGACCTCGCCCATACCGGCAAAGTACGTCGTCCCCTGAGCCAGCGCGAACCGGTAAATCCGGGTCGATACGCCGATCTGCTGAGCTTCCTCATGTTGATAACGCCGCACGGCGACATAGAGGTGATCCGCCGAAGCCATCACTTGCTCTCCCGCGCCCAAATAAGCGGAGACCTGGACCTCCCGTTGCGGCGCGTCCAGATCCAGCGCGGCAATCAGTAAATAATTTGGCTCCAAGGCTTCCGGAAAGTAGGCGATATCCTGATAGCCTATTTGGATGTCTCCTTCCTTAATCTGAGAATCCGCGTAACAGGGCAGTTCGGGCTGTGTCCGTTCTTCCGGCGTTCCGAAGTGATACATGCCGCGATTCGCCGCCAGGTAGAGTGCTGATCCGATCTTGCGCGCGGCAAGATAGTTCCCGTCTAATTGAACTTCTCTGATTTGCCGCGGGTTCGTCCTATCTGTTATATCATATATCAGGACTTTCGTCCGTATGCCAGAATCATCGTTTCCGGGCATATCCCATTGATTTCTGACGTCCGCCGCGTTTGCCTCCGCTGGTAAGATCGTCTGCGTTACCGGCCCCTCGCCAATCACAGTTAGATAGTGTTCATCCACAAAAAGTTGACACGGGGCAAATTCCTCTGGCGGATAGCGCAAACAGCTGACGATGGACATCGTTTCAGCCGGATAGACCTTAGCAATGACCACTTGATATTCCGGTTGCAGCGCTTGCCACGACGGATCAATGATCTGATACAGGTATTCTCCATCGGTCTTCACGCTATCCCCCTCGTCGATCCCGGCGATTTGTACATTGGTCTCGGAATAGCGCGTCTGCTCTTCCGCCATGCCTACCGATTTTTCCGCCGCAGCCGAAAAATCCCCAGAAGCCTGTGCATTGATTGCCCTCTCGTCATTGATCCTCATCAGCCTTGAACCATAAACAACATAAGAATACTGGCCTGCGCGCTCCTCCATCTCGTGTAATAACTTCAGCATCATCGTTTGATCACCCACCACCGGCAGCGGTTCCACCGTTCGGATCTCATCTGCACCCTGCTGCTCGGCAACCGGCGCTCGGTACGCTAACACCTGTGAATCCAGGATATTTTGCCGAGTAAGAAAACCGAGGCCTACCAGAATCAGGCAAGCGCATAGGACCACATAACGTCTTTTCATCTTTTCCCTCCTAGGATAAAATATTTTCCTTGCTACTATAGACGTTGATCACCAGAGAAATCTGACCGTACCTATCTTGCTTGTCATTGAACGCTAAATAAAAAAAACGACCGCGCTATCTGGCTGCGGTCGCGTTTTCTGTCGCTTACTGCACGTTTTGATTTAATTTGCCGATCAGCTCGTCCACTTGCATGCCGTGCGTCAGAGCGGCGCCTTCAATACTTTCGCTCGTAGCGGACGGACAGCCAAGGCAATGCATACCCATACCCAGAAAGATTTCCGCCGTTTGCGGATGCTCTCTTAATACTTGACCGATAGACATTTCTTTCGTAATCATCTGATCTCCTCCTAGCGCTAGATTTTCAATATAATTAATATACGGCAATTCTACGGGAGTGTCAAATCAATTGATACAGATACACCAGTCCGGCCCATTGGCTGGCCAAACCGATCAACAGAAAGATGGTCAGCACGGCGGGTAAGGTCAGGAAAAGCAAATAACGACCGCCGGCTTTGCGGATATCGCGGATCCTCACCGGCAGAAACAGCGCCAATAAGAGCAGATAGACGAACGGAACCAAGTAGAACGGGATCCGCCAAAAGCTGGCCATCCACAAGAACGCTGGTACAAACGCCCAGAAATAGCGTCTTTCCAACCAGTAAACCAGACCCATCGCTCCAGGCTTTTCCGGTAAATTTGCCGCCGCTCCGCCGATTTGCACCAGACGCAGCAAGGCCAGAAATACCGCCAGCGCCAGCCAGATCAACCAAGGATTCTGATATTGCAGGATCTCGATCAGCGGCCAGCGATCGGACACCCACGCCGAGAATCCAGCGGGAATACGAAAAAGCAGAGAGGTCAACACGCCCGCCAGTAAAGATTCCCGCACGAAAAAGGCTAGTCCATACCAGAACCAAGCGCGCCGCAACGCGCGTTTCGGTTTGTTTTCATTGATGTCCCGATAACGCCAACCCGTTGAAAATAGACACTTCAGACATACAATACACGACAGCAACGCCCACACAATGGCTACCGCCCGCTCCTCCGGCCATCCGCTCCGCGCCCCATCCAGCTCTTCTTCCAGGGGGATAGGCCGAACCTCGCCCCAAGCTCCGCGCAACGGTTCATTCGTTAGAAGTAAAGACATCGGCAGCGTATACCCTAATTGCCCCGCGGGAAGCAGTTCTAACATATTCTGCTCAAACGCTTTCGTGGCGGCTGCCTGTTCATCCAGCCCCTTACTCACGGTCCAAATCCAGAGACTAGGGTGCCGGTTGCCCAGCCTGAACATCTCCCGCATATCCTCCGCGGTGATTGCGCCCAGACGGGGCGAGGGAATCATCTGTACAGGCGTCTCGACCCACAAGCCCATCCCCACCCGGTCAGCCGTCTGAAGCCAGAGCTCCGCCGGAAAAACATCCTTGAAGTATACGACATTCATACCCTGCTCTAATTGTTGCGTCAGCCAGGCCGCGATCTGATTGTCCGCCCGAATTTGATTTTCCTGAGCTCCGGACAGGCTTACGCCTTGAATCCGCAACGGCAGACCATTGATCCGCCAGACATCGCCCACGCGATCCATCTGCCGCAAGCCAAAAGAAAACAGGATATCATCCTGATCACCCAGAGCATTGATCACTTGGATTTTCATCTGATATAGATGCGGATCCTGCGGCGTCCACATCTGCGGCTCGGCCAAAATCATACGCAAATCCAACGGTTGCACAGTGCGTCCGTCATCCTGCAAGAGTTGATCCGTTTGAGCCATCACCACTCCCTCAGCTAAGATCTCCGCCGTAACTTCCCAAGGGCCAAATTCCTGATGACCATAATGCATTAATTGTGAGACCGCCGTAATCTCGATCAACCCGTCCTGCCAAGCATAGCTGATCTGCGGTTCCGCGATCATTGGCTGACGAACGCCGATTAACGTGACGCCGCCCTGGATCTTGCCCCGGTCTAGCTGTAATAGTCCGGCGTCCACACTTAAACGTTGGTACTTATTCAGCGACAAACGGATCAGCAGCGTGTTTTTCGTTCCATAGTGCAGCATAGCCGGTGGAATCTCCACCCAATTCACTCCGCCCCCGCCGTCTAATTCAACCAACAAATTTTCGCCATGAATCCCATTCAGATAGATCTGCGCATGTCCCCGCACCCCATATAGCTCCAGCGCACAGGCCCGCGCGCTCCATTCCCCAGAGATGTCAAACTGCTTGGAAATCACAGCGATATCCGCGCCAGACGGTACATCCAGCGTTCTGCCGTTGAAGGGAGAAATCCGGCTCTCCCGCCCGCTCTCCAAGCGTTCCTCAAAAGCCCAGGCTTGGCGCAAAGAAGAGAAATGCCGCCATTCACCATTTAAATCAAGCGTCCAGCGATTCTGGCTGAACATAGGCTCCGCCACAGGCAAAGACTGCCACTGCGGCGTCTGCCAATGCCACCAAAGCAGCCCTACACTCAAGAGAAGCAAAACGATTAAACTGAATACCCGGCGATTTAACATGCCCACAATCCCTCTACGCATATCCGTATGCTATTCTTTGCACCCTACATCAGAGAACACTATAATATCTTCGACTCCGTCAAACAAAAACCTACCCACGCGCACATGAAAAAACAACAAATCGTCCATTTGCTGTTTCTCATCGGCCATATTCGCTGCCCAACGCATCTACTCCGCTTCAGCTTCCGCTGTTTTTACAGTATCGACCGCTTGCAAGCAAGCGGAACATAAGCCAAAAAACTCCAAGCGATAACCCTGCACTTGAAAGCCCTGATGACTTTCCATCTCTTGTTCTAAATCGGGAAAAGACCGGTTATAATCGAAGACCCGCCCGCATTTCTGACAAGCGATATGGTAATGATTTTCCGGATTCCCGTCAAAACGGCTCGACATCTCACCATAGGACAATTCCATAATATATCCATGCTCCTTGAGCATCTTCACTGTGTTATAAATCGTTCCCAGACTCATCCCCGTAAAACGCTGCTTGACATGGTGATAGATCTCTTCCGCCGTCGGATGCGTATCCGTGGACAAGAGGAACTCCAAAATCGCCTGCCGCTGGGGTGTGAAGCGTATTCCCTTTTCTTTAAGCTGACGCAATATTTGAATGGCATCCATCATATACTATTCCCGCGCATCCTCTCGATAAAATAATTTCTATTAATTTATAATTATTATAGTTCTATTTTACGTTTTTTGAGGCATTTGTCAATAGGCTAACGCCTGAAACGCGCCCACAAAAACAACAGCCTGCCCTCTATACGAATATAATCATCGTACTGAAGACAGGCCTGTCGGCTGAATCAGAATTATTCTCCTTCTCCAGGCGCGCCCACCGGACAAACAGCAGCGCAAGTTCCGCAGCTTGTGCAGGTATCCGCGTTAATTTCGTAATGCTCGTCCCCTTCGCTGATAGCGCCAGCAGGACAGTCAGCAGCACAAGAACCGCAACCAATACAATCATCGCTAATTACATAAGCCATCATAATACCCCCTTTTTTCTCTCTCATCGAACAATATACCAAAACCACGCGGAAAAAACAAGCGAAAAAAATACCAGCTTTATTCCGGACGATAAGGAACTTGATAAAGCCGCCGCATACAGCGTTTACAATACGGCAATGTTCGATTACTTACGTGATTACGGCGAAAAATTACGCCCTCTAAATCATCATGTTCATATCCACAGGACCGGCACTTTTCCATCATACATCCTTCCTCCTTATAAGTGCGCTTGTGAACAAGCACAATCATCCTTACAAAGTATGCCCAATAAAAGCAAATTCATTCTATCCCCAGAGCGCTACCTTGATTCTTGCGCGCCAATCATACTATAATAGCAGGAACACTAGGTGATAAGCATAAAATGAGGTGGTTAACAGATGAAACAAGCAATCGTCGCCGAATCGTTAGGCAAACCGATCGGTCCTTATTCCCAAGCCATCGTCAGCCAAGGATGCGTCTATGTGTCCGGTGTCCTGGGGGCTGATCCGCAGACCGGTCTGTTAGGCGGCTCAATCTCCGAACAGGCGGAATTCGCTTTAAGCGGTTTGCGTCACATTCTTGCCGCGGCTCATTCCGGCTTGGATCAAGTCGTCAAGACTACCGTTTTTTTAAAAAATCTGGCGGATTTCGATCTGGTGAACGCGATTTACGCACAACACTTCCCAGCCCCGTTTCCGGCGCGTTCGTGTATAGAAGTCGCCCGTTTGCCGAAAGACGCCTTGATCGAAATCGAAGCTATTGCCGAACTGACCTATATCCGATGATAGATCTTCCGCCCGCTTTTAAAGCTGACGATTTCCCCTACCCCTGCCGCGCGCAGAATTTCTAAGGCTTCAGCCAGATCCCGGCCGACATTCTCAGCTTGATGCGCGTCGGAACCCAAGGTAAAGTGGATCCCCCGCCGTTGAATCTCTTGGACTAATTTCCCCTCCGGATAGAATTCACCGACCGGTTTATACCTGCCGTTGGTATTGATTTCCACGGCCAGGCCTTGATCTTGTATCGCATCCAACGCCTCAGCGGCCAGGGCCAGGATATCGGCGTTGGGCCGGATCCCGAATAATTTGATCAGATCCAAATGCCCGATGATCTGAAATAATCCGCTGCGCGCCGCTTGCGCTATAAGAGCAAAATATCGCCGGTAGAGTGCATCCGCATCCTGAGCGCGGCAACTGCCCTCTTGATCCTCCATATCGAATGGCCAGCCATGGATTTCATGCACAGAGCCGATCACATAATCGAATTTGAACTGCTTCAGGCGCTCCGCGATCCTTCCCGCATCATCTGGCCGGTAATCCACCTCCAACCCCACGAGTACTTCCTGATCCGCACTGCTCAGCGCGCTCTCCCGGATCATCGGCAAATCCAATTCATCCCAATACATATCGTGATCGGTAAAACCGATCGTCCGGATCCCCTGCCTGCGCGCAGCTTCCAAATAACTCTGCAACACCGCGCGATTCGCTTTTCTTTCCCGATGGCCGATCAAATGTACGTGTAAATCAAGCAATCTCTTCACCTCAAAAAGATGTATATTTCCTCCCGCAACAGGGTAAAATCACCTTAGTTTCATTTATCCGGTTTGTATCCCCACTCCTCTCTTTATTCTTTTTTGCGGCGTAAACACGCCGCATTTTTTCTCGACAGCCCGTTTAGATTATATAACGTTTCTGCCTTTTTCGCCTGCCCGGTCTGCTTTTTTCCGGCGATAAACTTGACTATCCGGCCCGTTGCAAGGATAATAATATCCAGATGCCAAATTTGCCGTATAGAGGAGCGTACGTATCGTGAAATCACGCCGAGCAGTATCACAAAAGCAGAAAGCAAACAAAAAAAAGCGTTTGCGTCCCGGCATGGTGATCCTATTCTTAGCGTTCAATGTCATCTTCGCGGGCTTACTGGCCCCACTGATTCTGTTTTGGGGACCTTTCGACGCCTTAAAAATCATTGCGGTCGGATCGGTGTACACCTCACGTCATCCACAGGTTGTGCAGTTTTTCTTATCGGAAGAACAAATCAGCAATATCATGCACGCCTATGATTACCGCAATAACGGCAATAACTTCGTTGACAAATCCGACTCCTTCCAAGACACCGGTGAAGGCATTACGATCGAAGATATCGAGGGGAAGAATTATTACGGCTTAACCTATAAAGGCAAAGTCATGCTGATCAAGGATCCCACGCGCATTAAAGTGGCTGTGACCAGCCAGCTTGGGATCACCGGGGAACGCCTCACGGATATTGTCGCCCACAATCAGGCGATCGCCGGGATCAACGCCGGCGGCTTCTATGACCCGGCTGGCAAAGGGAACGGCGCTTATCCGGACGGTATCGCCGTGCATAACGGGGAAATCATCCACAATAGCGACGGGGATAAGGCGCAGGATATGATCGCCTTTGACGCCAAAGGTAAACTGATCTTGGAGACCCTGAACGTTGCGCAAATCAAAGAACGCAATATCCGTGAAGGAGTCTCGTTCTATCCCAACTTGATTAAAGACGGTAAATCCCTGGTTTCCGGCGACGGCGGCTGGGGAATGGCGCCGCGTACCGGCATCGGGCAGACTGCAGACGGAACCGTCATCTTCGTCGTCATTGACGGCCGTCAGCCCTTATGGAGCAGCGGCGCCGCTTTAAGCGATCTGGTAACTGTATTCAAAAACTACGGCGCGGTCACCGCCGCCAATCTCGACGGCGGTTCTACCTCCGAGATGATCTATTCCGGCAAGATCTTGAATAAGTTATGGAACATCTTTGGCGAACGCTATATGCCGACCGCCTTCGTCGTTACAACGAAGTAGGGAAACTTACACTTAATAATCCGCCCGCGTGATCCTTCGCTCGAACTCCGCCAGTCCCATATTCGCATAGCAATAGACTCTCTTCATTTCCAATGCGGAGTCTTTTTGTTGCGCCCAGCCGCGTTCTGTCGTCACGGCCAGCTGATACCCGCTATCCCTGACGGCTTGCATCACCCCGGCGTTATACGCGCCGTAAGGGTAGGCCAGAAAGCGTACCGGTTGGCCCAATTGATCTTCCAAGTCCTTTTTCGAGCGCGCTAATTCATCTTGCAACGCTGAGACGGACAAGTCCGTCAGATACGGATGCGTAGCTGTATGTCCGGCAATTTCCCATCCGCCGTCCCGGAGTGTTTGGAGCTGCGGCCAGGTCAGATAGCCGGATGTTCCCACTGCATCGGTGATCACGAATACGGTGGCGCTGAAACCGTATTTTTGGAACAGCGGCCAGGCATTTTCGTAGTTATCCAGATAGCCGTCGTCAAAGGTGATCACGATTGGCTTCTCGGGTAAGCCCGCCCCCGCGTACAATCCTTCATAGAGGTCCGCCAGATGAATGCTCCGGTAACCCTGTTCGCGGAGATAGTTCAGCTGCTCCGCCAATTGCTCCGGCGGCATACACAGCTCATTGCCCTCTTCCAGACGCACCGCATGGTAATACAGCACCGGAATTTGCGTATGGACAAAGCCCCCCGCTTCCTGAACAGGCGGGTTTTCCTCCTGGGGCGCCTGCTCCTGCGGACTGCCGCAGCCCATACACAAAAATAGCAAAAGCAAGCTCAGGGCGCATGCGCCTACCCTATTCTTGATCACGAACCAGTAATTTGTCAACTTGCACCACTCCACCTGCACGATATATTTCTAATTTTCTATAGGCCTCTTCGATTTTGACAATCTCCTTATTGACCGCAATGATCACATTCGGATGACAGTATTCCGTCTTCAGCCGTTTATCTCCGCCGATCTGGACAAAGGTGCTGCTGACCCCAGACCCACCCAACTCGCCAATCGTTACATTGCCTCCGGAGATGATCTTCCCGCCGCGGCAAACACCCTTGATTAAGACGTCTCCCTCCGCTTGAATCGTGCAGTTATAGACCGCCTTCTCACAGAGAAATCCCCCGCTCGACTCGACGGTCGCCCCTTGGATATAGGACACCTCACAACAGACCTCTTCTTTGGACTCCTCTGCCATTTGGGCAATCATTTGTGCCAAGTTCTCACAGGCTTGGTTCAAGTGCATCACCGATGTATCCTTCACCGGCTCCAATCCTGTTAAAGACTGCTTGATCACCCGGACAACTGAAGCTAATTCTTCCGATACCAGGCTACCGGCATTCTGCGTCAGATAAGCATCTGTATCCGCCGCCAGTTTCGGTAAATGCGGATAACGCTTTTCTAAAATCAGTTTTAGACATTGTCCCGGTTTAAAACCGCTTTCTTGGGCCGAGATAAGCAGATCCCGCATATCTTTCAAGGTCTTCTGTACTTGGTGCAGTAACTCCGTTAAGCGCTTGCCTAGCTCCAGACGAACCACGGAGTGATACCCCACCAATAACTTTCCGCCATGAACCGTCTGAGAGACTTTTACCCCGCGATCTCCGCGGATTTCCGCATGTGCCGCCGCTCCTCGTATATCGACGCTACCGTCGGAGAAAATATGCATGCCTTCCTGTACGTTGCCTTTGACCATCACATTACCGGGAAAATCAATACTTCCCGTACTCAAATCCACGTCATGATTTAAGGTATAGACAGCTTCCACCGCATAACCGCTTTTATCTACACGTACAGGCCGCCCCGAACATTCAGCGATAAGCGACAGCCCGTCTTCCGAGAGACGGACATTATTTTTCGCGGTGAGGGGAATATCATGCACGGGCTTGGGCTTAATCTCATGGCCGAAGACATCATATCCGTTTTCTCCGGGAATACCTCGCTCCTTACGCAACAAGACGGCGTCTTTTTCTACTAAGGTAATCTTGGAGGCGAAATAATCAATCTTGGTTCGGTCATCCGGATCACTGCCTAAAGCCGTAGTATTGTTCACACCGTCATACAGTACGCATGGTTGTCCGGGAACCGGCTGAACGCCTTCCGCTACGATCACCTCGCCTTCCCCATCCACCGCTAAGATTTCCTGCCAGGCGTCCGCCCGGCAGCCAAAGGTGATTTTTTTCTTTTCCAATTCTTCGACATAACGCGCAGCCGGCCAGAAATCCCCCTCTGCTTCGCTCGTCTCCCAACGGACACATTTCATGATATCTAGAACCTCGCCGCTGTAAATCTCCTTTGGCAAAATCGCCCGGCGAGATTTCTGCTGCTGGACGACGGCAACGGCGACAAACCCTTTTTCGCGCACTTCCCACGACCAATTCCGCCAACCCGGTACGCAGGCCGGTTTGAATACCCATTGGTCTTCCGCGGCAATCTGTGTAGGGAGTTGAATTTCTTGGCCATTCTTAAATAGCTGACCGGCTTGCGCATCCGGAACCACGCTTTGTAAGCCTAACCCAGGCAGCAGGCGATACCCTTGCTCTGACGGTTCCACCTGCGTACATATAGGATCCTGCGCGGCGGCTGCCGGGATATCCGGCGCATCCGCCTGCCCTGGCGCCTCATGATCCGCGCCTTCGGGCCAGCGGATGATCACTTTCCAATTACGATTAAACAATCCAGGCTTTTCTAAAACTTCGTATTCTAACTGATCCACAGGAAATTGCAACTTTTCCGCCCATTCCTGACATATATCTTCTAACGATTTTCCTTGAACCAATTGTTCCGGCATGATGCGTTTGCCTCCTTTATGTAGACTGTGTCATCGTTTAGGTAAGAGATGAATCAGGTATGTTCTTGCTGGTTTTGATTATAATATCGACAATCCCTATCTAAATCTTCAACGTAAACAGCGATGACTTCGCTTTGCCATCGCCCTATCATCTCTTTATCTCCATCCGGTTCGACATTCTTTTCCCAGCTGGCCAGCGTCCTTTTTAGGATTTCGACACGCCGGATCCCTTATGATAGCACTTGAAGATTCCAACACTAGGAGGAAAAAGTCTATGCTATGTCATCAAGGTACACTTCCCCCAACAGCGGCCCCAGCCAGCAAACAAGTCATCTTCCTCATACCTGGCCTCCGGCGCAAAAAGCCCAACGCTTGCATTTTCTGCGGGCAAAAACTCACCATACAACTGTTCAAAGGCCAGCAGGTCTGCCGTGCTTGCCTTGAGGATATCCCCACGCTCTTCTCGATCAGTTCCTAGTACGTCCTCCGCGCCTAAACCTAACGCGGGAACATCTCCAGTAAATGCGGAATAGCATTTTTCTGGATGATCAGTTTGCCGTGCTCGTTGAGAAAGGCTTTGGTCAGAATAGAAAACGCGCCGAATTCGTTCAGAATCGCTTCCGCCGTTTGGCGTTTCTGTCCCGTACCCATACGACTCAAAATCAGGTAGAATCCGTCTTCGTACGCATAAAAATCCGAATTCAATTGATTGAAAGCCGGCATGAGTTTGGCGACATGCAGCACGTCTTCAAAATCAGCGAAGCGGAATACCCATTCTAACGGACCTCGGTTACGTAGCGGGGGTTTCTTCTTTTCCTGCTCTTTCAGCCCCGTCTCTACGGCCTCTTCCTGCTTCATGACCGTAATGACAAATTCATCGTTCGCCGATAGCGTCGCCTGAATCCAGAACGGCTGATCCAAGCTGAATTCAACTTCTTCTCTGGCTTGATTAATCAATTCCCAGAACAACTGTTCTGTCTTACCGGTACGTTGAAACAGATCCGCCAAGGTGATATCCCGATCAGCCAATTCGTTAAAAGTGATGAAGATACGGATCATATGCTCGTTTACTTTTTGGATGCGCAACCTTCCCACCTCGGCTTTCCCAGAAATTTATTTCTGATGATTCAATAGGGTTTTCTCATGGTATACGCGTAACTTAGCCGTTCTGCGGTCATTATAACATACTCAAAGATGATATGAAAAAAACCTGATTATTCTACACGAATTAGTTCATACTGGCGGCTGCCCAAGCCAATGCTTTCTCCGTAAGCCAATTGAATGCTCCAATCAATCCCTGGAAATAACGCGCGGAATTTATCGGCTTCCCCATGCCGCCCGCCCAAAGCGGAGTGCGGGTTCCCCGGCGCCTGGTTGATCAGATCCACAGCCGCCTGGTCGATGGCTACCGGATCCTGGGAGGCCAGAATCCCGATATCGCCAACAATCGGGAGATCATTCCACGGATTACAGTCACACAATGGGGATACATGATTGACGAAAGAGATAAATCCCGTCTTCCCTTCTTTGCCTTTCAGTACGCCTGCGGTATACTCGACGATTTTCTCCTGAAACGCATCAGGATCGCTCTTCCAGTTCACTGCGATCGCGCCGTGAGGACAGGTGACCGTGCATTCTCCGCAACCGATGCATTGATCCTGTTGGATACGCGCTTTCGTCTCAACGATAACCGCTTGCGCCGGGCACCACTGCGCGCATTTGTGACATGCTTTACATAATTGCTGATCAATTACCGGTAAGACGCCGGAATGCTGCTGCTGTTTACCGGCCCGGCTGCCGCAACCCATACCGATATTCTTCAACGTCCCGCCGAAACCAGTCATCTCATGCCCTTTAAAATGAGTCACCGCAATCAAAGCATCCGCGTGACACACCGCACTGCCAATTTTCACTTCTTTAAAGTGTTTTAAATCGACAGGCACGGACAAAGCGTCTTTACCGTTCAATCCATCGGCGATAATCAAGGGCGCACCGGCAATCGCATAGTCGAACCCGTTCAATACAGCCGTCGTCAAGTGATCCACCGCGTTCGAGCGGGAACCTGTATATAAGGTATTCGCGTCCGTCAGGAAAGGTTTACCGCCTTTGCACTTAATTTGCTCTATGATCCGCCGGACATACTGCGGTTGTATATAGGCTAAATTTCCCATTTCGCCAAAATGAATCTTTGTGGCTACCAGATCGTCCGGCTGAATACCCGCCAAAACTCCCGAGCGGTTCAATAAAACCTCCAGCTTGCTTAATAAACCGCATCCGGATGTTGTCCGCATACTGGTATAATACACTTTTGCATCCATGGAAAATCTCCTCCTTTACTCAATCCGCGCAATCACCCGGCACTTGCTCACGCGTTTTTGCAGCGGCAGAACCGTTAATTCCACCTGGTCTCCGCTCCTCAAGACCTGAAAAGCCGCTTCATCGATACTGAATACTTCCGAAACTCCATGCACATCGACGACGCCCAGATCATAGTGACGCTGATCCGGCGCCTGTTCCAAAGAGTTGATCTCACCTTGCAGGATCAGCGGACGCTGAAACCAGTCGCCATAAGTACGATGAAATAGGAAAAAGTACACGCCGATCGTCACGACCCACAGCAAGGTCTTCCCCAAGCTAAGCAGATGATCCCGGACGACACTCCGGCGCCGTTCTCTGCGCAAGATCCAGCATTCCATGGTACGCGCCGCGCCGAAAAGGATAATGAAAAAAAACATGACCGCCGCAGGCCATGTCAAGCGAAATAAGTACCCATAGTATTCAATCATACGCAACCTCACGGTCCGTCATATAATAGGTTTTCCTTTTACGGCATACGGTATGTCTATCCTACTGGTTTGCCAAAACTTTGTCAATATCCGCTTAACCCAAACTTAGCCCAAGCGGGCCAGAATCTTTTGCACGTAGGCCTGCGTTTCCTGATAGGGCGGGACTCCGTTATACTTATCCACCGCTCCGGGTCCGGCATTATAGGCGGCCAGGGCGAGGGCGGTATTGCCCTGGTAACGGTTCAGCAGATCTTTCAGCAGGTGCGTGCCGCCCGCAATATTCTGAGCCGGATCATAGGGCTGCGCCACACCGTAAGCCGTGGCGGTGGACGGCATTAACTGCATCAAGCCCATCGCCCCGGAAGGCGAGGTCGCGTTTGGATTAAACGATGATTCCGCCCGGATCACTTCGCGGATTAATGGTTCGCTAACCCCGTATTTTTGGCTGGCTTGACGAATTAAGGCGTCCTGGGAAGCGCCCGCCACAGTTGGCGTCACGCTAGAGCTAGAGGAACGAATACTGCTGACCACAGCCGGTACAGGCGTTTTGGCCGTCCCGGCGGCAGGCTCCGATCCAGTCCCAGTCCCGGACGCCGCCTGAGCGGATAAGGTTTGCTGCATCGCTTCAGCTAAATAACTATTGAACAACGCGGATTCATTATTCAGGGAATCCGCACTTTTACTGCCGCCGCTTTCCAGAGACCCGATGCGAGATAGGGAGGAAGCTTGCTGCAATATGTACAAACGTAACATATCCTGGGTATCAATACGCATAACCATCTATATTCCACCTATCCCTATACCTTGCCGATTTCATTGACCGCCTTGTCCAGCGTAGCGTCTTCCGTCTGGATTAAGCGTTGATTGGCTTCGTATACACGCATGATTTTGATCATCCTGACCATCTGTCCGGCCAAGTCAACATTCGAACTTTCCAAAAATCCTTGCCGCACCTGAGCGGTTCCCGCAGGCATTTCCGTGACGACATTCTCGGACGTATACAAAGAGTTGCCCTCGCGTTGCAGAGAGTCCGCCGGGATCACGGCGAAGCGTAATTGCTGCGCGTTCTCCCAATCTCCATCTTCAATGACTAAACCGCTATCATTGATCTGAAAATCATTGCCGTTCAGTTGGATCGGCCCATCCGTCCCTAACACCGCATACCCTTCCTGGGTCAGCAGACGACCGTCTTCCAAGCGGAATTGACCGCCGCGCGTATAGCGCTCCCCATTCAGGGTCTGCACGACAAACAGCCCCGGTCCGTCCAGCGCCACATCCGTCGGCTCGTTGGTCTCCTGCAATGATCCCTGCTGATCGATCTTCGTGACGCGATCGACCATCACCCCGGTACTCAGATTCCCGATGGCGGTCGCTTGGGGAATCCCGGCGGGACTCAACTCGTTGCGCTGGATCGGCAGGGTCGGAAAAGCCATAGAACTGCTAAACGTTTCTTTAAATCCGGTCGTGCGCAGATTGGAGATATTATCCGCCACGACTTCGGCGTGCTGCTCCGAGGCTAACATGCCTCCACCTAACGTATATAATCCTCTAATCAAGGAACTTCCTCCTTACATCCGCAACCACGGGATTCATGCCCTTACGCATCTCCCTTGATCACCATACGGAACTGGGCCAGTTTCATCCCCAACGATGTCGTCAGGCCTTCGTAGTACAGCCCGTTCTTCGCTACATTCGTCATTTCCTGCTCGATATCCACGTTATTACCGTCATTGCGCAAAATAGTGCTCGTATCCTGCACCACCGGACTCTGCGAGATCTGTACGCCCGGCAGGTGTTTGACGGAAGTCAGTTTGAGCGGCAACGCCTGCACCGGCTGGCCTTCCCATACGGTCGCCATAACCTCGGGAAAATTGACGTCCGAACGTTTAAACCCCGGCGTATCCACGTTAGCGATGTTATCCGCCAAAATCTTCTGCCGTAAGCTGGACGCGTCCAATCCTGTTTCCAGCGCGCGCAAGGGAAAACCATCCAAATAATTCAGCATCAGACTACCTCCTTATGGCGTTGGCTACGCCCCACATCTCATCCGCGTTGCGAATGACGCGGGTATTCGCCTGATACGTACGTTGTACCTGAATCATATCCGTCATCTCTTGGCCCAGATCGACGTTCGAGCGTTCGATCTTGCCGGGGATGAGCGTTCCCAGGCCCACCAAGCCCGGCGCACCCGTAACCATCTGAGTCCGGCCACTCGCCAGGAACAGGTTATCCCCGATTCTTTGCAGCGCCCCCGCATTGGTAAAGCGCGCCAGATTGATCTGAGCCAGTTCCCGCGTCGTCCCGTCTTCTTCCTCACTGACGACCCGTCCGTCAGCGGTAATATAAATATCCTGATCAGCCGGAATAAACACCGCCGGTTCCAATGCGTAGCCGGCCTCATTGACTAATTGCCCGTCAGCGTCCCGCAGGAAATTGCCGGAGCGCGTATAGGCCATGGATTGATCCGGTAAGCGGATCTGAAAATATCCGTCCCCCTGAATCGCCAGGCTATACGGGTTATCCGTGTCGCTGACCACACCGGGAGTGGTCGTCCGGACAATGCCGGACGTCATCACCCCGGAGGGAACCAACAAGGGCTGACCGGTCTTTTCGCCGGCCGGCTGCGTGATGTGACGCACTTGATTCAGGGTTTCGGAGAAAGATGCCCGCTCCGCTTTAAAACCATAGGTATTCATATTCGCTAAATTATCACCCAGCACGTCCAAGGCGTTTTGCTGCGCCCGTACGCCGCTTACCGCGTTTCCCAAAATACTCAAGCGTCTTACCCCCTAGTTTAGCGTTTGAGGTTGATCAGTTCTTCCAGCAACGAATCAGATACGGTGATCGTTCGGGCGTTCGCCTGGAAACCACGTTGAGAGATGATCATACTCGTCATTTCCTCGGCGAGTTCCACATTCGACATTTCCACCGCGCTGCCGATGATCGTACCCCGTCCGTCCGTACCCGCCGCGCCGATGTGCGCGATACCGGAGTTATTGCTGACGATATAATTATTGCCGCCGACCGCTTCCAGTCCGGCAGGGTTATTGAAGCTCGCGATCGCGACTTGACCGATCTTATGAATGATCGAACTGATGCCATTGCTGTATACTCCGGTAATCACGCCGCTCTGGTCAACGCTGAAACTGGCGAGCGTCGGCTGTGTCCAGCGCAAATCATACGTACCCGCAGCGGCTAGCGCCGCCGTGGTGGTATTAAAGGTCAAGGTACCCGTACTGGGATTCCACACGGCGCCTTCCGGCAATTCATCAAAGGAAGCGCCGATCCAGCCCGCATTTGTATAGGTAGTTTCATTGGCCCATCCGTCAGCAGTGGGGAACGGACCCGTCGGCGACGGCAGCGTTACATCAAGCTCCGTTAGCGGATGGATGTCTAAATCCTTAGCGTCAATAGCGTCAGTCACCGTCTTGAAGGTGATCACGCCTGTGCCGGAATTAAAGGTCATCACATCCAGATCCAATTCAGCCGGATCTATGCCCCGCCCGATCAAGTTATCATTGGCGTACACCGTCTCCGACAACCACCCGTTGCCCGGATAGGTCGCCGGCCGTTCCGGTATCGTGACAACGTCCGCCAGCGGCAACGTGCTGCCTTCAGGGAAGGTAATCGGCGCCAGAGAGGAAAAATCAGCCGGGATCTGGTCGTCCATACCCCACATAAAACCCATCACCTTCGCGCCGCTCAGGGATACCAGATTGCCATCCGCGTCCTGGATGAAACTGCCGTCCCGTGTGTACAGCGTTTGGTTGCCATTGCTCAGGATGAAGAAACCGGCCCCGGTCTCCGCCATATTCGTCTTAATCCCCGTCGTCTGCGTACTGGAAGTATTCATGACCTGCGTGATCCCGGCAATCGTGGAACCTAAGCCGACTTGCTTCGCATTGGTACCGCCAAGCGTATTGGTCGGCGACGAAGCGCCTTGCAAAGTCTGGCTGAGCATCGTAGAAAAAGTCACCGTGCTCTTTTTGAATCCGACTGTATTGACATTCGCGATATTATTTCCGATCACATCCATCATCGTCTGATGGTTCCTCAATCCGGCGATGGAGGAAAACAGTGAACGCATCATTATACATCAACCTCTTCCATTCATTCGTTTACTCCGTTTAGGGCATTACTCGGTGGTCTCTGGGCTGGCTTCGCTGACCGGGTCTTCCGGATCCGGCGGGCTGACTTCGTTGACCGGGTCTTCCGGATCCGACGGAATTACTTCGCTTGGCTCTGTTACCGCTTTGTACATGGATACCTGAAGCAGATTGTCCATATCCAGGACTTGACCGCTAATCCGGACTTTCACCGTGTTATTGATCCAGGCCACGCTCTCCACTACGCCAGTCAGCACGTTGCCGTCGTCGTCCAGGCCCATCGCGTATTTACCGATTAAGGACGCGCCTTGGGTAAAGACATTTTGCATATACATATGCGCTAGGACGGTGGTCACTTGTCCGAGTTCTTCACTGACGTTATTCATCTGTTCCAATGAACTGAATTGCGCCATCTGAGAAATGAATTCCCGGTCGTCCATACTGTTTAACGGATCCTGATTCGTCAATTGAGCGACCAATAACTTCAGAAAATCATCCTTGCCCAGTTCCTTCTTCAGAGCGCTGGCGGTGTCTACCGTATTCGCCAAACTGCTCGTTACCGGAGTATAAAAATTCACCCCGCCTGCTACTGTTGAACTCATATTTGCCTCCTACGTATTACTTCACGCGGTCACATCGAGCAGACTCTCTCCCACGGCGTACCCTTGCACATATCCTGTACTCGCGCTGACCGGAGGCGCCACGCCGCGTTCTTCTCTCCGGGACTCGGACTCCCGCTCAGCCGCGGATTGCTCCGTCTGCCCGTCAGAGAAGGCATAGGAGGACGGATATCCATTGCCCATCCCCATCTGCATGGAACCCAAGGCAATCCCCTGGTTTTCCAACGTATGCTTCAAATCCTGCATGTTATTCTGCAACGCCGATCCAGTCGCCGCTTCTGAAGCGTTCACGCGCAAATGCACCTGCCCGTTCTCCAGCTTCATCGCGATAAAAATCTGTCCCAGTTCCGCCGGATGCAGTTGAATGCGCAGTTCTTTCACTTGGGGAACGCTCGCTTGCAGATAGGGCTGCAACCCCCGGCTCACTTGATCAAGGATACTGCGGCTCACGACCGTCTGTAGGTTAACTTCCGGCAAGTTGACTTCCTGTCCGCTGACGCCCGCATGCACGCTCGCCACGCCGATATTTGCCAGAGTAACCGCCGATTCCGTATGTTCCGCTGGCACCGTCAGATCCTTTGCTTGCCCCACGCCCTCCAGCGCTGTTTCTCCCTGTTGCCGGGCATGCGCGCGGTTGTCCGTCAGGTATTCCTGGGCCGCCCGCTGCGTGGCGACTGGATTGTCCTCCGCCGGCAGCGCTGTCTCCCGCGGGATCAGCGAAGCGCTCAACTCCGCCTCATCTGCGGAAAACCGCGCATTCAGCGCGTTCAGAGACGGCTCAATCAGGCGCGTTGCGCCAACTGGGTGTGATATGAGCTCTAATTCTCCATGCAGAGCCTGTAATAACTGTGTGAGATCCTCTTTATATCCAACCAATTCCTCTTGCCCGATCAAGGCTCCCTGAGCCTCTGCGTTCATCATCCTTGTGAGCGCAGAGGCCAGATGATCCGCCCACGGTTCGCCCTGAAATAACTGCTGAAGTAAACCGGTCATATCTTCCGCCGTCAGAGCGACACCCTGAGTCAAATTCATTTCCGCTGCGGAATTGGCGTCCTTGCCTGCCGCTATACCCTCTTGGCTTGTCTGTCCCGAAAATAGAAGCGCCGCAATCTCCGCCCAGAGCGCCGAAATGGCGTCGTCAGCCGGTGATGCGTTTGTTTCATCTTGCGCCATTGCTTCCGCCGGTACATCGGCTTCTGAGCGCGCGGAAATCTTGTGATTCGCTGTCTCAGAG